>NZ_JBFBGL010000040.1:0-77700 GCF_040684635.1 Amycolatopsis sp. NPDC089917 | reverse complement strand
CGACGCGATTCCCGGGCAGATCCTCTGCGGGCCGGTCCAACGAGAAGAGACGGAGCGAGCGACCTCCGCCTTGAACTACTCGGCGTAGTAGAACCCGAATCGCCACTCACGACCAGCTGTACCGGCTCGGTTCTAGGCCACCAGCGCGAAACTGGAGTAGTACTCGCCCGAGGGGTCCCGCGAGCCGCTCCGGTCGGGGCTGACCTCGGCACCGACCCAGCCCTGGAACGCGCCCGCGTCGTCGATCACCTGCAGCAGCGGGCGGACGTGACTGTTCCCGAGGTAGCAACCGTTGTAGGACAGGCATTCGCACCAGAACTCGTAGCTGTTGCGCCGTCCGCCGAAGGCGTCGCTCAGGTAGTAGAACCGCCTGTCGCCGGTGTCGATGATCTTCTGCGCGCACGCCGCGTGGCCGGGTCCGGCGGGACAGCAGGAGGACGGATCGCAGCCGGAGTCGTACTGCACGAACCCGAGGCACGAGCCGTCGTCGCAGTTGTTCCACCCGGGGCCGACGCCGAGGGCGCCGCTGCTTCCCCTGGTCCAGTTCGTGATCGCGCGGCGGTTCACGCCCTGCCCTTCGAGCAGGTACGACCGCTGGGTCGCGCGGACCGAGCTCATCGGAGCCTTGCTGGTCTGCGCGAGGGAAGCGTTGCTGCCGTAGGCGATTCCGCTGCTGATCGAGTAGTTGTCGCCGGCCAGCCGCATCCGGCCGAGCCCGGGCCGTGTCTCCGAAACCGACCAGGTCTCGGTGAGGTTCACCGGGGTGGTCGTGCCGTCGACGGTGCTGCTGGTCCAGGTGATGGCCACCTGCCCGGAATTCTGGGAGTAGGTGCCGGTGAAGTGACCGTTCGGTTCACCGGTGAACCCTGGCGCGGTCTTGATCGGGCAGTTGTTGCGGGGATTGGATCCCGGCGCCCAGTCGCCGCAGTAGTAGACGTCGCCGCTGTTGACCGGGGCAGGGAAATCCGCCTGGTTCCAGGTCCAGAAATTGTGCGCGACGGTGTTGTCGGCCGGGTTGAACACGAGATAACCGAGCCGGACGTAGTTGCGGTCGGCGTCGGTGCGGAATCCGCCGACGCTCACCACCCAGTTCAGTTTGCCCGAAGGCGCGGAGGCCGTTTTGGCCTGGGAAGCGCCGACGAGGAGCGTCGAGGCGAGTACTGACAGGACGACTATCGCGAATACGCGTAAACGTTTTCTCCCCATGGGAGGAGCTAACCAGGTCAGCCCGCTTCCGGTCGAGAATCACCAGCGTATCGCCAGTCGACATCACCCTTTTCGCCCGCTTTCGCGGCCCGGCGCCCGACGATGAACACATAGAGTAGAAACGCGACCTCGGCGATTACTCCGATTCCGATGCGCGCCCAGGTCGGCAGGCCCGACGGCGTCACGAAACCTTCGATCACGCCGGAGATCAGCAGCACCACGGTCAGCCCCAGCGCCATCACCACGACCGAGCGTCCCTGCTCGCCGAGCGCCGCCGTCCGGGAACGGCGTCCCGGGTCGATGACCGTCCAGCCGAGTTTCAGCCCGGTCCCGGCGGCGACGAACACCGCGGTCAGCTCCAGCATGCCGTGCGGCAGGATCAGGCCGAAGAACACGTCGAGCCGCCCGGCCGACGACATCAGCGCCGCGCCGATCGCGAGGTTCAGCGAGTTCGCCCAGAGCGCGTAGATCACCGGGACGCCCAGCACCACGCCGAGGAACAGGCAGGTCGCGGCCACCCACGCGTTGTTGGTCCAGACGCGCGCGGCGAAGGAGCCCGCCGGATCGGACGAGTAGTACGTCTCGTACTTCCCGCCCGGCGCCGTCAGGTCCTTGAACTCCTCGGGTGAGGCCAGCGAGGCGAGCACCTGCGGGTCACCGGCGATCCACACCGCCGCGATCGCCATCACCGCGATCGACGCGGCCGCCGACGCCAGCCACCAGCGCCTGCTCAGGTACAGCGCGGCGGGGAACCGGTGGGTGAAGAACAGCGCGACCTCACGCCAGGCGGGACTGTGCGAGCCGGTGACGGCCGAGCGGGCCTTCGCGACCAGCCCGGACAGATGCGCGACGAGCACGGGGTCGGGCGCGACCGAGCGGATGATCGACAGGTGCGTCGCGACGCGCTGATACAGCGTCACCAGCTCGTCCGCGTCCGGTCCGCTGAGTTTCCCGGCACGGCCGACGAGCTCACGCAGCCGGTCCCATTCGGCCTGGTGCGCGGCGACGAACACGTCCACGTCCAACTCGGAACCCCTCCCGGCGATCGTCTTTGGTCGCCCAGCCTATTCGTCACTACGCTTGCCGGGTGGAACAAGAGTCCGATCTCGTCACCGGCGAGGCCGTCGTCCTGGACATGCGCGCGGCGAAACTGGCCAGCCGCGGGCTCGCCATGATGATCGACGTCGCCCTCCAGCTGTTCACGCTGTTCATCGCGGTGCTGGTGCTGAGCCAGGTCGCCGCGTTCGGTGACGAGGCGCTGGCGCTGACCCTGTTCCTGGTGACCCTCGTGCTGATCATGGTCGGCTACCCGGTGGTCTTCGAGACCCTGAGCCGCGGGCGCACCCTCGGGAAGATGGCGCTCGGCCTGCGCGTGGTCCGCACCGACGGCGGCCCGGCCCGGTTCCGGCACGCGCTGGTCCGCGGGCTCGCCGGGTTCTTCATCGACTTCTGGGCGCTGGGCCTGCTCGGCGTCGTGGCGGTGGTCACGTCGCTGCTGTCGCCCGACGGCCGCCGCGTCGGCGACTACCTCGCCGGCACCCTGGTGATCCGCGAGCGCATGCCCGCCTCGCGGACGCCGTACGTCGGGATGCCGCCGCAGCTGGCGTACTGGGCTTCGCAGCTGGACCTGACCCGGCTGTCGAACGACCTCGCGCTGGCCGTCCGCCAGTACCTGAGCCGCACGAGCGAGCTGCGGCCCGAAGCGGCCGAGGCGCTCGGGTACGGGCTCGCGCAGCAGGTCGCCGGGGAGATCGGGGCGCCGGTGCCGCCGGGCGTGCCGTCGTGGGCGTACCTGTCGGCGGTGCTGGCGGAGCGTCGGCGGCGGGACCAGGCGAAGCTGCAGCCGCAGCCCGCTTCCGTCGCGCAGTACGCACCGGGGCAGTACGCGCCGGGGCAGTACGCCGCGCCGGTCACCCCGCCGCAGCCGGAGACCCCTCCGGAACCGGAAAACCCCTTCACCCCGCCGAGCTGAGCTTCCGCCGTTCCGTGAAGGACTCCTTGAGGGACCCAGAGTCCCTCAAGGAGTCCTTCACGGACTTGCCCAGGCAGCGGAAGCGAGCGGGCAGCGACGTCAGGACACGTCGGAGGACTTCGCCGCCCACGTGTTGCACTCGAACATCCGGTTCTTCTGTGCGCCGTGCTGCCACCACGAGACCGCGTGCGCGTCGGAGCCGTGGTCGCGCGGGCCGCCGTTGTGGTCGCCTCGGTCCTGGGTCTGCCAGGCGTCGCGGTACATCGCCTGATCGACCGAACCGCCGCGGCCCACCGTCGAGCCGAGGAACGTCCCGGACAGGCACTGCGCCGAAAGCTCGTTGCGCCGTGACATCTCCAGCCCCGCCGCCGAGTCGATGCCCGCGTCGTACCGCGCGTCCCAATAGGCCTCCGAGATCCCGGAAAGCGCCTGGATGTGGTGCGCGTACTCATGGGCGAAGACGGCCAGGTAGACGCCCGGCCGGTTGCCGTACTGGCTGGGCTGAAGGCCTTCGTACGGCATGTACAGCGTCTCGTTCTGCGAGCAGTAGAACGCCGCCACCGAGCCGCCGTTGGCGTCACCGCACGGGCTCGACCAGTTCTTGCCGGACGGGTACTTCACGGTCGGGACCCGGAACGGCAGCTGCGTGTAGCCCATGACCTGCTGCCAGACACTGTCCAGACAGGGCCGCGCGCTCTCGAAGAACGCGGCCGACGCGTCCGGGTTGGTCGCCCAGCGCGAGAGGTTGCACGCCTGGTTCGGCAGGCCGACCTTGTTGTCCAGCCACAACGGGTTGTCCGCCAGCTTGTGGTGCGGCTGCGGACCGGACGGGGCGCGGCTGGCCGAGGTCTCCCGGGTCGAGCCCGCCGACGTCTCCCGCGAGGCGGTCGAATCCCGTGAACGGCCGGTGGTCGTCGCCGACGTGCCACCGGACGTGGTCGTCGTCGTGGAGTCCGAAGAGGACGATGTCGTCGGGTACGACGAATAGCTCGAATACCCGGCGTCCGCGACGTGCTTCGACTTGCCGTTCGCGATGGTGATCACCATGAGCAGCCCGCCGAGCACAGCCATCACGGCCACGATCGCGACGGCGGCGATGACACCGCCGTTCGACTTCTTCGCGCGATAGCCCCCGTAAGGAGCGAAGGCGGGCGGCGCGAAACGCGGACCGTAAGGAAGCTGCGGCGGACCGACGGCGCCGGGCTGGAACGGCATCGGCGCGCCGATCTGCGGCGGCGGCAACGGAGCCGCGCCCGGCGGGGGCAGCGGCATCCCGCCGCTCGGCGGTCCCGGCCGGAACGGCGGCGGGATCGGCGTCGGCTGGGAGATCGGCGGCGGCGGGATCGGCGGCCGCCCGGGACCCGGCGGCGGCTGATGCCCCGGCTGCCCGGGACGGCCGGGCGGCGTCTGGCCACCGGGGCCCGGCCGGTTCGGCGGCGGCACCGGCGGCCTGCCCTGCGGACCGCCACGCGGCGGCAGCGGACGGGCCCCCGGCGGCGGGAGTGGACGGCCACCCTGCGGCGGCCGGGGTGGCCCCGGCTGTCCGGGTCGCCCCGGAGGTGGCGGAGTCGGCCGGCGCCGCGGATCAGGCGCGCCGGGCGGCTGCTGGTTCATCGAGTGGATCCCCCATGCGGTTCGGCAACGCCGTTCGCCCAGGTGGCGGATTCGGCGTTTCGGCGGTCAGCATAGATCGGCTGGCCTAGAGTGTGTGGCTGTGTTGACGAAATGGGGGACGGCGATCGTGGCCGTCGCGGCGAGCTCGGCCTTGATGGCCCCGCCGTCGGATACGAATGTGCCGGAGGCGCCCGCGGCGGGCCCTTCGCTGACGAACGCGCCGCAGTTGCCGAAGCCGCCGCAACTCGGCGCGCGCGGTGAGCTCGGGCTGCTCCAGCCGCCGAGCGGGTCGGCCGTGAACGTCGCGGTGAAGGTGGAACGCGACGGATCGGTGTCGATCACCGAGCAGGTGACCGTCCCGGGTGGACAGCATCTGGTCCGGCGGATCCCGCTGAAGGTTCCCGCGGGTGAAGAGCAGGATCGCGTCTACGGGGTCCGTGACGTCTCGGTCGAGGGGGCGGGCAAGACCGAGTCGAACGGCGAGCAGCTGGTCGCCACCTTCGACGGCGGCGCGTCCACCCTCAAGTACAAAGTGGACGGCGCGGTCGCGGACGTCAACGGCGCGCAGCAGGTGCGCTGGCAGGTCGCGAGCGGCTGGGACGGCGAACTGTCGCGGGTGTCCGCTTCGTTCGGCGCGCCGACGCGCGAAATGCCCACAGTGGACTGTTTCGCCGGGCCGCTCGGCTCGGACAGGCAGTGCTCGCTCGCGGAGACCGACCACAGCGGCGTCGTCCGCATCGAACAGGACAAGCTCGCGGCCGGGGAGCGGGTCGACCTCGCCGTCCAGCTCCCGGCGGGCACCGTGCCCGCGAACGCGCGCTTCGAGCAGATCGCCTCGGTCGGCGGCGCGTTCGCCCTCACGACCCTCGTCGGCATCGGTTTCGGCGCGCTGGCGCTGTTCCTGATCCTCGGCGCGCTGGTCATCCTGTTCCTGCGCCGTCGCGACAAGGGCGCGCTCCTCGCCGGCACCGGCCCGGTCGACGTCCTCATGCGCGAAGGTGACCGAGTCTCCTTCGCCTCGCCCGACGGCGTCCTGCCCGGTCAGGTCGGCACGGTCGTGGACGGGACGGTCGACGTCGTCGACGTCAGCGGCACGGTGGTCGACCTCGCGGTCCGCAACTACCTGTGGATCTCCGAGGTCCGGGGCGCCGGCACCGTCGACTGGCAGATCGCCCGCCGCAACGCGCCGGACGAGCACCTCGTCGCCTTCGAGCGCGAGATCTACACCGCGATCTTGCCCGAGGGCACCGATTCCGTGCTGCTGTCGGAACTCCGCGGCCGCGGCACCGTCGACCTCCGCGTCGCCGGCGAGGCGATGTACGCGGACGTGGTGCGCAAGGGCTGGTTCTCCCGCCGCCCGGACAAGGGCAAGAGCAAGCTCACCTTCGTGGGGATCGGCCTGGTCACGCTCGGCCTCGTGGGCACCGCGGTCCTGACGTTCACCGCCGGGCACGCGCTGCTCGGCGTCGCGGTCGCGCTCGCCGGGGTCGCCACGCTGCTGGGGGCCTCGTGGGTGCCGCCGCGCACTTCGCGCGGCAGGCGTCTGGTCGGCCAGGTGCGCGGGCTGCTCGAATACCTGCACACCGTCAAGGTCGACGCCATTCCGTTGGCGGACCGGGAAATGGTGTTCTCCCGGTCGCTGCCGTACGCCATCGTGCTCGGTGACACCGAACAGTGGCTCCGGACGTTCGAGGGGCTCGACCCGTCGGCGGACGGTTCGGCCGGGCTGTACTGGTTCGGCGGTCTGGAAGGCGATCGGGACCTGCGCCGGTTCGCCGCGCACCTGCCGTCGTTCCTGTCCGCTTTGGACGGTCTGCTCGCCGAATCCGGGCACCTGCGCTCGATCCGCCCGGAACCGGTCCCCGCCTGACGTGAAGATCTTCTTGCTGGCCGGTCTGCTTCTGGTGCTGGGAGCGGCACCGGCGCAGGCACAAGGGGAACCGCAGCTGCCCTCGCTGCCGAACAGCGCGGAGATCTCGCTCAAGGTGGAACGCGACGGCGCGCTGTCGGTCGTCGAGGCGGTGTCCGTGCCGAGCGAGGGGACGATGACGCGCCGGATCCCGCTCCGCACGGCGGCCCCGCGCGACCGCGACCGGATCATCGGCGTCCGGGACGTCGTCATCGAGGGCGCGGGCAGCTCCGAGCTGACCGACGACGCGTTCACCGTCAAGCTCAAGGGTGGCACCTCGATCGTCCGGTACACAGTGGACGGTGCGGTCTCCGAATCCGATGGCCTGACGCGGGTCGCCTGGCAGCTCGCGGGCGGCTGGGACAGCCGTCTCGAACTCGTGCGCGCGAGCTTCGCCGCTCCTGCCATCCCGAACGCGGTCACCTGCTACGCCGGTCCCGAGGGGTCGCGCGCGCACTGCGGGACGGCCCAGATCGCGCACTCCGGGCTGACCCGGTTCAGCCAGCAGGGTCTCGCGGCCGGGCAGCGGATGGAGATCTCGGTCGAGCTGCCCGGCGGCACCGTCCCGGCGAACGCGCGGCTGGAGCCGTCGAAGACCTTCGCCGGCGCTTTCGTGCTCACCGCCCCGGTCGGCTGGGCTTGGGGCGGCTTCGCGCTCGCCCTCGTCGGGGCCGCCGTCGCGCTGGTCCTGCTGCGAAGGCGGGACAGGTGGCCCGGCGGCGCCCTCCCGGTCCGGCTGCTCACCGGGAAGGACGACAAAGCCGCGTTCGCGTCACCCGACGGCGTGCTGCCGGGGCAGGTCGGAACCGTCCTCACGGGGCGTGCCGACGCCGTCGACCTCGCCGCCACGGTGATCGATCTCGCGGTCCGGAACTACCTCTGGGTGAGCGAGGAGCCCGGCGAGCTGACCGCCTGGCGGCTCGTCCGCCGCAATCCGCCGGACGAGCAGCTGACCGCGTTCGAACGCGCGGTGTTCGACGCCCTGCTGCCGGACGAGCGGGAGTCGGTCCTGCTGACGGAGATCCGCTCCGCGCGAATCGGGATCGAAACCGTGCGGGACGCGCTGGAGGACAGCGTGGTCGACCGCCGCTGGCACTCCCGGCTGCCCGGCAAGCTGACCCGCGTCGGCCTGCGGATCTGCTTCTACGGGTTGTTCCTCACCGTCCTCCTGGCGCTGACCGTCGGCTACGCCCAGCTCGGGTTGATCGTCATCGCGGCCGGTGCCGTACTCGCCGTCGCCGCCCGGTGGCTGCCGGTGCGCACCGGCGCCGGGGTCACACTGCACCGGCGGCTGCTAGGCGTCCGCGACGCGCTGCTGGAGACCAAGGCCGCGGCCGTTCCGAAGCTCGAACGCGAGGTGCTCCTCTCCCGGGCCCTGCCCTACGCGCTCGCTCTCGGCGAACAAGAACAGTGGGCCGCCGGATTCGCCGCGCTCAAGGGGCCACCCAAGATCTACTGGTACGGAAAGGAAACCGCCGAAGAGGTGGAGTTCGCGCGGGTGAGCGACTTCACCGCCGCACTAGTGGGAACCTTCGCCGCGACCCGCCAGGGCCGTCGCCTGGAGGCCTGACTAGCCCGTAGGGTGGTGCGCATGGCCGATCCCGAGCTTGTCCGATTCACCCTCGACAACGGTCTGCGCGTGGTGCTCGCGCCCGACACGACCGCTCCGGTGGTGGGTGTCAGCGTCCACTACGACGTGGGCTTCCGTTCCGAGCCCGAAGGGCGCACCGGTTTCGCGCACCTCTTCGAGCATTTGATGTTCCAGGGGAGCGAGAGCCTGGAGAAGCTCGCGCACTTCCGGTACGTCCAGTCGAGTGGTGGCAGCTTCAACGGCTCCACCCATCCGGACTACACGGACTACTTCGAGGTCCTCCCCGCCGCGGCTCTCGAGCGCGCCCTGTTCCTCGAAGCGGACAGGATGCGGGCGCCGAAGCTGACGCAGGAGAACCTGGCCAACCAGATCGACGTGGTCAAGGAGGAGATCCGCCTCAACGTGCTGAACCGGCCGTACGGCGGGTTCCCGTGGATCACCCTCCCGCCGGTGCTGTACTCCACGTTCCCCAACGCGCACAACGGATACGGCGGTTTCGAGGACCTCGAACAGGCCACCCTCGACGACTGCGCGGCCTTCTTCGACACCTACTACTCGCCCGCGAACGCGGTGCTGACCGTCGCCGGTGACTTCACCGTCGAGCAGGCCCGCGAGCTGATCGAGAAGCACTTCGGCGACGTGCCGCACCGGCCCGCGCCCGAGCGTCCCTCGTTCGCCGAGCCCGCCCCCGAAGGCGAGCTGCGCGGCGAGCAGATCGACCCGCACGCCCCGCTGCCCGCGGTCGGCGTCGGCTACCGCATGCCGGACCCGATCAACGACCTCGACGGCTACCTGGCGAACCTCGTGCTCGCCGGCGTGCTGACCGACGGCGACGGCTCCCGGCTCCAGCAGCGGCTGGTGCACCGCGAGCCGCTGGTCGTCGACATCGGCGCGGGCGCCGGGCTGTTCGGCCCGTTCGAGGCCCGCGACCCGGACACGTTCACCATCACCGCGATCCACCCGCACGAGGTGAGCACCGAGCAGGTCCTCGCCGCGCTGGACGAGGAACTGGAGAAGCTGGCGGCCACGCCGCCGGAGGACCAGGAACTGAAGAAGGTCACCGCGCGCTGGGCAGCGAGCCTGCACTCCGAGCACGACAAGCTGGTGTCCCGCACGCTGGCCCTCGGCTCGTTCGAGCTGCTCTACGGCGACGCGTCGCTGGTGTACCGGCTCGCCGAGAAGATGTCGGGCGTCACCGCGGAAGCCGTTTCGGCGGCGGCGAAGGCGCTGCGGCCGGACTCGCGCGCCGTTCTCGTCGTCCGCCCCGGCAGTGGGACCAGTGGATCTTCAGACCAGGAAGGCACCGAGCAGTGAGCGCACCGCACCGCACCGCCGAGGAGATCGGCCGCACGGCCGCCGGGCCGCGTCCGGTCCCGTCGCTGGGGACACAGCGCGCCGCCGCCGATCTGTCCCATGTGGACACCACGCTGAGCAACGGGCTGCGGGTGCTCGCCGTCCGCAAGCCCACCGTGCCGCTGGTCGAGCTGCGGGTGTGGATCCCGTTCGCCGGCGAGGACAAGCTGCACCCGGCGACCGCCGAGGTGCTGGCCGAGACCCTGCTGACCGGCACCGCCCGCCGCGACCGCGTCGAGATCGACGCGGATCTGGCGCTGATCGGCGGTGACCTCGCCTCCGGCGTCGACCCGGAGCGCCTGGCCATCACCGGCACCTCGCTGGCCGACGGCCTGCCGACGATGCTCGACGTCCTCGCCGACGCGCTCACCGGCGCGTCGTACGCGGACGCCGAGGTCGAACGGGAACGCGAGCGGCTCATCGAGCGGATCGCCGTCTCCCGCACGCAGCCGCGGACGATCGCCCGCGAGGCCCTGCAGAAGCACCGTTACGGCGACCACCCCGCCGTGCGCGAGGTGCCGCAGGCCGAAGATGTGGCCGTCGTGACGCCGGAGCAGGTGCGCGCGCTGCACCGGGCTTCGGTGCTGCCGCGCGGATCCGTGCTGGTGCTCGTCGGCGACATCGACCCGGAGTCGGTCATCGGCGACCTGGAGAAGGCGCTCGGCGGCTGGGCTTCGGACCGGTCCGCCGTCCGCCTGCCCGCGCTGCCCGACCTCGCCGGCGGGAACGTCCTGCTGGTGCCGCGTGCCGGTGCCGTCCAGTCGCAGATCCGGCTGTCCGCGCAGACCGTGGCCCGGACGGACCCGCGGTACCCCGCGCTGCAGCTGGCGAACCTCGCGTACGGCGGGTACTTCTCGTCGCGGCTGGTCGAGAACATCCGTGAGGACAAGGGTTATACCTACAGCGCGCACTCCGGGTTCGAGTTCACCGACCAGACCGCCGTGGTGAACGTCGACGCGGACACCGCGACCGACGCGACCGCGGCCGCGCTGCTGGAGACCCGGTACGAGCTGGCCCGGCTCGGTCTCGTGCCGCCGACCGCCGAAGAGGTCGAGTCGGTGCGGCAGTACGCGATCGGTTCGCTGGTCACGGCGGCGTCGTCGCAGGGTGGCCTGGCCGCGCAGCTGGCCGCGCTCGCCGCGACCGGTCTCGGCGCCGAATGGCTCGCCGGGCACCCGGCCCGGCTCGCCGCGGTCACCGCCGAGGACGTGGCGAACGCCGCGCTGGAGTTCTTCGCGCCCAAGCGGTTCACCGGGGTCGTCGTCGGTGACGCCGACGTCCTCGCGCCGAAGCTGAAGGCGCTGGGCGACGTGACCGTCGGGGAGCCTGCTTGATGGAGACGCCGTTCGGGTTGGGGGCGCTCCCGACGCTTTCGCGCTCCATGGCGGACCGTCAGGAATCCTTGCGCACCAACCCGGACAGGCTCGCCGCGCGGTGGGCCGACGCCCGGGTCGTGCTGCTCGACGAGCACGCGCGCACCCCGGTCATGGAGGGTTCCGGCGCGCTCGCGACCCGCAAGACGCAGGACTTCGGCACCGAGCCGCCCGCCGACGCGGTCTTCCTGGGGGAGTGGCGGGGCACCGACTTCTGGTCGCTGCCCGGCCGCCCCGCGGGGGAGACCGAGACCGTCGAAATGGCGGGCAGCTGGGGCGTCGTCGAAGAGGTCCCGCGGCACGAAGGCGAGATCTGGGTCGACCTGCGCGGCTACGGTGACCTGCTCGACGACGCGTCGGCGGGGCTGTTCACCACCGCGCAGGCGCTGCGGAACTGGCGGCGGCAGGCGAAGTTCTGCGCGCGCTGCGGGAACGAGACCGAGCTGGTCCAGCTGGGCTGGGCGAGCAAGTGCACCGGCTGCGGCCGGGAGGAGTACCCGCGCACCGACCCCGCGGTGATCTGCCTCGTGCACGACGACGCGGGCGTCGACGGCGAGCACGTCCTCTTGGCGCGGCAGCCGATCTGGCCGCCGGACCGGTATTCGATCCTCGCCGGGTTCGTCGAGGCGGGGGAGTCGCTCGAAGGCTGTGTCGAGCGGGAAATCCGGGAAGAGGTCGGCGTCGAGGTGCGCGATGTGCGGTACCTCGGCAGCCAGCCGTGGCCGTTCCCGCGGTCGATCATGCTCGGCTTCACCGCGCGGGCCGACATCTCCGCTCCGCTGGTGCCCGCGGAAGGCGAGATCGAAGAGGCGTTCTGGGTTTCGCGCGCGGAGGTGCGGGCCGCGTTCGAGAACAGCCAGCTGCGGAACGCGGGCGCCGTGCCGACGCCGATCGCCGGCGGCACCCGGCAGCTGGTGCTGCCGGGGAACTCGTCCATCGCGCGCGTGATGCTGGCGGCCTGGGCCGGCGTTTAGCCGACTGATTGCGACTTCGCGCGAAGGGGCACCCTCGGTACCGATGCGGCCGGTACCGAAGGCGGATCTCGCGTGATCAGGCGCGGAACTCGCGTGATTGAACGGCGAACTCGCGTGATTGGAAGGCGATCTCGGTGTTCGCCGTCTGATCACGCGAGATCGTCCCGAGGTTGGTGATTTGCCCGCGAAGCGGCGAAGTGTCCGATACTCTCCCGTCGTCCGGTTTCAAGGACCATCGAGTTAGGACACTGGGGAAAACATGAAGAACACCATGCGGCGGTTCGCCGTCGCCGGAGCCGCTGTCGCGGCCTTCGTTTCGATCAGCGCCGTGAACGCGGGAGCGGCACAGGCCTCGGACTACGAGTACTTCAAGACGTATCCGAACCAGGAGGAGTGCGGGATCAGCGGCCACCACGGCCGCGTCGCCGGGGACTGGGACGGGTGGATGTGCTACCCCTCCAACGTGATCCCCTGGGCGTACGACCTGTACGTGCAGCCCAACTTCTGATCCACGCGTAGCCGAAGGGCCGCTCAGGAACTCCTGAGCGGCCCTTCGTCGTTCGTTACCCGCTGTGCGGGACGCAGAAGCGTTACCTCCCCGTTTCCCAGCGCCGTTGACGGCTGTGGCTCGGCTCACTACAGTCCCCGGAAACCGTCTGTAAAGTTTCCTAACGAACTCGGGAGCGAGTCAAAGTGCGAGCCGGCAGTCCGCGAATGCTGCGCGAGATCAACGATCGCGCGGCCATCGAGGTCCTCCTCAGGGAAGGCCCGCTGACGCGCTCCGAACTCGAGGTCGCGATCGGCCTGTCGAAGCCCGCGACGGCGCAACTGCTCACCCGTCTCGAACAGGACGACGTCGTCACCAAGGCGGGCGTCCGCGGTGGGGGCCGTGGCCCGAGGGCCCAGCTCTGGGAGGTCAACGGCGGTATCGCCTACGTCGCGGCCGTGGACCTGACTCCGCACATCGCCGATTTCGTCGTCTCCGACGTCACCGGCGCGGTGCTCGCCGAGTACCAGGTCCCGCTGCCGGTCCACGAAGGCGCGGATGTCGTCGGCACCTTCGGCGAGGCGCTCACGCACGTCGCCACCGAAGCCGGACTCGCCACCATGGACCTCCGCCGCGTCGTGATCGGCGCGCAAGGCGCCTTCGACCCGCGCACCGGCCTGCTCTCCTCGGCGCCGCACATCCCCGGCTGGCTCGGGTTCGACGTGCCGAGCAGGCTCAGCCGGGAACTCGGCGTCGAGGTCACCATCGAGAACGACGTCAACCTCGTCGCGATCGTCGAAATGACGGTCGGCCAGGCCGTCGGGCTCGACGACTTCGTGATGATCTGGCTCAGCGACGGCGTCGGCGGCGCGGTGGTGGTCGGCCGCAGGCTGTTGCGCGGTGCGACCGGCGGTGGCGGCGAGATCGACTGGATGCGCGTCCCCGACCCGGCTTCCGTCGCCGCCTCGAACCCCAAACCCCGTGCCGGAGATCGTTTCGGCGACATCGTCGCGTCTCCCGCCGTCGTCCGGCTCGCCGCCACGCACGGCATCGAGGCCGAGACCGGCGCGGACGCCGTCGCCAAGGCCCGCGAGACCGGCAACGAACCCTTCCTCGACGACCTCGCCCGCCGCGTCGCGGGCGGAGCGGCCAGCCTGATCGCGGTCGTCGACCCCGAACTCGTGCTCCTTTCCGGAGACACCAGCCGGGCCGGTGGCGACGAATTCGCCGCGCTGGTCGCGAAAAGGCTGCACGAACTGGTCCTGCCCCGCACCCCGGTCGGGGTCGCTTCGGTGCAGGGCAACGCGGTGCGCGCGGGCGCGCTCCAATCGGCGCTCGCCACCGTCCGCAGGGACGTCTTCGGCGTCAACACCCCTTCGCTCCTCGGGCCCGGGCGGTCCGGGGCGGGAGAGCCCCATCCGATCGTGGCGATCCCGGATTCACGAACAGAACCACCGTCTCCCGCCCCAACCAACTAGGAGGAGGGTCATGAGTTCCACGACCCAGGTTCGGAGAAGTGGCCGCCGTTGGCGCGGCTCGATAGTGCTCGGCGCGGTCACCGTCGCCGCACTGGTGTCCGCTTGTTCGGGCGCCGCAAGCGGCCCGAACGGTGGGTCGGGTGACGCGGCGGCCGCGCCCGCCGCGGACGCGAAGCTCACGCTGACCGTCTACAGCAAGTTCACCGACCGCGAGTACAACGTGGTCACCGCCGGGCTCAACAAGCTCAAGGCGAAGTTCCCGAACATCGAGATCAAGCACGAAGGCCAGCAGGACGACGACAAGATCACCCAGTCCATCCGCGGGGGCAACCCGCCGGACGTGGCGATCTCGTTCTTCACCGACAACCTCGGCGCCTGGTGTTCCACGGGCAGCTTCCAGGATCTCAAGCCCTACATCGAGCGCGACAAGATCGACCTGAACCAGATCCCGGACGCCGTCCGCAGCTACACCGAGTACCAGGGCAAGCGCTGCGCCATGCCGCTGCTCGCGGACGTCTACGGCTTCTACTACAACAAGGACATGTTCGCGGCGAAGGGCATCACGTCGCCGCCGAAGACGACCTCGGAACTGTTCGAGGCCACCAAGAAGCTGACCGAGTTCAACCCGGACGGTTCGATCAAGGTCGCCGGCTTCCTGCCGTCGATGCCGTTCTACGCCAACTACGCGCAGTACTGGGCCCCGAACTTCGGCGCCACCTACCTCGGCCCGGACGGCCAGTCGCACCTCGCCGACAGCCCCGAGTGGAAGGCGATGTTCGACTTCCAGAAGCAGCTGGTCGACTTCTACGGCGGTCACGCCAAGGTCGAGCAGTTCAAGGCCGGTCTCGGCGAGGAGTACTCGGCGGACCACGGTTTCCAGCGCGGCAAGCTCGCGATGATGATCGACGGCGAGTACCGCACCGCGTTCATCAAGGACCAGGCGCCGGACCTGAAGTTCGCCACCGCCGCCCCGCCGGTGCTCGACAGCAAGCCCGACCGTTACGGCGGCGCGTTCACCACGGGCACGATCATCGCGATCCCCAAGGGCGCCAAGAACCCCGGCGCGGCCTGGGAACTGATCAAGCAGGTCACCCTCGACACCTCGACGCTGGTCGACCTGTCGAACGGGCTGAAGAACGTCCCGAGCACCAAGGCCGCGCTGACCGACCCGAAGCTCGAGGTCACGCCGGAGTTCAAGACGTTCCTCGACCTCTACAACGGCGGGAAGCTGCTGCCGAACCCCTCCACCCCGATCGGTGACGCGCACCTCAAGGCAGTCAACGACTTCGCGGAGAAGTGGCAGGCGGGCAACATCCCCGACATGGCCGCGGGTCTCAAGCAGGTCGACGCGCAGATCAACGACGAGCTGGCCCAGAAACGCGCCGGCGGCTGATCGCATGACAACGACCCTGGATTCCAGGGCGGTCGGTTCCTCTTCCGCGTCCACCCGGACGCGGAAGAGGAACGCAGCGCGCCGCCGTCGCACGGTCTTCTACTTCATCGCACCGGCGATGCTCGGGTTCCTGATCTTCTTCGGCTACCCGCTGATCGCCACGGTGTACTACTCGTTCACCCGCTACGACCTGATCAACGCGCCCGAGTTCATCGGCTTCGACAACTACATCCGGATGTTCACCAGCGAGCAGCTGGTCGGCACCGCCGCGTACAACACGCTGTGGCTGGTGATCGTCCTGACGTTCTGCCGGGTCGTGTTCGCGCTCGGCGTGGCCTCGATCATCTCCCGGCTGAAGTCGGGCGTCGGCCTGGTGCGGACGCTCTGCTACCTGCCCTCGCTGGCCCCGCCCGCCGCGGCGACCCTGGCGTTCGTGTTCCTGTTCAACCCGGAATACGGCCCGGTCAACGCGTTCCTGCGGACGATCGGCATCGACGGCGGCCTGTGGTTCAACGACCCGGCGATGTCGAAGCCCGCGCTGACCCTGCTGGTGATGTGGGGGTCGGGCGAGCTGATGATCATCATCCTGGCGGCGCTGCTCGACGTGCCGCAGGAGCAGTACGAGGCCGCCGAACTCGACGGCGCCGGACCGGTCCGCCGGTTCTGGCACGTCACGCTCCCGTCGATCTCGCCGGTGCTGCTGTTCGGCGTCGTCAACTCGATGATCTTCGCGCTGCAGTTCTTCACGCAGGCGATCGTCGCGGGCTCGTCGGCCGCGGGCGCGGCGGACGTCGCGGGCAACACGAGATTCATCGGCGCACCACAGAATTCGACGCTGACCTATCCGGTTTGGCTGTACGTCCAGGGTTTCCGGTACTTCAACATGGGTTACGCGGCGGCGATGGCGGTCCTGCTGTTCGTCGTCTCGGCCGGGTTCACCTGGGTCCTGGTCCGCCAGATGCGCAAGACCCAGCACCAGGAGGAGGGCGGATGACCACCCTGGCCGAGCCCCGGCACACCGCCCCGGCGTCCGAACCACCGAAGGTGCGGGTGCGGCGCCAATGGGACAAGAAGCTGTACTGGATCGCGACGCACAGCGTGGGCATCGCGATGGGCGTGATCTTCATGCTGCCCATCCTGTTCGTGTTCCTCACCGCGGTGATGTCCAGCGATCAGGCGCTTTCGTCGAACTTCTGGCCGAAGGAATGGCACTTCGAGAACTTCATCGAGGTGTTCGAAAAGGCGCCGCTGTTGCAGTACTTCGGCAACAGCATGCTGTATTCGACGCTGGCCACCGCCGGGGCGCTCGTCTCGGCGATCCCGGCCGCGTACGCGCTTTCGAAGCTGAAGTTCCGCGGGCAGAACCTGTTCTTCATGCTGACCGTCGCCGCGATGATGCTGCCCCCGCAGGTCACCGTCGTGCCGCTGTACGACCTGTGGGTGCGACTCGGTTTCACCGGGACGCTGGTTCCGCTGATCGTGCCGTACTTCTTCTTCGACGCGTTCTCGATCTTCCTGCTGCGGCAGTTCTTCCTCACCATTCCGAAGGACTACCTCGAAGCGGCGAAGATCGACGGCTGCACCGAGTTCCAGGCGATGGTCAAGGTGCTGATCCCGATGGCGAAGCCGGGGATCGCGGCCACCGCGATGTTCTGTTTCCTGTTCACCTGGAACGACTATTTCGGCCCGCTGCTCTACACCGGTGAGACCCGGGACAGCTGGCCGCTCTCACTGGCGATCGCGTCGTTCCGCGGTATGCATCACGTGGAATGGAATCTCACCATGGCGGCCACCGCGCTGATCATGCTGCCGGTGATCGTGCTGTTCGTGTTCGCGCAGAAGTCCTTCGTCAAGGGCATCACATTCACAGGGGTCAAGGGATGAAACTGGCAGTCGTCGGTGGCGGTTCCACGTACACGCCCGAGCTGATCGACGGGATCGCCGGGCGGCGGTCCACTTTGGACGTCGACGAGATCGTGCTGATCGATCCGGACGCCTACCGGGTGGAGGCGGTCGGCGACTTCAGCAACCGGTTGCTGAGCCACGCCGGGCATCCGGCGCGGGTCCGCACCACCGCCAGTCTCGAAGAGGGCGTCGAAGGCGCTTCGGCGGTGCTGATCCAGCTTCGGGTCGGCGGGCAGCGGGCGCGGCGCGGGGACGAGACGTTCCCGCACGCGTGCGGCTGCGTCGGGCAGGAGACCACGGGCGCGGGCGGCCTCGCGAAGGCGCTGCGCACCGTGCCAGTGGTGCTCGACATCGCCGACAGGGTCCGGAAGATCGCCGGTGACGACACCTGGATCGTCAACTTCACCAACCCGGTCGGCATCGTCACCCGCGCGCTGCTGAACGAGGGCCACCGCGCCGTCGGCCTGTGCAACGTCGCGATCCACCTGCAGCGCACGTTCGCGAGCCTGCTCGGCGCCGGCATCGACGACGTCAAACTCGTCCACACCGGGCTGAACCACCTGAGCTGGGAACGGAAGGTGCTCGTCAACGGCGAGGACCGCCTGCCGGAACTCCTCGCCGAGCACGCGGAATTCCTCGGCGAGCACGTCACCGCGCCGGTCGAGTGGATGCGGCGGATGAACGTCGTGCCGTCGTACTACCTGAAGTACTACTACGGGCACGACGAGCAGGTCATGAAGCAGCGCACCGAGCGGCCGCGCGCGGACGTCGTCAGCGACGTCGAGGAGGAACTGCTCAAGGTGTACCTCGACCCGGAGGTGGTGACCAAACCGGAGCAGCTCGAAAAGCGGGGCGGCGCCTACTATTCCGAGGCCGCGGTGCAGCTCGTGCACGCGCTCACCTCGGGAGGTCCCGCGGAGGAGCACGTCGTCAACGTCCGCAATGAAGGCACTTTCGACTTCCTCCCGGACGACGCCGTCATCGAGGTTCCGTCCCTTGTGGAAGGAAAAGGCCCGCGCCCGATCCCGCAGGCGCCGGTGGAGCAGCGGTTCGCCGGGCTCATCGCGGGGGTGACCGCGTACGAGCACCTCGCGCTGGAGGCGGCGATCAAGGGCGGCCGGGACCGGGTGGCCGACGCGCTGCTCGCGCATCCGCTGGTCGGGCAGTACACCAAGGCCGACCAGCTCGCCGACACGCTCGTGCAGGTCAACCGTGAGTTCCTGCCGTGGGCGGGGGCATGACGGGCGGCTCACGGGACGTCGTCGTCGCGATCGACGGAGGCAACAGCAAGACCGACGTCCTGATCGTCTCCCGGGACGGGCGGGTGCTCGGGCAGTCGCGGGGGCCGGGCGCGTCCCCGCAGAACATCGGGGTCGAGGCCAGCGTCCGGCTACTGGAGAAGCTGGTCCTGGAGGCCCTTCGCGGGGCAGGGCTCCCCGGCGAACGGCCGTTCGCGGCGCATACGTCGGCCTATCTCGCGGGGCTGGATTTCCCCGAGGAGGAAGCGGTCCTGCACGCGGCGCTGGCCGCCCGCGGCTGGAGCGACACGCTGATCGTCGGCAACGACACGCTCGCGCTGCTGCGCGCGGGCAGTTCCGACGGGACGGGCGTGGCGGTGGTGTGCGGCGCCGGGATCAACGGCGCCGGCGTCAGCTCCGACGGCCGTGAGCAGCGGTTCCCGGCGCTGGGCAAGATCTCCGGTGACTGGGGCGGCGGCTACCGGCTGGGTGAAGAAGCGCTGTGGTGGGCCGTCCGCGCCGAGGACGGCCGGGGTCCGGCCACGGCGTTGCGGGCGGCCGTCATCGCGCACTTCGAGGCGTCTTCGGTGCTGGAAGTGGTGCGGCGCCTGCACTTCGAGGATCTGCACTCCGACTCGATCCATGGCCTGTGCCCGCTGCTGTTCGCCGTCGCGGCGGACGGCGACGAGGTGGCGCAGGACGTGGTCGACCGGTTCGTCGACGAGGTCGCGGTCCTGGTCGCGGTCATCCTGCGGCGGCTCGAACTGACCGGGGAAGCACCCGAAGTCATCCTCGGCGGGGGAGTGCTGACCGGCGTCGGCGCGCCGGTGATCGCGGAGATCGAGCGACGGTGCCTGAAGGTGGCTCCGCGCGCCTCGATCCAGGTCGTCGACGTCGCCCCCGTGGTCGGTGCGGCGCTGTTCGCGCTGGACACCATCGGCGCTCCGGACACCTCCAAGTCCTCCCTGAAGGCCGCCACCAAGCGGGTCTGAATGTCCGTGAAGGCCTCCTTGAGGGACTCAGAGTCCCTCAAGGAGGCCTTCACGGACCATCGGCTCAGGAAGCGGCGTGGACGAGCGGCGCGTCCGTCTCCAGCAGCGACTTGAGGTCCGAGAGGATCCAGTTCCAGCCGCCACCGGCGTTCTCGCCCGGTCCGGCGTCGATGTCCTCCTGCGAACCGTTGACCAGCGCGGCCGTCGTCGGCGCGCCGGTGACGTCGTGGGTGACGGTCAGCCGGGTGCCCGCGGTCTTCGTCTCTTCGATCTCGTAGGTGAGCTTGGTGTACGGCTCCTTGTCGAAGGACGGGTCCATCCGCAGTTTCCAGGTGATGACCAGCTTGCGCGGCGGGTCGGCTTCGAGCACCTCGCCGTCGACCAGGTCGTTCGTGAACCCGGCGTCGACGTAGTCCTTCGTCGGGTGGGTGGCGTGCTTGCCACCCGGTCGCAGGTCGTAGTCGACCAAGCCGGTGTAGCCGTACTTCTGCGACCACTCGGGCTTCGTGAGGGCCTCCCAGATCTTCTCCGGGGTGGCCTTGATGTAGACGCGGTAGACCTGGGTGTCGGTCATGAGGGCTCCTCGGTTTCCAGTTCGGCTTTGAGTTCGAGCAACGCGGTCACGGTGCGCTCGGTGAACTTGTCGATCCACCGGTCGTGGATCTGCCTGATCGGAACCGGGTTGAGGAAATGCTTCTTCTCCCGGCCCTCCTTGCGCGTGACGACAAGTCCGGCTTCTTCCAACAGCTTCAAGTGCTTCATCACCCCGAACCGGCTCATGTCCACTTCGGACTCGAGTTCGGTCAGCGTGCGGCCGTCACGCGCGAACAGCTGGTCGAGGAGGAACCTGCGGGTCGGATCCGCCAGGGCCTTGAAAACCAGGTCGTCGTCAGGCACGTCGGAAGAATAGGTGACCAAAAGGTCACATGTCAACCGGTGGTCACGAAAGAAGGGCGCCGAGTGGCAGGATCAGCGCGATCGCCGCCACGGAAATGATCGTCTCCATGATCGACCAGCTCTTCAGCGTCTGCCCGACCGAAAGCCCGAAGTACTCCTTGACCAGCCAGAACCCGGCGTCGTTGACGTGCGAGAAGAACAGCGAACCGGCGCCGATCGCCAGTACCAGCAGCGCGCTGTGCGACGGGTCCATGGTCGCCGCGAGCGGCGCCACGATGCCGGCGGCGGACACGGTCGCGACCGTCGCGGAGCCGGTGGCGAGCCGGATCGCGACCGCGACCAGCCAGCCGAGCAGCAGTGGCGACAGGTTCGCGCCGGTGGCCAGGCTGGTGATGACGTCGCCGACCCCGGCGTCGACGAGGGTCTGCTTGAACCCGCCGCCCGCGCCGACGATGAGCAGGATGCCGGCGATCGGAGGGAGCGAATCGGCCACCGTGGACGACAGCTTGTCGCGCGTGAAGCCCGCCGATTTGCCCAGGGTGAGCATGCCGAGCAGGACCGCGGCGAGCAGGGCGACCAGCGGATCGCCGATGAAGTCGAGCACGCGGCGGAGATGGTTCTCCTTGTCCAGCAGGATGTCCGCGAGTGCCTTGCCCATCATCAGGGCGACCGGCAGCAGCACGGTGGACAGCGTCGCGAGGAAACCGGGGCGGCGGCCTTCTTCGGACGAGGACTCCGGGACGAGCCTTTCCGGCGCGACGGCGTCCGGGACCATCTTCGCGGCCAGCCTGCCGAACAGCGGTCCGGCGATGATCACCGTCGGGATCGCGACGAGCAGGCCGAAGGCCAGGGTGAGGCCGACGTTCGCGTTCAGCGCGCCCGCGGCGGCGAGCGGGCCGGGGTGCGGCGGGACGAGACCGTGCAGCACCGAAAGCCCGGCGAGCGCGGGGATTCCCAGCATCAGCAACGGTTTCCCGGTGCGCTTCGCGACCAGCAGGATTACCGGGATCAGCATGACCAGGCCGATTTCGAAGAACATCGGCAGCCCGATCAGCACGGCGACCAGAGCCATCGCCCACGGCAGGGCGCGGTCGCCCGCGCGGCGCAGGATGGTGTCGACGATCTGATCCGCGCCGCCGGAGTCGGCGAGCAGTTTTCCGAGCATCGCGCCGAGCGCGATCAGCACGCCGACCGAGGCGACGGTGGAGCCGACACCGGAGCTGAAGCTCTTGATCAGCTTGTCGACCGGCATGCCCCCGACGAGCCCGAGCACGCCGGAACCGAGGATGAGGGCCAGGAACGGATGCTGCTTCGCCTTGGTGATCAGGACGACGATCACGGCGATGGCGAGCACCGTCGCGCCGATGAGACGGGTGTCGTGTCCGGTCCAGGCGGCGGCGAGAGTGGTGGTCATGAGAGGTCCTCGAAAGCGGAGAGGGCGGTTTCGACGATTTCTTCCGGCTTCATCGCGATGTCGGCGACGAGGCCGTACTCGTCCGGTCGCAGCGGCTCGAGGTCGGCGAGCTGGGAGTCCAAAAGGGACACCGGCATGAAGTGACCGGAGCGGTGCTTCATCCGTTCCGCGAGCAGGTCACGGTCGCCGTGGAGGTGCAGGAACCAGACTTTTCCGCCACCCCGCAGGATGTCGCGGTAGCGATGCTTGAGCGCGGAAGAGGTGACGACGCCGCCGGAGGACTGGTGGTCGGAGATCCAGGCGGCGATGGCTTCGAGCCAGGGTCGCCGGTCCTCGTCGTTCAGCGGGTGGCCGGAGCTCATCTTGTCGATGTTCGCCTGCGGATGGAACGTGTCCGCCTCGGCGTAGTCGACGCCGAGGCGTTCGGCGAGTGCCGTGCCCACGGTCGTCTTGCCCGAGCCGGAAACACCCATCACCACGATGACGGTCATCCGTACCTCCCACGTCGTTGTAGCCGGGACGAGTACAGCTCAAAAGTACTACTTAAGCAAGATGAAGTACTACTTAATCGAGTCAGAACGTTAGGGTCGCCTGGTGGGCAATGACAGGCATGCCGAAATGCTCGACGCGGTCGGCTCCGCGATCGCGAACGGACAGTTGCCGCCGGGTTCCGTGCTGCGTTCCGAGGAGTTGCAGGAGCGGTTCGGCGCGTCCCGGACGGTGGCGCGCGAGGTGGTGCGCGTCCTCGAAGCGATGTGCCTGACCAGCAGCAAGCGCCGGGTCGGGGTGATCGTCCGCGAGCCGCGTGAGTGGAACCATTACGACCCGAGACTGCTCCGCTGGCAACTCGACGGATCCGAGCGGAAGGCCGCGTTGCGCACGCTGACCGAACTGCGCTCCGGTGTCGAGCCGTGTGCGGCCCGGTTCGCCGCGCTGCGGGCGACGCCGGAAGAGGGCGGCCGTCTCCGCGCGCTGGCGAAGCGGCTGGAGGAGACGGCGCACCGGCGTGACCTCACGACCTTCCTGGGGCACGACGTCGCTTTCCACGATCTGCTGCTGGCCGCATCGCGGAATCCGATGTTCGCGCAGCTTTCCGCGGTCGTCGCCGAAGTGCTCGCCGGTCGCACCGGGCACGGGCTGATGCCGGAAGAACCCCAGCCCGAGGCCGTCGCGCTGCACGTCGAGGTCGCGGCCGCCGTCGACGCCGGCGACCCTGACCGGGCCGAACGCGCGATGCGGGACATCGTCATCCAGGCGCGTGACGAGATGGCCGTCCTTCTGGACGGATGATCTTCGAGTAATCTCGGCAGGTCTTCGAGGTCTACTGCATGCAGGGGGCGACGGTGAGCGCGGCGCGCGCGATCGGCTTGGTGTTGGGGGTGGCCGCGGACGGGGCGATCGGGGATCCCCGGTCACGGCGTCCGGTGACGGCGTTCGCCAGGGCGGCTTCGGCGGTGGACGCGAAGGTCCGGTCGAAGCACCCGGCGGCCGGCGTGCTGTGGACCGGCGGCCTCGCGGGCTCGGCCGTCCTGGCGGGCGTGCTCGCCGAACGCGCAGGACGGCGCAGCCCCGTCCTGCAGGCGACCACGACCGCGGTGACCACCTGGGCCGTCCTCGGCGCCGCCGGACTGGCCGCGCACGGCACGTCGCTCGCGCGGGACCTCGAAGAAGGCGAACTCGAAACCGCCCGCGGCACACTGTCCACACTGGACCCCCGGGTCCCCGACGACCTGGGCGTCATCGGCCTTTCGCGCGCTTCGGTGGAGACGCTCGCCGAGAACACCGCGGACGTCGTCATCGCGCCGCTGGTCTGGGGAGCGCTGGCCGGGGTGCCGGGCCTGCTCGGCTCGCGCGTGATCAGCATGCTGCGGGGCCTCGGCAGGGGACGGACCGAGCGGTACCGCTGGCTCGTCGCCCGGCTGGACGAAGTCGTCCATCTCGTGCCCACGCGGGTCGCGGCCGGGCTGACCGTGCTCGCGGCGCCGGTCGTCGGCGGTTCGGCGGGCGGCGCGTGGCGGGCGTGGCGGCGGGACACGGCCGCGCACCCGAGCCCGAACGCGGGCCGCGTCGAGGCCGCTTTCGCCGGGGCGCTGGAGATCCGGGTCGGCGGGCGGACGGTGTACCCGCACGGGGTCGAGGAATTGCCGGTGCTCGGCATCGGCCGTAACCCGGACGCCGGGCACGTGACGCGGGCCGTCGAGCTTTCGCGGGTGGTCGGGTGGCTGGGCGCGATCAGCTCGGTGGTGCTGGCGGGTCTCGTCGGTCTTCGGCGACGGCGGCGCTGACCTCGCTGTTTCGCGGCCGGGGGAGCAGGGGACCTTTGCTGTCGCGGGCGCTGTGTGGAAATAGGGACGTTGAGTGTCCCTATTTCCACACACCCTGTACGCCGAGTAGTCGTGAACACGGACTGTGTGGATTTTGGTGCGTCAGACGCACCAAAATCCACACAGTCACCGCGAGACGGCCCAACCGCCGATCTCCGGGGGAGCAAGGGACCTTTGCTATCGCTCCCGCCGCGCCAGCTGCGCCCGCGCCTGACCGTCCCCGGGGCCATCGCGCCGCTCCAGCTCCGCGTCGATCCGTGAGCGGTCGGCGGGCTGCTTGTTCCCGCCGTACTTGAACTTCGCCCGCACCCCGGTCACGGTCAGCTCGACGCCGCGGATGCCGGGGAGCAGCCGTTTGTCCGGCGCCTCGGTGGAGCTGACCCCCACCCGGCCCGAGCCGGGTTCGAAGTGCGCGAGCTGCCGGTCCAGGAGCGCGGCCTTCTCCGCCGCGTCGTCGACCAGGCGGACGTCGCATTCGAGCTGGACGGACGCGTAATACGACGTCGGGACGCCGTGCGGCGGGTCGGCCGGGGTGTTCCATTCGGAGCGGATGTAGGTGTGGTCGTCGGTCACCGCGAGCAGCGCGCGCGGGTGGTCCTCCAGCAGCGGCCAGACCGGGTTGGGGCGCGCGAGATGCAGCAGGACCGTCCGGTCGCCGTCGAAGACGAAGTGCACCGGGTTGACGATCGGCAGGTCGCGGCCCGCGCCGCCGGCGATCAGCTGGCCGAAGTCGTGCGCCGAGAGCCAGGCCCGCCATTCGGCGTCGTCGTGGGCGGCGTCCCACGGGTGAATCAGCATGAGCGGAGTATGACCGCGCGCAATGGACCCATAAAAGGTCCATTTTCGCGTCGGATCAGGTGACCACTTCGGAACGTTCGTCCTCGGCCAGCAGCTCGGCGACACTCTTGCGCCGCTGCGGCCGTTCCGTGGTCAGCGCGCCGCCCGGCTTCAGCTCCCGGACGGTGAAGTACAGCCAGCCCAGCAACGCCATCACCCCGAACGCGATCCACTGGAGCGCGTAGGAGAAGAACGGCCCGGCATCGGTCTGCGGCAGCGGCAGCGCGCCCAGCACGCCGGGCTGGTCCACGTCGAGCTGGAAGTAGCCCGGCCGGATGTCCAGCTTCGCGGCCCGCGCGACGACCTGCGAATCGACGACGTAGCTCTGGAGCTTCCCGCCGGTCGACTCGTCGGCGAAGGCGTCGCGGTTCTTCCCGTCCCGCTCGTCGTGCCGTGCCCGCGTGACGATGTCGACCGTCCCGGCGGGAGGCGCGGCGAAGGGGAGGGCTCGCGACTTGTCGTCGAGCCGGACGTACCCGCGGTCCACCAGCACGATCGTGCCTTCGACGGTCCGGAACGGCGTCAGAACCTCGAAGGCCGCTTCGCCCTGTACGGAGCGAAGGCGCGCCACGACCTCGCCCTCGGGAAGGTACGTGCCCTTCATCGCGACCAGGTGCCATTCGGTGCGCGGATCAGGCACGGCCCCGTTGGGGAGCAGCTGCTCCAGCGACCGCGGCTGCCCGGAGAACGACTCCCGCAGCGCCGCGTTCTGGTGCTCGCGTTCGGTGTTGCGGGAGAACTGCCAGGGCGCCAGCAGCGTGAAGCAGGTGACGGCGAAGGTGAACACCACCAACGTCAACGCCAGCCATCCGGGCTTCAGCAGGAACTTCAACCGCACCCCACCACGGTAAGCGGTCCGCCTCAGGCGTGTGCGCGCACCCAGTCGAGCAGGCCCGGAACGGACCGCTCGATCATGCCGAGGACGTCCTCGAAACCGTCGTCTTCGCCGTAATACGGGTCGGGGACCTCGGCGCCTTCGGGCGCGGACGGGTCGAACTCGCGCAGCAGGCGGACCTTCGTCCGGTCCGGCACCTTGCGCCGGAGGAACGACAGGTGACTCTCGTCCGCCGCGAGCAGCAGGTCGGCGGCCAGATGCCCGCGGTCGACCTCGGCCGCGACGTGACCGGTCGGATAACCGTGTTCGGCCAGCTTCGCACGGGCCCGCTTGTCGGCGGCCTCGCCCACGTGCCAGCCGCCGGTGCCCGCGCTGGACACCTGGACGAGGTGGTCGAGACCGGCCTCCTCGACCTTCGCGCGGAAGACGAGCTCGGCCATCGGGGAGCGGCAGATGTTGCCGGAACAGACGAAGACGATGTGCAGCACCCGATCAGTGTGAAGGCCGCCGGACATCGACCGCTCACCGGCTCCGAACGGCTACCCGGCGCGTCGAACTGGAAAGCGGGGACGAAGCGGGAGTAGACCTCCTGCAGAGAAACACGCAGGAAGGTCGCGTATGAGCGCACCACTACCCATCGTCGAGTCCCCGGCAACCGGGCTCCGGTGGTATCGCATCACCGTCAAGCTTCCGCACCCCTACGAGGTCGGGCGGATCCTGTCGGAGCACCACTTCGTCCAGGCCAGATCGCCGAAAGAGGCGATGACCAGGATGCCGTTGCACCTCCGGACCAGCGCGTCCGTCGCGCCGTACCAGGTCGTCGAGCCCGACACCCCCGATCACACGACGGCCTACCGGGCGATGTTGTGGACGGGCCGCGTGATGCGCGCGGCCGGCCGCTGGGCGATCAACAAGGACGCGAAGGCGCTGGACTGACGGAGGCGACAGCAAAGGTCCCTTGCTCTCTTTCCGCAGGTCAGCGACCCCGGCGAGAGCAAAGGTCCCTTGCTCCCGCCCCGCGGTCAGGGGTGCGCGCAGGCCGACCGGACGGACTCCCCGAGCGCCACCGAATGCAACCGGTCCAGCCCGCGTCGCGCGTCCACCAGCCGCACGGTGACCGCCAGCCGCACGTCGCAGGACGCCCGCGCCCGCGCGTCCCGGGCCGCCGCGAGTTCGGCGAGCAGGCCGGTGTTGAGCCGGTCGATCACCGGCCGGACCTCGGTCCCCAGATCGGGCCGTTCCGGCGGCCGCGTCCCGGGGTGCTCGGTCCACTTCGCGTACAGGCCGCGTTGCACGACCTTGTTCGCCTCGATCTGGTCGCGGAAGAACCGCACGACGTCGTCGGCGTCGAGGCCGAGACCGGGCGCTTTCGCCGCGACCGAGTCGAGGATCTGCCGTTCCCGGACCGGGTCGTCGATCGGCGACGGCGTGCCGAACTTCGCGGCCGCGACCTTGTCGGCGATCTGCACGCGCCGCGCGGCCAGATCGGTCAGTGTCCAGAACCCCGGAGACGCCGAGGCGGGCGCGGGCACCGCCAGCAGTCCGGCCACGAGCAGCACGCAGAGCACCCGAAGTCGCATGTCCCGAAACGCTACATGCGAGGATCCCCCGGTGCCCGCGTTAGCCGAAGTCATCGCCGCCCTGGAGCAGGCGTATCCGCCCGAACTCGCCGAATCGTGGGACGCCGTCGGACTCGTCTGCGGCGACCCGGCCGAGAACGTGGCCAAGGTCCTGTTCTGCGTCGACCCGGTCGACGAGACCGTCGACGAGGCGATCGATGGCGGCGCGCAGCTGATCGTCGCGCACCACCCGCTGCTGCTGCGCGGCGTCCACGGCGTCCCGGCCGACAGCGCCAAGGGGCGTCTCGTGCACCGCCTGATCCGCGCGGGCGTCGCCCTCTATTGCGCGCACACCAACGCCGATTCCGCCTCGCCCGGCGTCTCCGACGCGCTCGCGGACGCCATCGGCCTGACCGTCCTCGGTCCGCTCGACCCTCGCGAAGACGGCGTCACCGGCATCGGCCGCATCGGCGAACTGCCTGCGCCCGAACCGCTTTCCGCCTTCGTCGAACGGGTCGCGAACGCCTTGCCCCGCACCGAACCCGGGGTCTACGGCGCGGGCGACCCGGATCGCCTGATCCGCCGCGTCGCCGTTTCCGGCGGCTCCGGCGACAGCTATCTCAAGCGGGCCACCGCGGCCGGGGTCGACGCGTACGTCACCGCGGACCTCCGGCATCATCCCGCCGGCGAACACCTCGCCGAGATCGCCGAAGTCCCCGCCCTGGTCGGCGTGACGCACTGGGCGAGCGAATGGCCGTGGTGTGAGCAAGCCTCGGACGTCGTCCGTGCCGCGTTTGCGGGTAACGTCGACGTTCACGTCTCCACGCGGTGCACCGACCCGTGGACGCTACGGGCCACCCGAACCGAGCACTAAGAACTTCAAGGAGCACCGTGAAGGCCGATCCCGCCGTCCAGCGACAGCTGCTCGAACTCGCGAAGGTGGACGCCGAACTCGCGCGTACCGCCCACCGCCGTCGCACCCTGCCGGAGATCGCCGAGATCGACGCGGGCGAGAAGACGGTTCGCGAACGACGGGACGCGCTGGTCTCGGTCCAGACGGCGGCGTCCGACCTCGACCGCGAGATCGGCCGCCAGGAGAAGGAGATCGAGTCGGTCCGCGCCCGTGGCGACCGCGACCGCAAGCTCCTCGAATCCGGTTCCGTCGCGGCGAAGCAGATGGCCGACATCGAGCACGAGCTGAACAGCCTGAACCGGCGCCAGTCCGCGCTCGAAGACGACCTGCTGGAGCTGATGGAGCGCCGAGAGGCGCTCGAACTCGACGCCCAGCGCACCAGCGCCGAGGTCGCGAAGGCCGAGGGCGAGGTCGCCGAAGCCGTCAGCCGTCGCGACGAGAACTTCACCGACCTCGACACCACGAAGGCGCGCCGCGACGAAGACCGCGCCAAGCTCCTGCCGCGCTTCCCCGAAGACCTGCTGAAGCTCTACGAGCGGGTCCGGGCGCACAAGGGCATCGGCGCGGCGCTGCTGCGGGCCCGCCGCTGCGGCGCCTGCCAGCTCGACATCGACCGGCGCGAGATCGCCGAGATCAAGGCCGCCCCCGAGGACAACGTCATCCAGTGCGAGAACTGCGGCGCCATCCTGGTGCGCACGCTGGAGTCCGGCCTGTGACCGAGCACGTGCTCGTCGAGGCCGACGGCGGGTCCCGGGGCAACCCCGGTCCCGCCGGGTACGGCGCGGTCGTCAAGGACGCGGCCACCGGCGAGGTGCTCGCCGAGCGCAAGGCCTTCGTCGGCATCGCGACCAACAACGTCGCCGAGTACGGCGGCCTGATCGCCGGACTCACCGCCGCCGCCGAACTCGGAGCGTCCACTGTGGACGTCCGGATGGACTCGAAGCTCGTGGTGGAGCAGATGTCCGGGCGCTGGAAGGTCAAGCACCCGTCGATGCGGCCGCTGAACGCCGAGGCCAATGAGCTGGCTGCGCGCTTCTCGCGGGTGCGTTACGAGTGGATCCCGCGCGCGGAGAACTCCCATGCGGACGGGCTCGCGAACGAGGCGATGGACGCCGGGGCCGCGAACAAGCCGGAACCGCCCGAGAAGACCGTGAAGCAGGACAGGATCAGCCCGGTCGGCTGGACCGGCGCGACCGGGACGCCGACCAAACTGCTCCTCGTGCGGCACGGCCAGACGGCGATGTCGGTCGACAAGCGGTACTCCGGCCGCGGCGACGTGCCGCTCACCGAGCACGGCAAGCAGCAGGCGGCCGCCGCCGCGAAACGCCTCGGCGCGATGGAGGGCCTGGTCGTCGACGGCGAGGTCGCGCCGATCATCGCCTCACCGCTGATCCGCACCCAGCAGACCGCGCAGGCGATCGCGGACGCGCTCGGCGGCCGGGTCGAGACCCATCCCGGGCTGATCGAGACCGATTTCGGCGACTGGGAGGGCCTCACCTTCAAAGAGGCCATGGACCGCGACCCCGAATTCCAGACCAGCTGGCTCTCCGACACTTCGATCGCGGCGCCGGGCGGGGAGAGTTTCGACGGCGTCCACCGGCGTGTCCGCAAGGCCCGCGACGAGCTGATCGCGCAGTACGGCGGACGGACACTGGTGCTCGTCAGCCACGTCACGCCGATCAAGGCGCTGCTGCGGATGGGCCTGGACGCCGGGCCGTCGCTGCTGTTCCGTCTGCACCTGGACCTGGCCTCGCTGTCGATCGTCGAGTTCTACCCGGACGGCAACGCCTCGGTCCGCTTGGTGAACGACATCTCGCATCTCTCGTAGCCTGGAACTGTGGCGCGGATCACGCCTGCATATGACGTGTCGCGGGCGCCCGATGGGGTATTGGCTACAGTTTTGACGACGGGCACGTGAGCGAAAAGGCAAAGACGGGGACATGACGGCGAGCGCACTGAGCGAAGCTTCCGAAAAAGACGTGCCCGACCCGGCCGAACCGCCGGCCCGTCGTGGCCTGGCCGCCCGGATCGCCCCGTACCTGGCGGTACTCGCCGGTGTCGCGGCGCTGGCCTGGCACGCCACCCTCTACGGCCACTGGATCGTCGACGACGCGGCCATCACCTTCTCCTACGCTCGCAGCTTCGCCGATGGGCTCGGCCCGGTGCTCCAGCCGGGGCAGCCGTCGGTCGAGGGCTGGTCGAACTCGACCTGGCTGGTGCTGCTGGCGGTCGGGAAGCTGTTCGGCGTCTTCGACAGCGGCACGTTGTTCGGCCTGCCCGACTACGTCCTGTTCCCGAAGCTGCTGGGGCTCCTGTTCACCGCCGGGACGCTGGCCGCCTGCCACGTCGCGGCGAAGCAGATCTTCGAGCGCTTCGCCTGGCTGGCGACACTGGTCACCGGGCTGACGCTGGCCGCGATCCCGTCGTTCGTCATCTGGACGGTCTCCGGGCTGGAGAACTCCCTGTTCGGGATGGCCGTCGCCTGGCTCGCCGTGCTGCTGTTCGTGGCCGTCCGCAAGAACACCGTGCTCACCGCGAAGGTCGCCATCTGGTCGGGGGTGCTGGTCGCGTTCGCCGCGCTGACCCGTCCCGAAGGCCTGATCTACGGCGCCGCGTACCCGCTCGTCGTCCTGTTCCAGCTGCGGAAGCCGCTGCTCGGGCAGAGCGTGAAGTTCGTCGTGGTGTCGGTGGTCGCGTTCGCGATACCGTTCGGCGCGTACCTCGCCTGGCGGATCGCGGAGTTCGGCAGGCTGCTGGCGAACCCGTCCATCGCGAAGGGGCAGGGCCTGCCCGGGCTTTCGGCGCTGAAGCAGCCGTTCGAGCTGGTCGGTTACGCCGGTGTCGCCGGGACGATCCTGCTGGCGCTGACCATCGGTTACGCGCTGGTCCGGGCGGAGTGGCGGCGGGCGTTCGTCGCGCTGCTGACGCCGCTCGCGCTGGGCATCGTCGCCTACGGCGTGATGGTCCCGGACTGGATGGGCCAGCACCGCTTCGCCACCCCGATCTGGATCCTCGCCGCGCTGGCCGGAACGCTGGCCGCGGGCGAACTGCTGCGCCGCTCGCGCGCGGTGCTGCGGACCGTCGTGGTGCTCGTGCTGGTCGCGGCCGCGATCCCGTCCGGGATGGGCTTCGCGTCGTCGACGGAGAAGTTCCAAAAGTCCCCGACGGTGCCCGCTTGCCTCATCGCCGACCGCTTCGGCCGCGGTTTCAACACGATGGCCGACATCCTCGGCCTCCAGCAGGCGTCGCTGCTGCTGCCCGACCTCGGCGGCTCGTCGATGACCAGCCGTCTGCACCTGGTCGACATGGCCGGGCTGGTCGAGGCGGACGTCGCGGACTTCGTCAAGAAGGGCGACATGCCGGGGCTGCGCGACTACGTGTTCGACAAGGTCAAGCCGACTTTCATCCACTCGTGGGGCCCGTGGGCCGCGGGCAACGGCATCGCCGTCGACCCGCGGATCGACCGCGACTACGAGCCGATCTTCGTGTACCCGGGCGGTGGACTGCGCAACGGGGACTTCGTGCGCAAGGACGCCGTCTCCAGCCCTGAGAAGCTGAAGGCCGTCCAGGACTACGCGGCGAAGACCATGCCGGAGGTCGAGAAGCTGCGCTTCGGCAAGCCGCTCAACGACTGCGGTGCCTCCATGAAACCCGGCCAGACGGTGTACCTGCCGTAAGACCACGCATTCGGGGAGTCAGGGGGCGGAAGCGGCGAGGGGCTCGGGGGTGGCGGCGCCGCGCTCCAGGTCCGCTTCCTTCGCCCGGATCACCGGCAGCACGTGCTTCCCGAAGTACTCGACGTCTTCCAGGTAGTGCAGGAAGCCGAGCAGCAGCAGGTTCGCGCCGCGTTTCTTGTACTCGATGGCCCGGTCCGCGATCTGTTCCGGTGTGCCGATCAGGCCGGTGCGGAAGCCGTCGTTGTACTGCACCAGATCCTTGAACTCCGAGTCGGCCCACATCCCCTTCTTGTCCGAAGTGGAGCCGCCCGCCTGCTTGACGGCGTTGCGGAAGCCTTCGACGGCGTCGGCGTTCGCCTTCTCGACGATCTCGCGCAGCACGGCCTTCGCCGCACTTTCGGTTTCCCGCGCGATCACGAAGCCGTTGAGCCCGAAGCGGACGGCGTGGTCGTTCTCGGCCGCGTAACCGCGGACCTCCCCGACCTGCTCGCTGAACCCGTCGAAATCCTTGCCGTTGCTGAAGTACCAGTCCGAGACCCGGCCCGCGAGCTTCCGCGCCGCGGTGGAGTTGCCGCCCTGGAAGATCTCCGGATGCGGCCGCCCGACCGGTTTGGGTTTGATGTCGAAATCGTGGATCCGGTAGAAATCGCCGGCGAATTCGGCGTGGTCGTTCGTCCAGAGCTCCTTCACTACGCGAATGAACTCCTCCGAACGCCGGTACCGTTCGTCGTGTTCCAGCCACGGTTCACCGAGGCCGGTGAATTCGTCCTTGAACCAGCCGCTGACCACGTTGACCGCCGCGCGCCCGCCGGAGATCACGTCCGCGCTCGCGATGAACTTCGCGAGCACCCCGGGATGCCACAGTCCGGGATGGATCGCCGCGATCACCTTCAGCCGCTGCGTCGCGAGCAGCAGCGCGAGGCTGAACCCGGTCGATTCGTGCTGGTAGGCGGCACCGTAGCTGGCCGTGTAGCGGACCTGGCTCAGCGCGTATTCGAACCCGCTGTTCTCCGCGAGGACGGCGAGTTCCCGGTTGTACTCGTATCCCCAGTCGGTGCGCTGCTCGATGTCGCTGGTGACCAGGCCGCCGCTCACATTGGGGACCCAATAGGCGAATTTGAGTGGTTCGGATTCGATTCCCGGCATGCCGCGGAGTGAACCGCCGCCCCCGGAAATCGTCAATCGCCGTCCACGCGCTGAGACCGGCCGAGCGCGGAACCCAATTCGGTGCGTCCGGTGATCTCCAGTTTCCGGTAGGCGCCGGACAAATGGAGTTCGACGGTCCGGCGGGTCAGGTGCAGCGACTCGGCGATTTCCCGGTTGGTGAGACCTTGTGACGCCATCACCGCGACGCGGTATTCCTGTTTGGTGAGGCCGTGTTCGTTGTCCTTCGCCGTCGACAGGCTCGTCCGCGCGTCCCGCAGCGCTTCGGCGGCCCGCCTCGTGATCGGCCGCGCCCCGCAGTGCTTGCTCGACTGCGTGGCCCGCCGCAGCGTCACGATGGCCTTTTCGTTCTGTCCACGCCGGGCTTGGAGTGAGCCGAGTTCGGTCAAGGCCTCGGCCAGTGCCAGTTTCGCGGTCGATCCGCCGAGGACCTCGACGGCCTTGGTGAGCAGCCGTTCGGCCTCCTCACCGACGCCGTCGTCGCGGACGAGACCGGCCGTGGTCAGCGCGCCGCCGAGGATTCTCGGCGTTCCCCAGTGCTCCGCGGCGGCGAGGTCCTCCTCGGCGAGCTTGGCGGCCGCGTCCGTGCGCCCGAGCGCCAGCGCGGTGCGCGCCGCGTGTGCCCGCCAGGGGGCGAATCCGGGGAAGCGCATGCCGTGGTGTTCGAGACGACGCCCGCAGCCGCGCAGGTCTTCGTAGCCGACTTCGGGTTCGCCGGAGGCCGCCCGGAGTCTGCCACGGGCGTAGAGCAGGTAGTTGTGCGTGAAAAGTGCTTGTGTGGCCCCGAAATCGATTCGGTTTAGCAAAGCACTCGCGACGTCGTGGCGGCCGAGATCGACCGAGACCTCGATCAGCCTGGCCGCGCACAGCACCGCGATCGGGCACCGGCCGGTGGCGCCGCGTTCGTCGAACTGCCGCACCAGGGATTCGTAGTGGACGCTCGCCCGCACCAGATCGCCGCCCGCGTGCAGGGCGATCCCGCGGGCGAGGGTGGCGAGGGCTCCCTTCGGCACATGGAAGTCCCAGGGCAGGCGTTCGGTGTCGAGGACCTGGCAGAGTTTGTCGGTGAGGGCGGCCTCGTCGGCGAGCACGGCCGTCGCGAGTGTGAAGAAATAGGGCTGTTCGAACAGTTCGGGTTGTTCACCGGACAGCGCGTCCCCGAAATGCCGGACGGCGTTCGCCGAAGACTTCCCGCTCCGCACCGTGTCGAGCGCGAGCAACCCGGAACGGCTCTGTTGCGCGGCGGGATCGTTCAGCGGCGCCCATTGCTGCTCGAAATCGCGGAAGTCCGGCGGCGGCCCGAGTCTGCTGCCCGCCTCGGCGAGATACGTCATGCACAGCAGCGGCCAGACGGCGTCGGGCCCGCCCGCGTCGAGCCGAGCGGCGAACTGGCCCGCGGAGTTGATCGCCAGCCGCGCGTCCGGACCGCAGCACAGCGAAAGGATCATGGCCGTCGCGGCGAAGGCCGCGGTTTCGCGGTCGTCGATGTGGTCGACGGCCTCGCGCACCCTGGCGGGCGCCGCGTCCGGGTCGCAGTGGAACTCCGCGTGCGCGAGCTGCAGCAGGATCGCCATCCGCTTGCGTTCGCTGAGCCGTTCCTCCAGCGCCCGCGCGAGGAACCGGACGGCGAGCGCGGGATCGCCCGCGACCACCGAATGCCGGGCGGCCAGCCGCAGCACGTCGACGGCCCAGGGGATCCTGATCGCGGTCGCCTCCAGGAGGTGGGTGCCGACCCGCTCCGGTTCGGCGCCCGCGTCGTGCAGGAGCCGCGCCGCCCGCGACTGGGTGACCGCCCTGGTGGTGAGCGGCATGTCGGCGAGCACCGAGTTGCGGACGAACCGGTAGGTCAGCGCGGGCCGGTGGCTGTTGGTGAGCAGACGCGCGCGCACCATCGTGTCGATGGCCTCCAGCGCGGTGATCTCGTCGACCCCCGCGAGCCGCGCCAGCAGATCGAAGGTCGCGTCCTCGCCCAGGATCGCGACGGCTTCGAGCATCTTCGGCGCGGCGGTGTATTCGTGCATGCGGACCCGCAGCACCTCGCCGATCATCGCCGAGCCGGCGGTGCCGAGGTCCATCCCGGGGGCCAGGCGGCGGCGCAGCGCGCCGAGCAGGTACGGGTTCCCGCCGGTGACCTCGCGGCATTCCTCGGCGAACCGGCCGAGGGAGATGCGGAGGAACTCGGCGGCGTGCCGCGTCCCCAGCCCGCGCAGCCGGATCGTCGCCGGCGTACAGCCCGACATCTCCAGCAGGGCGACTTCGCCGCTCTGCAACTGCCCGATCAGCGCGGTCAGCACGATCATCACCGGCAGATGCTCCACACGATGCCGGATGTAGGCGAGACAGCGCATCGACCACGGGTCGGCGAGGTGGATGTTGTCGATGCCGAGGAAGATCGGGCCCTGTTCGGCGGCGTGGCGCACGGCGTGGAAGAAGGCGTCGAGCGCCTCGGTCTGGTCCTGCTCGCTCCGGGGACCGCGGTCCGGCGGCGCGTGGCTGAGCCCTTCGAGCAGTTGACGGCCGACACCGCCGATCAGGTGCGTCTCCAGCCGGGACGCGGCCGCGATCGCGACGGTGAAGCCCGCGGCCTCCGCGAGTTCGCCGGCGGCGCCGAGCATCGACGACTTGCCCATGCCGAACTCCCCGACCACCACGGCGCTGGTGGCGCGGCCGCGCAGGGCGTTCCGGAACAGCCCGGTGATCGTGCCGAGTTCGCTGTCGCGACCCAGCAATCCGGCGGGGCGCTTCGGTACCGAAGGCCCGCCGAAGGGAGTCTCGGGATTTACTTCGGTATGCACCGTAGAGACCTTCGTGTCGGCTTGCGGCAGACTACTGGGACGTGGGTGGTGACGGGAGCGATCGCTGGTCGTCGAGGGGATCGGAGGGCACGATGTCCGCATCCGAGGAGACCCGCCGATGCCGGCAGGACGACCGCTGTGCCGACATCAGGGCCGCGACGCCGCACGCCACCAGGACCACCACGAGGTTGGCCACGATCATCGACAGCCGGCCGCAGCGCCGGACGACGGCGGCGCCGGGGGACAGGTAGCGCAGATCGGCTCTCGCCAGCGCGTCTTCCACCGACGTGAACTCCGCGACGTGGCGGCCGCAGCGCCCGCAGCCCCGCAAATGCCGTTCGAAGGCATACGCCTCGGCGCGGTCGAGCACACCGAGTACGTACGCCGCCGCGTCGGTGTGTTTCACCTTTCGCTTCATCATCGCGAACCCAGCTCTCCTAACGACCGTCGCAATGTCCTCATAGCCGCGTACAGCCGTGATTTGACCGTTCCCTCCGGTATTCCCAATATCACCGCCGCCTCCCGGACCGTATGTCCGGTCAGATACGTCTCGTAGATGACCGCTTGATATTTGCTGTCCAGATAGCGTAGCGCTTCGGAAATGACGAGTGCGGACAGTGACTGATCGGTCTGGTCCGCTATTTCGGCGTTTTCGGAACTGTCCAGCTCGACCTCTTGGGGGCGGGCGCGCCGGTTTCGCCAGCCGTCGATGACTATCCGGCGGGCGACCGTGAGCAGCCAGCCACGCAGCATTCCCGGCTCACGGTTCAACGTGTCGGAATGCTGCCAGGCACGGATCAGCGTTTCCTGGACGACGTCCTCGGTCCATTGCTGATCATGGCCGGTCAGGTACATCACCTGGCTGAACAGTGTCTCCCGGAAGTCTTTGTACAGCAACGAAATCAGCTCTTCGGAAAGCTCGCTCGACCGACGCTCGCCGCCGAATCGGCATTCTCTGCCCACTGCTTCCATGAAGTTCGGGACCTCCCCAGTGGTGGAGGATTTCGCGGGTTCGTACACCGTAGCGCAGACTATCGCCGTGAGCCATGTGCAGTAGTGCTCCGTTTCGTTATTGGTTGTCCGGTACGTACGGCGACGATAAACGGTTCTAAAAGTGTTGTGTGATGCACATCACACCTGACGTGCGGGCGGAGATCGAACCGCCCGCTCCGGTTCCCCGTACTCCCAGTGAGGTGCTTTGTTCGATGCGTATCCGCAGTGGGGACGGGTGAAATGATCTATCGACTGCTCGGAGTGGTGCTCGCCTTACTGGTGATCGTTCTCGGAACACCCGGCCACGCCTTCGCGGAAATCGATTCCCATGATCGGGAACTGCTCGTGCGAGTCCGGCAGGCCTGTTTGTGGGAAGGCCCGGCCGGTCGGCAGGCGGAACAGCGCGCGAGCGCGCAAAGGGTGCGGGAGGTCGGCCGCAAACTCGCCGACGACCACGACCGCCTCGACGCCCAGGTCCGCGGACTCGCTTCGAAGGTCCGGGTCGGACTCCCCGGCGAGCCCACCGAAGAACAGCGGTCCTGGGCCGAAGAGATCGCCGGTGCCGTCGGCGCCGACTTCGACCGTCTCTACGTCAATCGCACCCGCGCCGCGCACGGGAGCATCTTCGGCCTCGCCTCCCAGGTCCGGGCCGCCACCCGCGACGACGCGATGCGGTCCTTCGCGCAGAACGCCGTCGACACCGTCATGCGGCACATGACCCTCCTCGAAAGCACCGGCATCGCCGAGACGACGTCGTTGACGGTCGTCTCCACCGGCGGCGAACTCGACGGCGGCGACGTCTTGTTCGGCATCCTCTTGGCGCTGGTCGCCGGAGGAGCGACGTTCGGGCTCGTGCGGGTTCTCGGCGTACCGGGCGGGCGGGCGTGACGGCCGCGCTCCTGGCGGTGATCCCCGCCCCGTCGCCGCACGACAGCGGAGTCCGGGACATCGCCACGCTTTCGGCCCGGTTCGCCTACCTGACGATGTGCCTGACACTGGTGTGGGGAGTGCTGAGCGCGACCGGCTGGATCAGGCGGGTCACCGGTCACGAGGCGCTGCGCGGCGGGCACGTCGTCCTCGCGGTGTTCAGCCTCGCCACCGGGGTCGTCCACGGCCTGTCCTATCTCTTCCTCGACGACGGCTCGTTCGGTGTGCTCGCGCTGCTGATCCCGCTCGCGGGCGGCGGGTTCGCGCGGCACGCGGCGGGCGTCGTCGGACTGGAGCTGTTCATCGCGGTCTCCGTCACCGCCGCCTTGGGGCGCCGGGTCAAAGGGTGGTTCCACCAACTCGGTTATCTCTCGGTCGGCCTGCTGGCGATCCACTCGTGGCTCGGCGCCGCCGCGAACGGGAACCTCGCGACGGTCTGGCTCGGCGGGATCACCGTGCTCACCCCCGCCGTCGTGCTCACCGTGCTGCGGGCGCTGCCGCCGTGGACGCTGATCCGCCTCGGACTGCTCGACGGCGGCGCCGGCCGGGCCGAACCGGTCCGGATCTCCGTCGACGACAAGAAATGCCACAGCTACGCCATCTGCCAGGCCGAGGCGCCCCGGGTCTTCCAGCTGCAGGACGACGGCCAGCTGCGCTATCTCCGAAAACCCGGCGCCAGACAGCTGCCACTGGTCCAGGCCGCGGCCCGGGCCTGCCCGATGCGAGCCATCCACCTGCGAGGGACGGGACAATGAGCGAACGGATCGTCGTGGTCGGCGGCGGACTGGCGGGACTGCGCTGCGCGGAACGGTTGCGGGAATTGCGGTTCGACGGCGAACTGGTGATCGTCGGCAGCGAACCGGACCTGCCCTACCATCGCCCGGCGTTGTCGAAGCAGCTGCTGACCGGCACCACGAACCCGGCGGAGATGGCGCTCGCCCGGCTCGACGAGATCGACGCCGAATGGCGGTTCAGCACCCCGGCGACGCATCTGCAGCCGGGCCGCCAGGTCGTCCATCTGCCCGGCGCGGAGGAACTGCCCTACGACGGGCTCGTCATCGCCTGCGGTGTCGAACCCCGGCGGCTTTCCGGTGTCCCGCACGGACATCCGCGGGTGGTCGTCGTCCGGACCCTGGCCGACGCCGCCGGACTGCGCGACAACCTCGCCGCCGGCCACGGGCCGGTCGCGGTGCTGGGCAGCGGGTTCATCGGCTGCGAGGTCGCCGCGAGCCTGCGCGAGACGGGACGCGAGGTCACCGTCATCGGCCGGTCGGCGCATCTGCTCGGCGAGGTCGTCGGCAAGCACATCGGGCAGAAGCTCTCGGCGCTGCACCGCTCGCGCGGGGTGCGGCTGGCGCTGGGCGCGTCCATCGACAGGTGGCAGACCACCGCGAACGGGCTGCGGCTGAGGTCGTCCGACGGCTGGATCCTGGACGTCTCCTGCGTCGTCGTGGCGGTCGGGACCGTGCCGTCGATCTCGTGGCTGCGCGGGTCCAAGCTGCCGCTCGACGACGGCGTCGTCTGCGCGCCGACCTGTCACGTGCTGGGGATGGGCACCATCGTCGCCGCCGGTGATGTCGCGCAGTGGCCGAATCTGCGGTTCGACGAGACGCCGAGACGGGTCGAGCACTGGCTCAACGCCGTCGAGATGGGCCGAGCGGCGGCGGAGAACCTCCTCGCCGGGCCGCAGGATTCGCGGCCTTTCGCACCGGTGCCGCGGTTCTGGTCCGAACAGCACGGCATGCGCGTCCAGGCGGGCGGCATCCCGAAGCTCGGCACCGACACCGTCGCGCTCGCCTCACCCGTCGGCGGCGAACGGCCGGTCACCGGTTTCGTCCGCAAGGGGCGTCTCGTCGGTGTCGTCGGCCTCGACAGCCCGTCCGCCGTCCTCCACTGGACCAACGAGATCGCGGAACAGAACCCCGTCGACCACCCGGGAGAAACGGAGACGCCCGATGCGCCGATCGCGGTTGACCATGCTCGTCGTCATCGCGGTGCTCGTCGTGGGCGCCGCGACGTGGTGGCAGGCGGCTGAACCCGTGGCGCTGACGGCGAGGGCCCCGGTCACCGAGACCCTCCCCGGTCCTCGTCTCCCGCCGACGGCCACCTCGCGTCCCAGTTCCCCGGCGGAGGTTCCGCCCGGCACGCGGCTGACGGCCGTCTACATGACCCGGATGGGGCAGGCAGTCCTCGACGAGACCGGCGCCGTCCTCTTCCGGTACGAACGCGACGACCCGCACAAGGCGCGCTCGGCGTGCCTCGGGGACTGCGCCGCGGTGTGGATCCCCGTCACGACCGACGGCACGCCTTCGGTGACCGGCATCGATCCCGCTCTCGTCGGCACCATCAAGCGGCCCGAAGGCGCTCGGCAGGTGACGTTGGCCGGGCGGCCGCTCTACAAGTTCGCCAACGCGCGCCCGGGTGAATGGACCGGTCAGGGCGCCGACCACCTGTGGTTCGTCGTCAAAGCCGACGGGCAGCGCAACCTGAACTGCGTGCCCGGGCCCGTGCAGTAGGATTCGCCGACGGACGAGTCGGCGGGGCGGCCGCGAGCCGGGAAACCGGTTCGAGGAAAGTCCGGACTCCACAGGGCAGGGTGGTTGTTAACGGCAACCCGGGGCGACCCGCGGGACAGTGCCACAGAAAACAGACCGCCTCCGCTCGCTTCGCGGGCGGAGGTAAGGGTGAAACGGTGGTGTAAGAGACCACCAGCGTCCTGGGTGACCAGGACGGCTAGGTAAACCCCACCCGGAGCAAGGCCAAGAGGGAGCCGCGAGGCTCCTGCGCAGGCGACCGAGGGCTGCTCGCCCGAGTCTGCGGGTAGGCCGCTCGAGCCCGCCGGCGACGACGGGCCTAGATGGATGGCCGCCGCTCGCTCAGCCGCAAGGCGGGGCGAGGACAGGATCCGGCTTACACGCCGACTCGTCCGTACTTCTTTCGCCGCCCGCGCGCCACCCGCGCCGCGAGTGTGTCAGGAAAGGGTCGTTCATGACACTTTTCGTCCTGAACGACCCTTTCCTGACATTCGGGAGTTTTCGGCCCGTGAGTAGGAGGTCCGTGAAGGCCTCCTTACCTACCTTGAGAGTAGGTAAGGAGGCCTTCACGGACTTCGGCCCAACACCTGCGCCGCTTTGCCTTACAGCCACTCCTACCCGGGCAGGGGGCACGACAGCGGGCCGCGCGTGGTTCCTTCGCCCCGCAAGGTGATCTGCGGGCTTCCGCCGAGCGAGTCCCTGGCGGTGCACACGATCTGGTCGACAGCCCGCGCCGAAAGCCCGGCGACGGCGATCGAGACGGTCACCGTGACACCGTCCGGCGCCGGGGTCTGGTCGAGAACCACGGCCCCGGGCGGGACTTCGCTGGTGTAGCCCCGTTCCCGCTCGCTCTCGTCCGGTCCGGCGGCGAGCAGGTCGACAGGGCTCGCCGGAGCCAGTGCGCCGGCGAGCGGGCGCAGCACCCGGACCGGCTGCCCGCCGGACAGGAAGTAGAGCACCGCGCCGTTGGCCGGGCCCACCGGCGCGGGCGCGCCGGGGATCACGGCGCTGGGCCGGACGCCGCACCCCGTGACCACCGCGACCGTCAAGAGCAGTACGAGCCAGGCCTTCTTCATGACGCCACCCCTTGGCGTGGCAGGCGAAGCGTGAACACGGCGCCACCGTCCACGCCGTTCGCGGCGATCAGGGTTCCGCCGTGCAGGCGGGCGTTCTCCCAGGAGATCGCGAGCCCGAGCCCGCTGCCGCCGGAGCGCGTCCTGGCCGAATCGGCCTTGTAGAACCGGTCGAACACGTGCGGCAGCACCTCGGGTGCCAGTCCGGGACCGCGATCCGAGACCTCCAGCGTGATCCACTCCCCTGTTTCGGAAAGCCGGAGCGAGACCGGCTTTTCCCCGTGCCGCAACGCGTTCCCGACCAGGTTCGCCACGATGACGTCCAGCCGCCGCGGATCCAGCATCGCGTGGATCCCGGCGGGCCGGTCCCCCTCCACCTCGTCCGACCAGCCGCGGATGCGCAGGCTCGCCGTGACCACCTCGGCGACGTCGACCTCTTCCGGCGCGAGGGCGGCGGCTCCGGCGTCGAACCGGGACACCTCGATGAGGTCGTTCACCAGCCGCGTCAGGTGATGCGTCTCTTCGATGGTCATCCGCGCCGCGCGACCGGCGTCCCCGGAAAGCGACTCCTGTTCGAGCACGTCCGCGACCGCCGTCATCGCCGCCAGCGGAGTGCGCAGTTCGTGCGAGACGTCGGCGACGAACCGCCGCGCGTCCGCTTCCATCCGTTTCAGTTCCTCGACGTGACGTTCCAGTGCTTCGGCTGTCTCGTTGAACGTCCGCGCCACGCCGGCCAGTTCGTCCGTCCCGCGGACGTTGATCCTGGCCCGCAGGTCACCCGCCCCCAGCCGTCGCGCCGCGTCGCCCAGGTCCCGGACCGGCCGCAGGACGCCGCGCGCGGCCAGGAGTGCCAGACCGATGGCGAACACGAGCGCCGCCCCGCCGATCAGCCAGGCCCGGGTGGCCAGTTCGTCGATGCTCCGCGCCTCCGGGATCATGTCGCGGGCGATGTAGGCCTCGATCCCCGAGGCCCGCTCCTGCCCGCCCGGGAGCACCACCGTGAACCTGGTGCCCACCACCAGCATCGGCGTGCCACCGGAGTCGACCCGTTGCCAGGCGACGTTTCCCGCCCGCACCTGCTCGCGAAGTTCGGGCGAGATCAGCGATCGGAGCTGCCCGCTGCCGCTCGCCTGGTCCCCGTAGAGGACCAGGGAACTCAAGTCGCGGTCGGACAGTTCGCCGCTGATCCGGCCCAGCGTCCCGTCGGCGGGCGGCAGCGGGCCGAGCGGGTACAGCGCGGTGGCCTTGTCGACCAGGACGCGCGCGGTGGCGTCCTGAGCCTGCTGGAGGATCACGGTCCGGGACTGGACGTAGTTGCCGCCCGCGACGGTCGCCGCGGTGATCACGACCAGCAGGCTGAACGCCAGCAGCAGCCGGGTGCGCAGACCACCGAGCTTCACAGCGGCCCGAAGCGGTAGCCGAACCCGCGGACCGTCTGGACGTACACCGGCGCCGACGAGTCGTCCTCGATCTTCGCGCGCAGCCGCTGCACGCAGGCGTCGACGACCCGGGAGTCGCCGAAATAGCCGTGCTCCCACACGCTTTCCAGCAGGTACTGGCGGCTGAGCACCCGTCCGGGCACCTGGGTGAGTTCCAGCAGCAGCCGCAGTTCGGTCGGGGCGAGGGCGACGGGCTTGCCGCCCTTGGTCACCGTCAGCCCGGCCCGGTCGACGCCGAGGTCTCCGTGCTCCTCGATCTCGGTCCGCGCGGGCACCGGGAGGGACGGCTGAGCGCTGCGGCGCAGCACCGCGCGGATCCGCGCCTCCAGCACCTGGGCCCTGGCGGGTTTGACCACGTAGTCGTCCGCGCCGGCGGCGAGCCCGGCCACGACGTCGAAGTCCTCGTTGCGCGCGGTGAGCATGATGATCGGCAGATCACCGGTGGCCCGGATCCGGCGGCAGACCTCGAAGCCGTCCAGTCCGGGCAGCATGAGGTCCAGCACCACGATGTCCGGCGGCCGCGACGCGAGCCTCGCCAGCCCTTCCTCACCGGTGGCCACCGCGTCGACCGCGTGCCCGCGTCCGCCCAGCGCCATGCTCAGCCCGTCACGCACGGCTTGGTCGTCTTCGATGAGCAGCACCCTGGGCATGCCGACGACTATCGCAGCGCCGGACGGAATCCGCTCGTCCATGACACGCCATCGTGCCCTCCTCGTTTCCGCGGAACGTCCACGGAATGTCATCGTTGCGTCACGACGTGATCCGTGCGGAACGGTGACATTTTCATCGGCGTCCGTGCACGTCGCCACGATGGGGCCAGGACAAGCACCGTCGACTGTGGACGGCATGAAGGAACACGTTTACGCGACGGTCACCCGGGTCCTCGCGGTACTGCTGCTGATCCCGGCGTGGCTGCGATCCCCCGGTCAGGCCCGGCGGCTGGCCTGCGACTGGGCGCTGTCGCTGCGGTTCCCGGCCGAGGACCTCGCCGGGCTCACCGGCGGCACCCTGGCCGCGTTCACCGCCGCCAGGGCCGAGGCGTTCTGGCACCATCGCACGCTGCTCGGCGTCACCTCGGGACATCGCGACGCCGCCGAGCAGCACCGGCTGTTCCTCGACGAGGCCAGGCGGGACGGAAAGCGGGTCCTGCCGCCGAAGGATTCGGCCCACGTCCGGGGTACCGCGCTGGACGTCCGGCCGCGCGAAGGCGCGCAGTGGCTGGAGGACCACGGCGCCCGCTTCGCGCTCTACCGGATCTACGACAACGAGTGGTGGCACTTCGAGTACCGGCCCGATGAGGCGCCGCCCGCCCGGCTGCCTCATCCCGGCTGGCAGGCGAAGGTCACCCGGTGACGGTGATCCGCGGGGCCAGCGCGGCCAGGAAATCGGCCGCGTCGAAGACCTCCCCCGCCGAGACGACGCCGGTGGCCTTGGTCCGCCCGTCGAGCACCCGCTGGACCGCCTCCACCACCAGCGGCGCCGTGATCGCGTAGATGTCCTGCCCCCGCGCGACGATCCGCCGTTCCTCCGCACCGGACCGCACGACCACGTCGACCACGAAAGTCTGCGCGGACGGGCCGTCCGCGGGCGGCGCCGGAGTCTCGGGCGTGACGACCTCGCGGGCCGCGTTCGTGGTCATGTACGTGACCACTTCGGGGATGGCGAGGTGACTCGGGACCGTGACGACGTCGGCCATCGAGAACTCGCCGAGTACGGCACGGGTCCCCAGCGGCGCGGGGAAATCCCAGTCCGACTCCGGCAGCGCGTCGTCGCGGTGTTCGATCCGGCCGCCGGAGAACCGGATCCGTTTCCCGTTCCGCCGCTCCCGTGAGACCCTTCCCGCCGCGCGGGTCCCTTCCGTGGGATGCCAGCCACTCAGCCCGTAGGCGATGTGCGCTTCGTCGGCGGACTTCCGGTCGCCCAGGGCGGCGGTGACCATCAGATCGCCGAGGCCGCCGAAGAACGCCATCGCCGGGATCACCGTCGCGCCCGCCGCCTTGTCGCCGAACCGCGCGAAAGTGTCCATGTTCGCTTCGAGTTCCGCGGCGACGTCCAGGTACGGGATACGCGCCCGCAGCGCCGCTTCGATCACCGGCGCGGCGGTGTCGGCGAAGGGACCGGCGGCGTTGATCACCGCGTCCGCGCCCTCGAAGGCCCGGTCGAGCGAGGCCGGGTCGTCGACCGACGCCCGCCGGACTTCCAGATCGGGCCAGGGCAGGGCACGGAGTCCGGCCTCGTCGCGACCTACTGCGAGCACGCCGAAGCCCCGCTCGCGCAACTCCTCCACCACGAACCGCCCGGTGTGCCCGTAGGCCCCGAACACCGCGACGTCGTACGTACCCATGGGGTTCTCCCTGTCCTCGACCGATCCTCTGTGGACCATCCTGGTGACGGGATCCGTCCGCCGACAGTGTCCGGAACGCCATCATGCGTACACTTTCGGACATGACCACGGTCGCGCTCGCCGCCACGGACGGGATGCTGCAGTTCGAACTGGCCATCGCCCAGGAGGTCTTCGGCACACCGCTGCCGGGCTTCGGTCCCTGGTACGAACTCAGCGTCTGCGGCCCGGCCCCGGTGAAGGTCGGCCGGTTCCTGCTCGAACCGGACCACGGGCTCGGCCGGCTCGCGCGCGCCGACACCGTCATCGTCCCCGGCTGGGCCGACATCGACGTCGCTCCGCCCGCCGATCTCGTCGACGCCGTCCGTGCCGCGCATGAAGCGGGCGCGCGGGTGGCGTCCCTCTGCACGGGCGCGTTCGTGCTGGCGGCCGCCGGTCTGCTCGACGGCCGCCGCGCGACGACGCACTGGGCGCACACCGACGTCCTCGCCGCCCGCCATCCCCTGGTGGAGGTCGATCCGGACGTCCTCTACGTCGACAACGGCAGTGTGCTCACCTCGGCGGGCAAGGCCGCCGCGATGGATCTGTGCCTGCACCTGGTCCGCTCCGATCACGGCTCGGCGGTCGCGAACACCGTCGCCCGCCGCCTGGTCGTCCCGCCGCACCGCGCGGGCGGGCAGGCCCAGTTCGTCACCGCCCCGGTGCCCGAGCAGGACGACCATCCGCTCGGCGGCCTGCTCCCCTGGATCACCGAACGGCTGGACCGGCCGCTGACCGTCGAAGATCTCGCCCGGCAGGCCACCATGAGTTCCCGCACCCTGGCCCGGCACTTCCGGTCGGCGACCGGGACCACCCCGCTGCGGTGGCTGCTGAACCAGCGCATCCGCCGCGCGCAGGAACTCCTGGAGCGCACCGACGACAGCGTCGACCTCATCGCGGAGGCCACCGGGATGGGCACCGCCGCCACCTTGCGGCGGCATTTCACCCGGGCCGTCGGGGTACCGCCGGACAGCTACCGCCGCACCTTCCGCGCGGCTAAAGGGTCCCCGCGACGCCGTCGATGACACCGAGGGCGAGCAGCTCACCGGGGCTCGGCTTCAGCTTTCCGGCGAGCGCGGGGATCTCTTCGGGTCCCCGCTTGAGGATCCCGGCCGCCAGTTCCGGGGCGATGACGGTGAAACAGGCGTCCGGGGTGAGCCAGATCCGGTCCGCCGAACAGAACGCGAGCGCGCCGCCCGAACCTCCTTCCCCGATCACCAGCGTCGTGACCGGCACGCCCGCGGCCGCGACCGCGCCGAAGAGTTCGGCGATGGCGTTCCCGACGCCGTCCCGCTCCGCGGCCGGGCCGGCGGCCGCGCCCGGGGTGTCGACGAGCGTCAGGACCGGCAGTCCCAGCCTGTCGGCGAGCCGGATCAGCCGGGTCGCCGTCCGGAATCCGCCGGGCGTGGTCGCGGTCCCGGTCTGCGCCGCGTACGCGATCGGCCGCCCGGCCCGGTTCCCGATCCCGCAGAGGACGCCGTCGTCGATGCCGCCGCGCAGGGTGGCGCGAGCGTCGAAGTAGTCGTCGAGGTAGGCGCCCGCGCGCGGGCGATCAGCGGACCGGGCGCGCTGGACCGCGTCCCAACCATCCCGCGCGGGATGGAGAACGCCGAGCGCCCGGGGCACATCCGCCGGTCGGTTCCGGTCGCCGCCTCTGAGAAACCCGAGCCAGGCCTCAAGCCGCTCGTGGAGCGCGTCCTCGGTCACCAGTTCGTCGACGTACCCGGCCGCGTACTGGTTTTCGGCCGTATACGCGGGATCGTCGGCGTAGCGTGCGTCCCGCACACGGCGTCCGGCGAACCCCACCTGGGCACCCGGAACGGCGAGGACGACGTCGGCGTCCGCGCCGAGGGACGCCCACACCCCGCCGGTGGTCGGTTGCCGCGCGACGGTGATGTGCGGCAGCCCTTCTTCGCGCAGCAGCGCCAAACCTCGCGCGATCCGCTGGAGTCGCCGCAAGGCGGGTACGCCCTCCTGCATCCGGGTCCCGCCCGTGGCCAGCAGCGACACGACGGGCAGGCGGAGCGAGCGGGCCTGATCGAGCGCCTGTCCGATCAGCGCGCCGGTCCCGGTGCCGACCGAGCCGCCGAGGAAGCCGAACTCGAAACGGATCACGACGGCCTCGTGGGCGCCGAACTTCGCGCGTTCGCAGACGACGGCCTCGTCCGTGCCCGCAGTTTCCCTCGCCCGCGCCAGAGAAGCGGCGTAACCGTCCCAGCCGAGCGGGTCAGCCATGGAGCGCCCGCTTGAGGACCTTGCCCATCTCGTTGCGGGGCAACGCTTCCAGGTAGCGGACCACGCGTGGACGCTTGTGCGGCGACAGCAGGCTCGCGACGTGGTCGGCGAGTTCGTCCGCCGTCGGCTTGACCTCGGCGGGGACGATCCAGGCGACGATCCGCTCGCCGAGGTCGTCGTCCGGTTCCCCGGTCACGGCCGCCTCGGCCACCCCGGGATGGTCCAGGAGCGCGTTCTCGATCTCGCCCGCGCCGATCTTGTACCCGCCGCTCTTGATCAGATCGGTGGCACGGCGGCCCACGATCCGCACGTAGCCGTCCGCGTCGCGGACCGCCATGTCGCCGGTCCGGAACCAGCCGTCGTGCAGCGCGGCTTCCGTGGCGTCCAGCCGGTTCAGATAGCCGAGGAACAGGTTCGGGCCGCGGACCTCGATCTCCCCCACCGTCTCGCCGTCGAGGAGATCTCCGGAATCGTCCACCAGCCGCAGGTCGACACCGGGGATGGGCGGGCCGACCGCGCCGGGGCGCCGGTCCCCGGTGGCATGGACACCACAGTTCATCAGCGTCTCGGTCATGCCGTAGCGCTCGACGACCCGTTGCCCGGTCGCGGCGGTGATCCGCCGATGGTCGGTCGCGGGCAGGGCCGCCGAACCCGAGACGAGCAGCCGCGCCGCACCCACGCCGGCGGCCAGCGCGGAGTCGGCCTCGCAGTCGGCCGCCAGCCGGTGGTACATCGTCGGGACACCGAAGAGCATCGTGCCTTCCCCGGCGAGTTCCTTCGCGGCCGCCTCGCTGGAGAACTTCCCGAGGTGGTGCAGCGAACCACCCCGCCGCAGCGGGCCGACGACGCCGAGGATCAGGCCGTGCACATGGAAGAGCGGCAGCGCGTGGACGAGGACGTCGGCGGCGGTCCAGCCCCAGATCTCCGCGAGCGCGTCGAGGTTCGACGCCACCGCGCGGCGCGGGAGCAGGACGCCCTTGGGCGGCCCGGTGGTCCCGGAGGTGTAGATGACGAACGCCGCTTGCTCCGGATCCGGTTCGTCGCCTTCCCACGGCGTGCCCGAGACGTCGAGAACGATGTCGCGCCGCGGCACCGGCTCGAGTTCGGACGGCAGGACCGCCTCCGGCGCGGCCAGCAGGAGATCCGGCGCGCTGTCGGCGACGATATGCGCCAGTTCGCGCGATCCGGCCTTCGGGTTGATCGGCACCACCGGGACCCCGGCGGTCAGCGCGGCGACGATCGCGGCGCAGGTCCGGAGGGTCGGCGTCGCCCACACCGCGACCCGCGTCCGGCCGGCCAGCCCGGCGGCGAGCGAGCCGGCGACGGCCGCGAGTTCGCCGTAGGTCAGGGATTCGGCGCCGAAGCGCAGGGCGACGCGGTCGTTCCCGGCGGTCAGTCCTGACAGCATGGATCTCCTCCTCAGCCCCAGTTGAGCACGACGAACACGAGCCAGGCGAGCAGCGGCACGACGGCCACCACGAGCGCCCCGTAGACGAGAAGCTGTTTGAAGAACTTGTCGCGATCGACGTCCTTCGCGTTGGCGAGGACGAGCGCGCCGTTGGTGGAGAACGGGCTGACGTCCACCATCGTCGCCGAGACCGCGAGCGCGGCGATCATGCCGACCGGCCCGATCGTGCCCTGCGCCAGGAACGGCACGGCGAGCGGGATCAACGCGCCCATCAGCCCGACCGAGGACGCGAACGCCGAGACGATGCCGCCGATGTAACAGAGCAGAAGCGCCGCGAGCAGCGGGATCCCCACGGTGGTGACCGCGTTGCCGACGTAGTCGATGGTGCCGATCTCCTTCAGCACGGCCACGTACGTCAGCACGCCGCAGATCAGCAGGACGGTCGGCCAGGTGATCTCGGAGACGGCGGAGCGGCTGGTCTTGGGCCACGCGACGCTCAGCAGGACGGCGACGGTGATCGCGGTCAGACCCGGGTCGAGGTCGAACACCAGGGTGCCGACGACGAGGGCGACCAGACCGGTCAGCGTCACGATCTTGGGGCCGTCCAAGGGAATCCGCTGCTCGTGTGGCAACGGCTCCTCGTCGGTCTCCGCACCCGCGGCGCCCGCGGTGACGAGCCGGCGGCGCCGCAGCCTGGTCCCGCCGAGGACGACGAACAGGACACCCGCGATGGCGAGGTTCATGCCCAGGCTCGCGAAGAACAGCACCACGGGGCTGCCCGCGAGGTGGTTGCGCTCGACGATCCCGTTGACGATCGAGCCGTAGACGCTGATCGGCGAGAACCCGCCGCCCTGCGCGCCGTGCACCACCATCGCACCCATGAGCAGCGGGCTGATCTTGTAGCGGGCGGCGAACCCGAGAGCGATCGGCGCGACGATCGCGCAGGCCGCCGGGCTCACCGCGCCGATCGCGGTCAGCGCGCCGGTGACCACGAACATCACCCACGGGATCAGCGCGATCCGGCCGCCGACCAGCCGGACGGCCGCGGCCACCAGCCAGTCGGTGGTGCCGTTGGCCCTGGCGATGGCGAACAGATAGGTGACCCCCACCAGCACCACGAAGATGTCGCCGGGGAATCCGGCGAAGATGCCGTCGGTGTCCAAGCCGCCGGCGAGGGTGCCGACGAGGAACGCCCCGGCGAAGGCGAGCGCCCCCATGTTGATCGAGCGGGTCGTGGCGAGCGCGAAGATCACCACGAGGACGAGGATCGAGATCAGCTGGGCGGACATGACCGTCCTCCTTGACGGCGGGCCCCTGGCCACCGGTTGGCTGTCCGGTGGCTCAGTGGACTAGTGGCTGAGCCACTTTCCCTGTGACGGCGACCACCTGTCAACCCGCGAGTGGTAAATTGGCTGAGCCACTTGTCCAGGGTCAGCGAGGGGGATCGCGTGCCGGAGGCGTTGAGCCGGTTGAACCGGGCGAAGCTCTACGAGCAGGTCGTCGAGCGGATCAAGGCGCACGTCGAAGAGTCCGGCCTGCACGCGGGTGACAAGCTCCCCAGCGAACGCGACCTCGCCGAGCGGCTGGGGGTCAGCCGGGCGTCGATCAAGCAGGCGATCGTCGTGCTGGAGGTCCAAGGGCTGCTCGAATCCCGTCACGGCGGGGGCACCTACCTGCGCAACGACCACCTCGACGTCGAGCCGGTCGACGAACTCGTGGCCCGCCGCCGACGGCTTCCGGAAGTGCTCGAAGCCCGCGAGGCCATGGAGACCAAGCTCGCGGAACTCGCCGCCCTGCGCCGATCCGACGCGGACCTCGCGGCGATCGACGCCGCGCTGGCGTTCATGGCGAACGAGATCGCCGAGGGCGGGCACGGCGCCGAAGGCGACCGCCGGTTCCACGAAGCGATCACCGCCGCCGCGAGCAACAGCCTCCTCGCCGAGTTCATGCGCTCGATCGACGCGCAGATCGCGGAAAGCCGCACCGAGTCGCTGCGACAGCCCGGACGGCCGTCGCGATCACTGGGCCAGCACCAGAAGATCGCCGACGCCATCCGCGACGGCGATCCGAAGGCGGCCGCGAACGCGATGCGACGGCACGTCCAGACCGTCAGCAAGGTCCGGCTGCTGGCCTGGGATCCGCAGGCCGACTAGACCGCCGCGGACAAAGCCTTGCCCAGCCGTCGCAACCCTTCGGCGATCGTCTCCGGCGCGTGCGTGGCGAAGGAAAGCCGCAACGCCGAGCGGTCCGGATCGCCCACCTGGAACGCCGAACCCGGCACGAAGGCGACGTCATGGCGCAGCGCCTCGGGAAGCAGCCGATCCGTGTCCGCGCCCTCGGGCAGGGTGACCCAGACGAACATCCCGCCGTCCGGGTCGGTCCAGGTCGTCCCGGGCGGCGTGATCGCGGGCAGTTCGGCCAGCATCGCGTCCCGGCGCACGCTGTAGGTCGCGCGCAGCTTCCGCACGTGCGCGTCGAGATCCGCGGCGGCCAGGTACTCGGCCGCGGCCGCCTGGTCGACGGTCGAGGTGTGCAGATCGGTCGCCTGCTTGAGGATCGCGACCCGGCGCAGGAGGTCGGCCGGCGCGCGGAGCCAGCCCAGCCGCATCCCCGGCGCGATCACCTTCGAGAAGCTGCCGAGGTAGATCGAGCTCCCGGCGAGTTCCGGACGGGCCGATATCGGTTCTTCGCGTTCGCCGCGATACCGCAGCTCGTGGTACGGATCGTCCTCGACGAGCCAGAGCCCGTGGCGCGCGATCACTTCCGCGAGCGCACGACGTCGACCGGGACTGATCGTGCGGCCGGACGGGTTCGAGAACGTCGGGACGAGGTACAGCAGAGCGGGCCGTTCCCTGGCCGCGATCTCGTCCAGCGCGGCCGGATCGATCCCTTCCGGGTCACCGGGAACGGGCACGATCCGCGCTTCGGCGAGCTGGAAGCACTGCAGCGCCGACAGGTACACCGGTTCCTCCACCAGCACGGTGGCGCCGGGATCGAGCAACGCGGTGCTCAGCAGCTGCAGGCCCTGCTGTGAGCCCGTGGTGACCAGCAGATCGTCCACAGTGGTCGGGAGCCCGCGAGCGGACAGCCGGTCCGCGAGCAGCTCGCGCAGCCGCGGGTTCCCTTCGGTGGGCGAATATTGCAGCGCGCGACGGCCGGATTCGCCGTCGAGCACGCGGTCGAAGGCGGCGCGGAGGCCGTCCACATCGAACAGTTCCGGCGCGGGCATGCCGCCGGCGAAGGAGAGCACGCCCGGGCGGGCGGTGAGCGCGAGCAGATCGCGCACGGGTGAACTGGTGACGCCGTCCATACGACGGGCAAGAGGAAGAGACATGGAAGCTCCTCGGGAAGAAACGTGCGGCCCCAGTGCAGCAGCCGGGGATCTTCCCGCGCGAGCAAGCGACTACCGCCACGATAGCAGTTCTCCCCTGCCCTAGGCTGTGATCGTGCCTCTCGTGGAAATCACCTACTCCCCCGGACTTCCCGAAGCCAAGCTGCGTGAGCTGGGTTCGGTGCTGCCGCATCTCGTGTCCGTCGCGGTGGAATGTCCCGAGGAGCCTTACGACGGCGATCTCCAGCCCGGCGACGTGGAGCTGCGCTTCCGGCAGCCGGGACCGTTCGACCGCTTCGGTCTGGACCTTCTGGTCGAAGTCCGGTCGAAGTGGTTCGCGAGCCGCGCGGACAACCGTCAGGAACGTGTGGACCTGCTGCGCACGAGCATCGAATCGGCGACCGGGATCGACGACGTCGGCGTGTACCTCTCACTGCCTGTCGCCGCTTGGTCGCAGTCGGACTAACGCTCCCCGAAGACGTGCCGCCGGGCGAACGGGCCCCGGAACTTGCCGTCCGGGTCCAGTTCGTCGGCGAGCGCCCGGAAGTCGGCCAGCTTCGGGTACTCCGCGGCGTGATGGAAGAGCTTGCCCCAGTGCGGGCGAACCCCGAAGGGCGCCAGGCGTTCCTCCAGGACGGGCAGCAGCGCGCGGACGGTGTCCTCCTCCGGCTGCCAGGTGAAGTGCAGCGCCAGCCGGTCGCCGCCGTGGAACGGGCTCAGCCACAGGTCGTCCCCCGCGACCGTGCGGATCTCCGAGGTGAGCAACACGGTCGCCAGCCGGTGCCCGATCTCGCGCAGGGCCTCCATCGCGGCGACGGCGTGCCTCACGGGCACGAAGTACTCGGTCTGCAGTTCGTTCCCGACGCTGGGCGTGAAGTCCAGGCGGAAATGCGGGATCCGTTCGTGCCACGGCCCCGGGACCCCGAGCTGCCGGGTGCAGTTGCCCGCCGGGATCCCTGCGGCGTGCGCCGGATGCCGTGGCGCGTCCGCCGCCTTCGCCCCGAAGAAGTCGGCGCCCGGCTGTCCCGCTCCCTTGACCCAGACCTGGTCGATCGTGTCGCGGGCCCAGTTCGTGAACATGCTGACGCTGTAGCCCGCGTCCTGGATCTCCTCGAAATGCTCGTACGCCGACTCCCAGGGCAAGCCGTCGAAGACGTCCTGGCGGAGCTCGAAGGACGGCACCAGGTCCAGGGTCAGCCGGGTCACCACGCCCAGCGCGCCGAGTCCGACGACCACGCCGTCGTGCTTCTCGTAGGTCCGGACCTCGCCGTCCGCGGTGACCAGGTCCAGCCCGGAGACGGCCGACGCGAGGCTCTGGTTGCGCCTCCCGGAACCATGGGTCGCCGTCGCGACGGTGCCCGCCACCGTGCAGTGAGGCAGCGAAGCGAGGTTGGCCAGCGCGAACCCGGCCGCCTGCACCTGGACGGCGATGTCGCCGTACCGCGCGGCCGCCGGCACCGTGATCGTCGCGGCCTCCGTGTCGAGTCCGGTCTCGACGTCGAGCGTGGACAGGTCGAGCTGGACACCGCCGGGACAGTCCGCGATGTCGTTGAAGCAATGCCTGCTGCCGAGCGCCTTGACCGCGCTCGCCCCGGCGACCGCCTCCTGCACCTGCTCGATCGTGCGCGGACGGACGAGCCGCGCTGCGGTGAAGGTCTGATTACCCGCCCAGTTCGTCTCGCGCACCAGACCGAGCTTAGATTGCCGATGTCGGCTTCACACGGAGGAGGATTCCCCTGACGGGCATTCCCGGCGAGATGGTGTCCATCGCGCTCTTGCTGGTCGTCCTGGCCTTCGCGGTGATCCGGCCACGCGGCCTGCCGGAGGCGGTCGCGGCCGTCCCCGCCGCCGTGATCGTGCTCGCGGCGGGGGCGATCTCGTTCCCCGACGCGCTCGACGAGGTGGCCAGGCTCGCCCCGGTCGTCGGATTCCTCGCCGCGGTGCTGGTGCTCGCCCGGTTGTGCGACGACGAAGGGCTGTTCCAGGCGGCGGGGACGCTCATGGCCCGGTTCAGCCGGGGGAAGCCGCGACGCCTGCTGCCCGCGGTGTTCGCGGTCGCCGCGGCGGTCACCGTGGTACTCAGCCTGGACGCCACCGTCGTCCTGCTGACGCCGGTCGTGTTCGCCACCGCCGCGCGGATGGGCGCGCGGGCCAAACCGCACGCCTACGCCTGCACGCATCTGGCGAACTCGGCGTCGCTGCTGCTGCCGGTGTCCAATCTGACCAACCTGCTCGCCGTCGCCGCGACCGGGATCTCGTTCCTCCGGTTCACCGCGCTGATGACCTTGCCGTGGCTCGCGGCGGTGCTCACCGAGTACCTGGTGTTCCGCCGGTTCTTCGCCGCCGACCTGGCGGCCCGGCCTCGTGGCGGGAACGCGGTCCCGGCCGGGAAGGTGCCGGCGTTCGTCCTGGTCGTGCTCGGACTGACGCTGGCCGGGTTCGTGGTCACGTCGCTGCTGGACGTCAGCCCCGCTTGGGCCGCGTTCGCCGGTGCCGCCGTCCTGGCCTGCCGTGCCCTCGCGCAGCGCCGGACCTCCCCCGTCGCGATCGTCAAATCGGCGAGCATCCCGTTCCTCGCGTTCGTCCTCGCGCTGGCGATCGTGGTCCGCGCCGTCGTCGACAACGGGCTGGACGAGGCGCTCAGCCACCTCGTGCCGACTTCGAGCTCGTTCCTCGCCCTGCTCGGCGCCGCCGCGGTGGCGGCCGTGCTCGCCAACCTGATCAACAACCTGCCCGCGGTGCTCGTGCTGCTGCCGCTGGCGACCGCGGGCGGGACCCCGGTGGTGCTGGCCGTGCTGATCGGGGTCAACCTCGGACCGAACCTCACCTACGTCGGCTCGCTGGCCACGCTGCTGTGGCGGCGGATCCTGCACCGGCACGACACCCGGCCCGATCTGGGCGAGTTCACCCGGCTCGGGCTGCTCACCGTCCCGGCGTCCATCGTGCTCGCGGTCGCCGGTCTGTGGCTCGGCCTCGCCCTGACTTCCACTCAGTGAGAGCCTGGGCGCATGCCCGGCAACCTGTCCACACCCGGCGCCGGTGTCGTCTCTCGGGCGTTCACCCTGCTCGGTGCCTTCGACGTCGACCACCGTGAGCTGTCGCTGACCGAGCTGGCGAGCCGCGCCCAGCTGCCGCTGCCCACCGCGCACCGGCTCGCGCGCGAACTCGTCGGCCTGGGCGCGCTGGAACGGCGAGAGGACCGCTACGCCATCGGGAGGCGACTGTGGGATCTCGGTCTGCTGGCGCCCGTCCAGTTCGAACTCCGGCAGGTCGCCGCCCCCTTCCTCCAGGACCTCTACGGCGCGACCGGTGCCACCGTGCATCTCGGCGAGCGGGACGGCGATCAAGTGCTCTACCTCGACCGGCTCTCCGGGAACGCGTCCGTGCCGGTGGTCAGCCGGATCGGCGGGCGGCTGCCGCTGCACGCCACCGGCGTCGGGAAGGTCCTGCTGGCCTGGGCTCCCGAGGACGTCCAGCGGCGGGTGCTCGCCTCGCTGACCCGCGTCACGCCGTACACCATCACGCAGCCCGGACGGCTGCGCGAGCAATTGCGACGTGTCCGGCGGGAGGGGTACGCGCAGACCGTCGAGGAGATGAGCCAAGGCGCCTGTTCGGTCGCCGTCCCGATCCGGGCGTCGGCCGCCGGTGACGTCGTCGCGGCACTCGGCCTGGTCGTCCCGGGTCTGAGCCGCGGCCGGGCGAGGCTGATCTCCGCACTTCAGGTGGCCGCCGCCGGGATCGGCCGGAGCCTGCGGGTTTCACTGAGTGAAAGCGAACGCTAGGAGTTCGGCCAGGGCGCGACCAGGCTCCGGTCATGCGAACCCCAGTCGCCATCGTCGGCGCCGGCCCGGCCGGACTGCTCCTGTCGCATCTCCTCGATCTGGCCGGGGTCGACTCGGTGATCGTGGAGACCCGCTCGCGGGAGTACGTCGAGGCGCGGATCCGCGCGGGCATCCTCGAACAGTCCACAGTGGACCTCCTGCGCGAGGTGGGACTCGCCGACCGGCTCGACCGCGAGGGCGACGAGCATCGCGGCATCTACCTGCAATGGCCGCGGGAACGGCATCACCTCGACTTCGTGGACCTGGTCGGCCGAAGCGTGACCGTGTACGGCCAGACCGAGGTGACCAAGGACCTCGGCAAGGCACGGGCGGCGGCCGGGCAGGAGATTCACTACGAGGTCGGCGACACCGCCGTACACGACCTTGAGACCGACAGGCCCTACGTCACTTTCACCAGCGCTGACGGCACACCGCAGAGACTGGACGCGGACGTCGTCGTCGGCTGCGACGGTTCCTTCGGGCCTTGCCGCACCGCGATCCCCGACGCCGCGAAGCAGACTTGGGAGCGCACCTACCCGTACTCGTGGCTCGGCGTCCTCGCCGATGTCGCCCCGTCGACCGACGAGCTCATCTACGCCTGGCACCCCGACGGCTTCGCCATGCATTCGATGCGCTCGGCCACCGTCAGCCGGCTCTATCTGCAGGTGCCGAACGGCACCGACATCGGCACGTGGTCCGACGAGCGGATCTGGGGAGCGCTCGCGACCCGCCTCGGCCACGGCCAGGACGGCTGGACGCTCACGCCCGGGCCGATCACCGAGAAGAGCGTGCTGCCCATGCGCAGTTTCGTGCAGCAACCCATGCGGCACGGGCGCCTGTTCCTCGCCGGGGACGCCGCCCATATCGTGCCGCCCACCGGCGCCAAGGGCCTCAACCTCGCGGTCGCCGACGTCGCCCTCCTCGCCCCCGCACTCGCCGCTTTGCTGCGGAAGAAGGACTCCGCTCTCGCCGACGCCTACTCCGACACCGCGCTGCGCCGGGTATGGCGGTGTACGCATTTCTCGTGGTGGATGACCACGATGCTGCACCAGTCGGGCGATCCGTTCGACCGGCAGTTGCAGCTTTCGCAGTTGCGGTGGCTGGCGCGGAGCGAGGCCGGCCGGGCTGGGCTGGCGGAGAACTACGCGGGCCTGCCCATCGGGTTCTGATCCGGCTTCACCGCAGCGGATCGGCCAGCAGCACCACTCGATCCAAGGCCGGATCGAACCCGAGGTTCGGATGGGCCTGGTCCCCGCCTTCCGGCACCATCAGCACCGGCTTGCCAGCTTTCGCCCGATCTCGGCGAGAAATCCACAGAGACCGTCGACACCGGCCTGGCCCTGAGTTCCGCCAGTTCGGCGCCGTCCAGGCGCGCGAACACTTCGGCGGCCAAGGGCAGGGGCAGCGTCGTGCCGCCCTCGCGGAACTCCCACTGCCAACCATGCGTCTCGACCAGCTCGAATACCGCCTGCCAGTCCTCAGCGGAGGTGTCCGGGGACGAACAGGTCGGGCAACGCGCCCATCAGGTCGGGGTCGAAGAAGCACTTGACCCTTGAGTCCGGTGCCTTCACGACTTCCACGGGCTTCCGGCGCCCGCGCGTGTCACGGTGCCGCCAGGCGGAAGGTCGAGGACGTCCATCAGGGTTTGGTCTTCGTCGATGGCGTGGTGCAGGTGCCCGATCTTGCCGGCGCGGGGATCCTCGGCGGAGGCACCGATGAGCTGCCACATGCTGTCGTCGGCGTCGTGCTGGACGAGCAGAATCGGCTCACGGCGCTCGAAGACCTCACGGGTCTGGACGCAGGTGGTGCCCAGCAGCCAGTGCCGCATCCACCAGGCCCGCCGATCACGCTCCATCACCTGGTCGGCGACCCACCAGACGAAGGGCAGGGTGTCGTGCGCCCGTGCCTCGTCCGCCGTCAGATCGGGGCCGCCCTGCGGCACACGCTCGAACGGGTCGTCGGTCAGCGAGAACGCATGTCCTCCTTCGTGTTCGAAAATCACGGCATGAAAGGTTCCGCCGCCGGGGTTACCGGCGCCGATGCCGATCGACATGCGTGCCACGTGCGGGTCTGCCCCAGTGGTCCAGCCGAACGCGTACGAGGCCAGCTCACCCTGTGGCCCGACGAACTCCCCGAACGCGCGGCGGTCCATTCCCGTGACAGCGTCCGTGGGCACCTCGCCCAGCGCACCCTCAAGCACCTGAATCTCCACACCCGCAAGATATCCGATCGAGAGCACATGCTCGGCCAGTGCTTCCCGGCGAAGCCCGTCGCCGTATTCCGGCAACGGCTCAGAACGGCAGCACCTCCGGCCGGGGTTCGTGCAGTGGCGGCGGAGTGCTGATGTGGGTCTGTCCGGTCGGCGTGGTGATGGTCAGGCAGCCGTCGGGATCGAGGCGGTAGATCCAGCCGGGCTCGTCTTTAAGCCGGTGGTCACGAGGACAGTAGGTGACGAGGTCGGCCACGTTCGTTTCGCCTTGGAACTGCCACGGGATCGAGTGGTCGAGTTCGCAGGTGTGGGCGGCCCGGGTGCAGCCGGGTCTTCGGCATTCGCGGTCTCGTACCCGGACGAACTCGGCCGTTGCCGCCTCGGGGCGATAGCGCGTTCTGCCGAGATCTTCGACTTGGCCGCTGAGCGGGTCCGTGACGATGCGCCGGAGGACGGTGTTCGCCCCGGAGGCGATCTCGCGGCCCAGACCTGCCGGGATGTAGCCGTGCCCGGCCATGGTCACGGGATCCTCGTTCAACCCCAGATAGGTGGTGAGGTCCATGTACAGGAACACTTCTGTGCGTTCGGAGACACCGCCCTGCCCGCCGAGGAGAAGGTCCAGCGCGATGTCGGCGCGGAGCTGGTCCATCGTGCGCGTGTCGCCCTGCTTCCGCAGCGCCCGCGCTTCCCGGTGAATTCGTTGATAGGCGGCCGTGACCTTTTCGACAGGACCGTCCACCACCTCGATCGAGGCGACTCCGGCCTCGCCCTGCGCCATGGACAAGCGGCGGCCATCCCTGCTCTCGGTCGACCGTTTCCCGGCACCGGCCGGATCGGCCTTCGCCGCCGCGTAGCTCGCCGCCTTGCGAACCTGGTCGCTGTTCTTTCCCAGCAAGCGTGACTCCAGCACCGCGCCCGCGGTCAAGGAGTCCTCATCGGACAGCCACGCGGTCGCCTCGGCCACCTTCTGCGCGGCGAATCCGCTCACTTCTCCACGATCCATCAACGACAACGTCCGAGGCAGCCGCGACGTCAAGGCCACTCCCGTCGCCACGAGAGACCCCGCGAAATTGTCTACAAGAGACAGTTCCAGTGCGACCTCCTGCACCACGCCGCGTACGCCTCCACGCACCTCACTCAGCCTGGACAGAGCCCGGTACTGCACGGCTTCGAGCTGCGCGAGCGCGACACCGGCCCGCTTCGCGACGAGCAAGGAATCCTTGGCATCCAAGGAACTTACCAACGCATTGATCTCCTCCAAACGGTCCGGATCGGTCAAGTCATCGAGAACGGCCAAGAGTTCGGCCCCAGAAGTAGCCACGACGCGAACCTACAACCGGCCACCGACAAAACCGGCACAAGCCATGAGGCCTCGTTCCGGCACGAGCTTCCAAGAAACTGATTCGCGTTTACCGGCGCCGAAAGCCAAGGGCGTCAGATCCGACGGCAAGTCCGGATCCGAAGTTGTCAAACCGTTGTGACAGGCCAAACGATGCCAGCATCAAGCCCGGCTGAGCCGCCGTTCCCGATGCGCCGTCATGTACACCGGCGTGTTCACGACGCCGTACCCACGGTACCCACCGATCCGTTGCACCACCTCGAAAAACACCCGCGACCCGACGAGCTCCGTACAGAAATGCAGGAACTCACCGGAAGAGTCGCGGTCGTACAGCACCGAGTTCTCCCGCAACTCCGCGGCGAAGGGCAGATCGAACCGGGCTTCGAGATCGTCGTAATAGTTCGAAGGAATCTCCAGCAGGGGCGCACCACTTTCCCGTAGCGCACGCGCCACGGCGAGAGCGTCTTCGCAAGCGAAGGCGACATGCTGCGGCGAAGGCACCCCCGGCGCCCACTCCCCTCGCCGCACCAAAGCACTGTCCAACGTCAGCCGGACGTCTTGAGCGCCGACCGCCCGGCTGCGCACGAGCCCGAACGGCGCCGCGAACTCCGAGACCGCTTCGGGCGGCAAGCCCAGGACCGAACGGTAGAACAGCGTCGCCTCGTCGAAGTGGTCGAATGGCTGCGTCAGAGCGATGTGGTCGATGCCGGTGATCCCCATCCCTGCCGAAGAAACTCCGGAAGGAACGAAGTCGCGCAGCCACTCGTCGTCGCCGCAGAAGAAGATCTCGGTTCCATCCGGCGCGGCGACAGCGGCGAGGTCGGTTTCGTGTTCCCGGGGCAGCACGGGCGCGAGCAACGTCTCCGCCCGCCGTGCCGAGCGTTTCGGGTCCGCGCAGGCCAGGCCGAGAGCGCTGATCGAGCCTTCTTCCGCCGCCGCGTTCACCAGCACTCGCGCCGATCCCTGTTGCCACAGCTGAACCGGTTTCGAGCGATGCGTTCCGACGTGCGTGAAACCGAGATCCGCGAGCACCGTGCCGGGAACGGCGAGTTCCGCGAACGCGTGGCCGTCCAGGCGAAGCGCTGCGGGGACCTCGAGAGCGCCGACGGATTCACGCAAGGCCAGCAGGGATCGCATGGCGTCGACGGCCGCGGGCCGTGGGTCCGCCTGCCGGAAGACGTCGTTGAAGACCTCCAGCGACAGCGGTCCTCGGTAGCCGGCGGCCAGCACATGACCGGTGAACTCGGCCAGATCGAAGGCGCCCTGCCCGGGGAACAGGCGGTGATGCCTGCTCCAGTGCAGGACGTCCATGTCCAGCAGAGGCGCGTCGGCCAGTTGCAGGAAGAAGATCTTGTCCCCCGGGATCGTCCGGATCGCGCGGGGATCGCTGCCTCGCGACAGGATGTGGAAGCTGTCGAGGCAGACTCCCAGAGCCGGATGATCGGCCCGCCGGACGATGCGCCACGCGTGCTCGTAGGTGTTCACGTACCGGCCCCACGCGAGGGCTTCGTAGGCGACGCGGATTCCGCGCTCCCCCGCCAGTTCGGCCAGCGAGCGTAGCTGCGCGGCGGCGAGATCGTCGTCGTCGACGGCGTCGGGCGAGACCGACGAGCAGACCAGGACGGTGTCCGCCCCGAGCTCGGCCATGAGGTCGAACTTCCGTCGCGCCCGGCGGAGATTCGCCTGGAGGACGTCGGGCGGCACGGCCTCGAAATCGCGGAACGGCTGGTAGAGGTCGATCGTGAGGCCGAGTTCGGCGCAGAGCCCCCGGATCTCCGACGGTGACCTCCGTGACGCGATCAGGTCGTTCTCGAAGATCTCGACACCGTCGAACCCCGCCGCGGCGGCCGCGGCGAGTTTGTCTTCGAGCGTGCCGGACAGGCAGACGGTCGCGATGGCCGTGTCACCGGACATGCGCGGGTTTCCCTTCCAGCGCTTCGAAATGCCGGAGCATCCGGTCGGCGTCCGGCTCCGCGCCGGTGAACAGGCGGAACGAGTCAGCGGCCTGGTAGACCACCATCCCGCCACCGTGCAGCGTCCGGCATCCCCGCCCCCGGGCCTGCTTCAGCAGCGCGGTCTCCAAAGGCCGGTACACGATGTCGGCCACCCACATCCCCGGGCGCAGCGCCTCGGGAGGAACGGGCGATCCCGGATACGCCGCCATCCCGGTCGGGGTGGCGTGGACGAGCCCGTCGGCGGCCCGCAGGTCTTCCTGGGAGCCGGAAACCGCCCGGTCGTCGCCGAAACGCCGGCACAGCGCGGCCACCAGGGTCCGCACACGGGCGGGATCGACGTCGTGGACGATCAGCCGTCCGGTCCCCAGCGAAAGCAGGGCATGGGCGACGGCCGCGCCCGCCCCTCCCGCGCCGAGGAGGACGACCGTGTCCATGTCGGCGTCGGGCAGGCCCTGGGTGAGGTTGCGCGCGAAGCCGGTCGCGTCCGTGTTGTGCCCGGTCGCGAGCCCGCCGCGGAACACCACCGTGTTGACGGCGCCGAGCGCCGCGGCGTGGGGCGCGAGCTCGTCGAGGTACGGCAGCACCTGTTGCTTCACCGGATGCGTGATGTTGAGGCCGTCGAAGCCCGCGGTCCGCGCGGCGGCCAGCACGTCGCCGATCGGCATCCTCAGCACGTCGAGGTCGAGCCGCCGGTAGAGATAGCGCAGCCCGAGTTCGTCGGCTTCCCGTTCGTGCAGCGCCGGGCTCAGCGACGGCCCGATGCCGGTGCCGACCAGGCCGATGAGGTAGCTGGTCACCAAGACCCTCCGAGGTTTTAATGTACGAACTAGTGAGTTCACTGTAGCGCGGACGAGCCGGAGCGAGAAGGGCTGCGCTAGAGTTGAGGCCTCCACCAGCGGTTCGAAGGGAGTCAGGTGGCCGCACCGTCGTCCGAGGTCGAGCGCCAGCGCGACAAGGAACGCACCCGCGCCGAAATCCTCGCGGTGGCCACCAGGGAGTTCGCCGACAAGGGGTACGCCGGCGCGAGGGTGGACGAGATCGCCGCTCGCACGAGCACCACGAAGCGGATGATCTACTACTACTTCGGCGGCAAGGAACAGCTCTACGTCGCCGCGCTGGAGCGGGCGTACGCCACGATCCGCTCCCTCGAACAGGATCTGGACGTCGACCACCTCGAACCCGAGGACGCGATCCGTCAGCTCGCCGAGCTCACCTTCGACCACCACGAGGCGAACCCGGACTTCATCCGGCTCGTGAGCATCGAGAACATCCACCACGGCGAGCACATCGCGCGATCGGAAGCCTTGTCCGGCATGGCGAACCCCGCCCTCGACGTGCTCACCCGCATCCTCGGCCGCGGCCGCGAGGCGGGCCGGTTCCGCGACGACGTCGACGCGCTCGACGTGCACATGGTGATCAGCTCGTTCTGCGTGTTCCGCCTCGCGAACCGGCACACCTTCTCCGCGATCTTCGGTCGCGACATGCTCGACCCCGCGCGCCGCGCCCACTATCGCCTGATGCTGGGCGACCTGGTGGTCGAGTACCTGACGGCCTGAAATCCCGGCTCTTGACATCTCGGGCACCGTCTCGCACGCTGTATTAACTAACTAGATCGTACATAAACTCAGGAGCGTCGACGTGGCCTCTCCCTCCCCTGTCACGCAAGGCATGCCCCGGAAGGCCGCACTGGCCGCCTGGATCGGCAGTGCCCTGGAGTACTACGACTTCTTCATCTACGGAACCGCCGCCGCACTGGTGTTCAACAAGGTCTTCTTCCCGTCCTCCTCCCCCGCCGCCGGGACGCTGCTCGCGCTGGCGACCTTCGGCGTCGGGTACCTCGCCCGTCCGGTCGGCGCGTTCGTGCTCGGGCACGTCGGCGACCGGCTCGGGCGCAAGAAGGTCCTGGTGTTCACGCTGCTGCTGATGGGCGCGACGACGTTCCTAGTCGGCTGCCTGCCGACATACGCCTCCGTCGGCGTGCTCGCGCCGGTCCTGCTGGTGATCCTTCGCCTGCTGCAAGGGCTTTCGGCCGCCGGAGAGCAGGCGGGCGCCAACTCGATGTCACTGGAGCACGCGCCCGCCCACCGGCGCGGCTACTACACGAGTTTCACCCTCAGCGGGACACAGGCGGGTCAGATCCTCGCCACCGCCGTCTTCCTGCCGATCGCCACACTCCCCCAGGATCAGTTGCTCACCTGGGGCTGGCGGATCCCGTTCTGGTGCAGTGCCGTCGTGGTGCTGGTCGGGTTCGTGATCCGCCGCAAGATCGACGAGACCCCGGTGTTCGAAAAGACCAGGTCCGACGTCGCCAAGCTGCCGGTCGCGGTGTTGTTCCGGACGCACTGGAAGGACGTGCTCCGCGTCATCGCCGCGGCCACGATCGCTTCCGTCAGCACGATCTTCACCGTCTACGCGCTGAGCTACGCGGTCAACACGGTCGGCCTGGACCGCGGGCCGATCCTGTGGGTCGGCGTGCTGGCCAACATCGCCGCACTGCTCGCGATCCCTTTCCTGGCAGGGCTTTCCGACCGGGTCGGCCGCAAGCCGGTGTTCATCGCGGGCTGTCTCGCCTGCGGCGCGCTGATCTTCCCGTACCTGTGGTCCATTTCGGACGGTTCGTACCCGCTGATCTTCGCCCTCGGCATCCTGCTGTTCGGCGTCGCCTACAGCGCCGTCAACGGGGTGTGGCCGTCGTTCTACGGCGAGATGTTCAGCGCCAAGGTCCGTCTCTCGGGGATGGCGATCGGCACGCAGATCGGGTTCGCCATCGCCGGATTCGCGCCGAGCGTGGTCGCCGCGATCGGTTCGGGCAAGGAAGACTGGTTCGGCGTCGCCGTCTTCACCGCCGCGGTCTGCCTGCTCAGCGCCGCGGCCGCGCTGACCGCGCGCGAGACGCACGACGTGCCGACCGAGGAACTAGGTCAGAATCCCGGCCAGCCTCGCGACAGGAACGCGAACGCGGCGTCCAGCGCGGCGGCGGGATCCGGCTCGGCCCCGGCCAAGTCCGGGATCTCCAGGACGTAGCGGGCCAGCAGCCGCACGGAGAAGTCGTCCTGACCGCTCTGTTCGGCGATGACCTTCGTGAGCGCGTCCTCGCAGCCCGTCCACAGTGTCCTGGCGTAGGCGCGCAGCGCCGGGGTGGCGATCACCAGCTCCGCGACCCGGCGTGAAAGCGGATCGGGATCCGGGTCGAACGGACCGCGGGTCGCGAGAAAGTCCCGCAACGCCCGCAGGATCGAAACCCCCTCGGCCCGGGCGCGGACCGCGGCGGCCAAGACCGCTTCACGTTCGTGCCCGTGGCCGAGGATCAGCGCTTCCTTACCGCCCGGGAAGTGGGCGAACAGCGTCGACACCGCCGTGTCCGCGGCGTCCGCGATCTCCGCGACGGTGACGTTGTCGAAGCCACGCTCAAGGAACAGCTCACGCGCCGCCCCCGAAAGGGCCTGACGGGTCGCCGCTTTCTTGCGTTCGCGCCTGCCCTGCTCCATGCGAGCCATCTTACGTCGAAGTCACTTCGAACTCATATCGGGTATACATTCGAAGTGATTCCGACTTTGAGGGGAACGGCATGAGCCACTGGGACGTCCATCACCTGCCACGCGCCGACGGCAAGACCTTCCTGGTCACCGGCGGCAACGCGGGGATCGGCTACTTCGCCGCCGAACAGCTGGCCGGGACCGGCGCCACCGTGCTTCTCGGCAGCCGGGACGCCGCCAAGGCCGACGCCGCGATGACGTCGATCCGGTCCCTGGTCCCGGACGCGAAACTCGCGCATCTGCCGCTCGATCTTTCCGATCTCTCGTCCGTCAAGTCCTCTGTGGACAGCCTGGAGGCCGGGCGGCTCGACGCCGTCGTCTGCAACGCGGGCGTGCTTTTGGAGAACCAACCGAGGCGCGAGACCGCCGAGGGCCACGAGCTGACGTTCGCCACCAACCATCTCGGGCATTTCGTGCTGGTGCACCACCTGATGCCGCTGCTCGAAGCGGCGGACGCCGGTCGCGTCGTCACCACGGGCAGCTTCGTGGGCAAGTCCGCGGAACTCGACCTGGACGATCTCCAGAGCAAGCGGGATCACCAGCCCAAACGGACTTACGCGCGCTCGAAGCTGGCGCAGATGTTGTTCGCCTTCGAGCTCGACAGGCGGCTGCGCGCGGCCGGGAGCACGGTCCTGAGCGTCGTCGACCACCCCGGCGGCGCGCTCGACTCCCTCACCCCGGCGCGTCCGGCGCACCCGGCGCCGGAGCGCCGGAAGTTTCCGGCCGGGCTTCTGCTGCAGGGCAAGGAAGCCGGGGCCTGGCCCGCCGTCCGGGCGGTGCTCGACCCCGCCGTCCGCGGCGGCGAGATGTACGGGCCGCGGGTGTTCGGCCTGCGCGGTGAACCCCGGCGGGAACCGGTCCGGGGGAAGCTGGCCGACACCGAGCTCGCCGCCCGGGTGTGGGCGGCGAGCGTCGGCCTCACCGGCGTCGAGGTCACCCAGTGACGTCGGAGGATTCCGCTTTGGCCCCGCGGCCGGACCGCAGGCCCACCAGGAGGTCGATCACCAGGAACGCCAGCAGGCTGATGCCGAACAGCGGCACGAACCAGCCGATCGCGGCGGCGAGGACGACGAGCCCGGCCACGAGGGCGGGAGGCGCCTTCCGCCATTGACCGCGCGGGATCGGCCGCCCGAAGGCCAGTCCGGTGGCCCGGGTCGGCCTGCGCTGCCACCACATCCGGTAGCCGAGCACGACCATCGTGACCAGACCGGCGCCGAGCAGGAGCAGCGCGATCTGGTTGGGCCAGCCGAAGAGCACGCCCATGTGCGCGTCGATCCCCCACCGGGCGAGCTTCGCCATCAGCGGGTAGTCGGCGAACCGCACCTCGCCCAGGATCTGCCCGGTGGTCCCGTCGACCGCGACGGCGTCGACCTGTGTCGGCCAGCCGCGTTCGACCTCCGCCACCTGCCAGGGAGCGCCGGGTTTCGTGGGCAGTCCGATCTCGACCGAAGCCGCGTCGAGCCCGGCGGCGCGCGCCGAGGCGAGCATCGCGTCCACGCTCTCGGGCCGCGCGGGCGCCGGAGCGTGGGCTTCCCCGTGCCCCGCGTGCCCAGCGTGTTCGTCCCCGCCGGTCACCTTCAACGCCGGGGTGGCCCAGCCGAGGGATTCGCGCAGCGCCGTGACGTTCTCACCCGCGTACGCCGACCACGTCAGCCCGGTCGCGGAGAGGAACAGCGCGCCGAGCAGCACCCACAGGCCGACGGATCCGTGACGGCGCACGGACTTCCCGCGTACGGACTCGGTCTTCGCCACCTTCTCCGCGTTCTCGTTCCGCCGGGCGCGACGACGGCTCACCCACAGCACGAGGCCGCCCAGCGCGACCACCCACAGCCAGGACGCGGCGAGTTCGCTGTAGAGCCGTCCCGGCTCGCCGAGCAGCAGGTTGCGGTGAAGCTGGTCGAGGGTGGTCCGGAACGGCAGGGCGCCGCTCGATCCGTACGCGACGAGATCGCCGCGCACCTGCGCGGTGGCCGGGTCGACGAAGACCGCGCGGCGCTCCGACTCGCCGAGTCCGGCCTCGGAGAACAGCACGCGGGTCGTGTCGCCCGGTTCGGCGGCGGGACGGACGGCGACCAGGTCACCGCCGGGTCGGACCGCTTGCGCCGCCTTGACCTGGTCGGCGAGCGAGACCTGGTTCAGGCCGACGGGTGCCCGTAGCTGGTCGGAGTAGATCCAGGACTCCATCTGAGGTGTCGCCGCGTACAGGACACCTGTGAGGGCGGCGATGAGGACGAACGGGCCGACGAGAACGCCGGCGTAGAAGTGGAGCCGGAGGAACAGTCCGCGCCAGCCGGACGCGCGCGGCGGACTGGAGGTCGGTTCGGTTTGCGTTGCCATGGGGGAACTCCTGAGGCGTCGGTGGGGAGGCGTGCGCCTGCGCCGCGCGCCGGAACGGTCACGGCGCGCGTGCTGAGCCCTGCCGCGACACGGGTCTCGGCAGGGTTTCGGGGATCAGGCGAACGACGCCGGCGGGCCGCGCCGCGAAAGGACGTCTCGCAGGAGCGCCTCGGTCGCGGGGAACTTCACCGCGAGCGGGACACGGATCCGCAGCGGTGCCGTCGCGGGCCGCGGCGTGAGGCGGCGCGGGAGGACCGACGCGATCAGCGTCAGGAGGGCGAACAGGACGCGCTCGGCGCCGGAGAGGGCCGCGACCACCACGAGGGTCGCGACGGCGTGCCCGGCCGCCATGGGCAGGCCGTTGCCCGGGGCTTCCGCGTGATGGGAGTGCGATTCCCAGGTCAGGAAGGTGAGGGAGGCGTGCATCGCCGCTTGCCCGCCCGCGACCAGGCAGAGGATGGCGAGAGGCCCGCGACGGCGGCCCGTGAACGCGTACGCGACCCAGCTCAGCAGCGCGACGAGCAGGACGACCACGCCGAGGTCGGGGACGCGCCCGCTGGTGCTGACGTGGGCGCCGGTCGCCAAGATCCCGGTCAGGACGCCCACGACCACGCCACGGAGGCGCCTGGCGGGGCCTCGGGTCGGGGTCGTCGTGCGCACGGGAGGCAGAGTAGAGCGCGACCGGCCGTTCTGTCGCGGGTCAGAAGAAGGGATTCGGCTTGAAGTACCACAACAGCCTGCCGTTCGTCCGGCTCTGGACCGGCAACACCGCTTCCGGGCTGGCGACCTGGGCGTTGCCGTTCATCCTCGGGCTGGCGGTGCTCGAACGGTCGCTTTCCGCCGTGGACCTCGGCATCGTCCTGGCCGCGCGCACCGTGGGATTCCTCGTGGCCGTCCCGGTGGCCGGGGTCCTCGCCGACCGGCACTCGCGCCGCCGGGTCGTGTTCTGGGCCGGTCTCATCGCGGGGCTCGCGACGCCGGTGATCGCGGCGGGCATGGGCCGGTCCGTCCTGCTGACGGCCGCCGCGGCCGCCGTCGTCGGGGTCGGGCAGGGCGCGTGCCGCCCGGCGTTCCAGGCGCTGACCGCCGAAGTGATCGCCGAAGACCGGCGTCAGCAGGCCAACGCCGCGATGACGCTGGCCGTGCGCGTCACGACCCTGGTCGCCCCCGGCCTGACAGCTTTGTTGTCCCAGATCGCCTCGACGCCGGTTTTGGTGATCGGCACCGGGGTGCTGTGGCTGGGCACCGCGTTGATCCCGCCGCGAGGCACGTTCGCCCCGGCGCCGGCCGCCGCGAGGACCCGCTTCTTCACCGAATTCGCCGACGGTCTGCGCGAAGCCCGCCGTCACCCGTGGTTCCTGGCCGGGCTCGGCGCCCTGACCGCCGTGATCGCGACCGGCTACTCCGCGACCGGTGTCGTGCTGCCGCTGGTCAGCCGCGACCGCTATGACACCGAAGCCGTCTTGGCGGGCGGGCTCACCGCGTACACGCTCGGCGCGCTTGCGGGTGCAGTCGTCATCGCGCGCTGGCGTCCGAAGCGGCAGGGCTGGGCGGCGCTGATCGGGCTCGGCTGGTACGGCTTCGCGCCCCTGAGCCTGCTGTTCCCGGTGCACCCTGCCCTGGTCATCGCCGCCTACGCCGTCGCGGGGCTGGGCATCGAGCTGTTCAACGTCCCGTGGTTCACCGCGACCCAGCGGGAAGTCGAACCGGGGAAGCTCGCGCGAGTGTCCTCTTTGGACTTCCTGTTCTCCTACGGCCTGGCGCCCGCGGGACTGGCGTTCATCGCGCCCGCGATCGACGCGTTCGGGGCGGCGCCGGTCCTGGCGGTGTGCGCGGTCGTCTGTTTCGCCGCACCGGCGGCCGCGGCGCTCGTTCCGTCTTCGCGCGACTTTCGGGTCACCGCACCGATCAAGAGTGTCTAGTTCTTGCGCTCGCTTGCGGTAAAGTTTCACCCATGACGCGTCGTCTTGCCGAAGTCGCCCGCAAGGTCGGGGTCAGCGAAGCCACGGTCAGCCGGGTGCTCAACGGCCGGTCCGGGGTTTCCGCCAGTACCCGGGCCGCCGTCCTCACCGCGCTGGACGTGATGGGCTACGAACGACCGACCCAGCTGCGCGGCGACCGCGCCCGCCTGGTCGGCCTGGTCCTCCCCGAACTCCAGAACCCCATCTTCCCCGCACTGGCCGAGATCATGGGCAACGCCCTCGCCCAGCAGGGCTTCACCCCGGTGCTGTGCACGCGGACGGCGGGCGGTGTCTCCGAGGCGGAGTACGTCGAACTGCTGCTCCAGCAACAGGTTTCCGGCGTGGTGTTCGCCGGCGGGCTGTACGCCCAGGCCGACGCGGTGCACTCCCACTACCACCATCTCGCCGAGCGCAACCTGCCGACGGTGCTGATCAACGCCGCCGTCGACCACCTCGGGCTGCCGCAGATCTCGTGCGACGACGCGGTCGCCGTCGAGCAGGTCGTCGGGCATCTGAGCTCGCTCGGCCACGAGAAGATCGGCCTCGTGCTCGGCCCGACCGATCACGTGCCGTCCCAGCGCAAACTCGAGGCGTTCCGCGCCTACGCGGGGAAACTCGGACTCCCGGTCCTGGACGAACTCGTCGAGCACGGCATGTTCTCCATCGAAGGCGGTCACGCGGCCGCGGCCCGGCTGTACCCGCGCGGAGCGACGGCCGTCCTGTGCGCGAGCGATCTCCTGGCCCTCGGCGCGATCCGCGCGGCACGGCGGCAGGGACTGTCGGTGCCGCAAGACATCTCGGTGGTCGGCTACGACGACTCGGCCCTGATGAACTGCACCGACCCGCCGCTCACCACGACCCGTCAGCCGATCGAGGCGATGGGCCGCGCCGTGGTGGAACTGCTGGTCAAGCGCATCAACGGCGGCGAGGTGGCGGCCGAGGAGCTGCTGTTCGCGCCCGAACTCGTCGTCCGGGGCTCCACCGCCCGCCGGTAGCCTGCCCCCGCACTCAGTCGACCACTTGCGGGGTCGGTCGACCTCCAGTTTGAACCGAAGGGGCCCTTTGCCGCATCCGCCGCGGCGAAGGGCCCCTTCGGCACGTCTGCCGCCTTCGCAAGCAGTCGACTGACTGCGGATGTGACCTACAGCGGTAGCCGCTGTCGCAAAGTTGCACGTTCTCATCGAGTTATTGCGTTAATCCGGGGCTTCACTTTAGAGTGACCGCAATCACGTGACAGCCGTCGCGATCCCGAGATGAGGCTTGAAGATGAGCAGCACTTGGTCCCCAACCGTGCGCCGCCGGATGTTCTGCCTGCTCGCCGCGGGCGGGCTCGTCCTGGGGGTGGCCGCCTGCGGCTCCGGCTCCGGTGAAAGCACCGGGACCGGGGGCAAGGTCAAGATCACCGTCACCGGCCAGCCCCCGACCAGCCAGCCGTTCGAGCGCAGCGTGTTCGACGCCGACGTCAAGGAGTTCGAGGAGAGCCACCCGGACATCGACATCGAGCCGCACGAAGGGTTCATGGACCCGAAGACGTTCTCCGCGAAGCTCGCCGGCGGTCAGCTCGAAGACGTCTACTACGTCTACTTCACCGACCCGGCGCAGATCATCGCGCGCCGTCAGGCCGCCGACATCACCGAAGCGGCGAAGAGCCTGAAGAATTTCGACGACATCAAGCCGGAACTTCTGGACAACTTCCGCGGTTCCGACGGCAAGCTCTACGGCCTGCCGACGATGAACTACAGCATGGGCCTGCTCTACAGCCGTCCTCTGTTCCAGAAGGCCGGGCTGGACCCGAACAAACCGCCGCAGACCTGGGACGAGGTCCGCGAAGCCGCGAAGAAGATCTCCGCGCTGGGCAACGGGACCGTCGGGTACGCCGACTACAGCAAGAACAACCAGGGCGGCTGGCATCTGACCGGCTGGCTCTACTCCATGGGCAGCGAGGTCGCGCGCAAGGACGGCGAGAAGTGGGTCGCCGCCTTCAACAACGACAAGGCCAAGGCCGCCTTGAACCAGCTTCGCGCCATGCGGTGGGACGACGACACCATGGGCAGCAAGCAGCTTCTCGAGGCCCAGGACGTCCAGCGGATGATGGGTGCGGGCCGGCTCGGCATGTACATGGCCGCCCCGGACAACGTGCTGGTGCTGGTCAAGCAGTTCAACGGCAAGTACGAGGACTACGGCGTCGCCGGGATGCCGGGCGGGCAGGGCACGCTGCTGGGCGGCGAGGGCTACATGATCAACCCGAAGGCCTCGCCGGAGAAGATCAAGGCGGGCCTGGAATGGGTCCGCTGGAAGTACCTCAACCCGGAGCGTTTCGAGAAGCACGTCCAGCAGTACGTCGAGGGCAAGCAGCCGGTCGGACTGCCGGCCGAGCCGACCCCGGACATCTGGCAGGGCGCCGTCCGCGATCAGCAGCTCGCACTGAAGACCAAGCACGCCAACGTTCCCGCCGAGAACTTCCAGTCCTATGTGGACGCCAGCTCGCGGATCAAGGGCAGCATCGAACCGCCGAACGCGCAGCAGGTGTACGCCATCCTCGACAGCGTGATGCAGGCGGTGCTCACCGATCGCGACGCGAACGTCGACCAGCAGCTGTCGTCGGCCGAGTCGAAGGTCAACGGTGTCCTCGCCCAGGTCAAGTAGCGTCCTCGACTGGCCCGCGACAGCGTCGTCGCGGGCCCGTCGCCCGGTCGCGTCCGCGGCCGACCGCCGCCGGACCCGCTTGCGCCGCAAGCTCAAGGAGAACCTCACCGCGTACGGGCTGCTGTGCGCCGCGCTCGTGGTGTTCGCGCTGTTCTCCTGGTACCCGATCGTGCGCGGAGTGCTGCTGAGCTTCCAGCAGGTCGACTTCGTCAACCCGCCGACGTGGGTCGGGTTCGACAACTTCACCCGCCTGTTCGAAGACCCGCTGTTCGGCGTCGCCTGGCGCAACACCCTGCTGTTCACCGGGCTCGCGCTGGTCTTCGGGTTCGTGGTGCCGTTCCTGACCGCGGTGCTGCTCAACGAACTGCGGCACGCCAAGGCGTTCTTCCGGCTCGCGGTCTACCTGCCGGTGATGCTGCCGCCGGTGGTCACCGCGCTGATGTGGAAATGGTTCTACGACCCGGGTTCCGGGCTGTTCAACTCCGCGCTCGGCGCCGTCGGCCTGCCCGGCGGCCAGTGGCTCGATTCGAGCGACACCTCGATGCTGTCGCTGGTGTTCGTCTCCACCTGGGCGAACATGGGCAGCACGACGCTGATCTACCTGGCCGCGCTCGGCACGATCCCCGGTGAGCTCTACGAAGCCGCGGAGCTCGACGGCGCCGGGCTGTGGAAGCGCCTGATCCACGTCACGCTGCCGCAGACGCGGTTCGTGCTGCTGGTGCTCCTGCTGCTGCAGGTCGTCGCGACGATGCAGGTGTTCACCGAACCGTACGTGATGACCGGCGGCGGACCGGACGACTCCACCGTCACCGTGCTCCTGCTCCTGTACCGCTACGCCTTCGTCTACAACGACTTCGGTTCGGCCAGCGCGTTGAGCCTGCTGCTGTTCGTCGCGCTCGGGGTGTTCTCCGCGCTGTACGTGCGCCTGACCAGGAAGGCGGATCAGTCATGAGGACGCTCGTCTCCCCCGGCACGCTGCGCAGTCCCGGCGGCAAGATCGGGTACGCCGTCGTCTTCGGCTGCACGCTGCTGCTGTTCGTCATCGCGTTCCTGTTCCCGCTGTACTGGGCGGTGACCGGCGCGATGAAGTCCCCGCAGGAACTGGCGCAGACACCGGCGACCTTTGTCCCGAGCGAGTGGCATCCGGAGACCTTCGCCGACGCCTGGGACCAGCTGAGTCTCGGCAAGTACTTCCTGAACACGATCGTCGTCGCCGGTGGCGCCTGGCTGGCCCAGCTCGCCATCGACGTCCCCGCGGCGTTCGCGTTGTCGAAGCTGCGGCCGAAATTCGGCAACGTCGTACTGGGACTCATGCTGGCGACGCTGATGCTCCCGGCCGCGGCGCTGCTGGTGCCCACCTACGTGACGATCACCGATCTGCCGCTGCTGAACGTCAACCTGATCAACTCACCGGCGGCGGTCTGGCTCCCCGCCGCCGCCAACGCGTTCAACATCTACCTGCTGAAACGGTTCTTCGACCAGATCCCCGACGAACTGATCGAAGCCGCGCGGCTCGACGGCGCCGGGCCGGTGCGCACGCTGTGGCGCATCATCCTGCCGATCTCGCGGCCGATCCTGGCCGTGGTCTCGATCCTCGCGGTGGTGGCCGCGTGGAAGGACTTCATCTGGCCGCTGCTGGTGTTCCCGGACACCGAAAAGCAGACGCTGTCGGTGATGCTGCAACGCGTCGCCATCGACATGCCGCTGAACGTGCTGGTCACCGGCATGGTGCTGGCCAGCCTGCCGATGGTGGCGCTGTTCCTGGCGTTCCAGCGGCACATCCTGGCCGGGCTCACCGCGGGCGGTCTCAAAGGCTGACTCTCGGGGTTTCCGCAAAACGATTGGGAGGGCATTTCGTGACCGCATTGGGGCAGTCCGCCGGATGGTGGCGGAGCGCGGCGATCTACCAGGTCTACATCCGCAGTTTCGCGGACGGGAACGGGGACGGTGTCGGTGACCTCGCCGGGGTCCGCGCGCGGCTGGACTACCTGGCCGAACTGGGGATCGACGCGATCTGGTTCACCCCGTGGTACCCGTCGCCGATGGACGACGGCGGCTACGACGTCGCCGACTTCCGGGAGATCGACCCGCTCTTCGGCACGCTCGCCGAGGCGGAGGACCTCATCGCCGCGGCCCACGCGAAGGGCATCCGCGTGATCATCGACATCGTGCCGAACCACTGCTCCGACGAGCACCAGTGGTTCAAGGACGCGCTCGCGTCGGAGCCGGGATCGCCCGAGCGGCAACGGTTCTGGTTCAGACCGGGCCGGGGGCCGGACGGCGCCGAGCCGCCGAACAACTGGAAGTCGCGCTTCGGCGGCTCGGCATGGACGCGGGTCCCGGACGGCGAGTGGTACCTGCACCTCTACAGCTCGCGCCAGCCGGACTTCAACTGGGACGACCAGGACATCCGCGCGGATTTCGAGGACGTGCTGCGGTTCTGGTTCGACCGCGGGGTCGACGGTTTCCGCATCGACGTCGCCGACGGGCTGGTGAAGGACCCGCGGCTGCCCGACGTCGATCCCGGCGACGAGACCCCGTTCTCCGATCAGGAGGGGCTGCACGAGATCTACCGGTCGTGGCGCAAGATCGCCGACAGCTACCCGGGAGACCGGGTGCTCGTCGGCGAGATGTGGCTGCCGGACATGTCGCGGGCCGCGCGGTATCTCCGCCGGGACGAGCTGCACGCGGCGTTCAACTTCGACTTCCTGGTGTGCCCATGGGATTCCGCGCGGTTCCGCGATGTCATCGAGCGGACGCTGGTGGCGCACGACGAGGTCGACGCGCCCGCGGCCTGGGTACTGTCGAACCACGACGTCACCCGGCACGTGACCCGGTACGGCCGCGAGGGCGACACCGGTTTCGCCTTCGCCGACCGGCTGCACGGCACCCCGGTCGACCGGGAACTGGGCACTCGCCGGGCGCGGGCGGCGGCGCTGCTGACCATGGCGCTGCCCGGCGGTCTGTATGTCTATCAAGGGGAAGAGCTCGGCCTGTGGGAGATCGAGGACATCCCCGGCGAACTCCGCCAGGATCCGGTGTGGGCCCGCACCAACGGCGCCGACCCCGGTCGTGACGGCTGCCGTGTCCCGCTCCCCTGGTCCGGTGACGCCCCGCCGTTCGGGTTCGGCACCGGGGGAACGTGGCTGCCCCAGCCCGCGGAATGGCGGTCGAGTACGGCGGCGGTACAGGCGGACGAACCGGCGTCGATGCTCCGGCTCTACCGTGCCGGTCTGCGCCTGCGGGACGAGCTTCCCGCGCTCGGCCCCGGCGGCCTGGAGTGGCTGTCACTGGGCGACGGCGTGCTCGCGTTCACGCGCGAGCCGGGGTTCACCTTCGTGCTGAACTGCTCGGACGCGCCGCTACCGCTGCCGCCGCATCGCGACGTGCTCATGGCCAGTGGCGCGATCGAGGACGAGCTCCCGACGGACACGGCGGTGTGGCTGCGCACCTGATCAGCGGCCGGTCGTGACCCGGCTGATCCGGCCGCGCATCCGTGCGCGGCCGGCCGGGTCACGCCACCGGAGGTGCCTGTCGAGCACCTCGCGGAGCACGCCGCCGAGGACGAGGCCGTCGGTGGCGGCTTCGACGCAGGGATGGTCGCGGAGCCAGTCGAACAGCTCCGACGATCGCCCACCCGGCAACACGGACCGGAGAAGGTCTTCGGTGGTGTGCTCCGCTTCCGCGCACACGTACAACGCCCATCGATGCGCCTCCGAGGGCGGATTCCCGGCCAGATGCGTGTACACGGTGTCGATCACGTAGCGCGCCGAGTCCGCTCGCGGTGACCTGCTGGTCTCGGCGGCCAGCGAGAGCGCGAACGGATTACCCGCCGCGAAGTCCACAATGGACTGCTTGACCACAGGATCGACGCCGCGCGCTTCGAGCAGCTCGGCGGACTCGGTGTCGCTCAAGGCTTCGAGCTTCCGGAGCCGGATCCTTCCCGACCAGGCCGGATCCACCAGCAGCGTCGCGTCCGGCCCTCTCCGGCTCGCGATCACGACGGTGCCGTCCTCGGGCGGCCGCCGGAGGACCGCGGCCGGATCGCCGGGTTCGTCGACCAGCCGGACGGGTTTGCCCATCGCGGCCGCGTCGTCGGCGAACTTCCGCAACAGCGTCGACTTCCCGATCCCGGGGGCGCCGGTGAAGAACAGCACGTCGACGCCCTTGGCCGGTTCCCTCGCGAGCAGTCGCCTGAACTCGGCGCGCTCGCGCTCACGCCCGACGAACAGCGAGTCCGAGGCCCGGGGAACGGCTGTCTGCTCTTCTTCGGCGCGAAGCACTTTCTCGTGCAGCGCCCGGAGTTTCGGCCCTGGCCGGACCCCGAGTTCTTCGTCGAAGAGGTCGTGGATCGCCCGGTAGAGTTCGAGCGCTTCGGCCCGGCGCCCACCTCGATGGAGGGCGAGAAGGTAGATCTCGTACAGCGGTTCTTCGAGGCGGTTCCGCTCGATGAGCACGGGCACCTCGGCCATCACCTCGTCGTGCTCCCCGAGTTCCAGGCGCAGCCGGAGCAGTTCCTGGGTGGCGGTCAGCTTCAGCCGCTCCAGCCGTGAGCGCTCGTGCTCGGCCGCCTCACCCGGGACGCCGGCGAGCGCCGTCCCGGTCCAGAGGCCGAGCGCCCGCTCCAGCTGCTTCGCCGCCGTCTCCACGGTGTGCGCCTGACGCGCGCTCTCGATCAGCCTGGCGAACTCGACCGCGTCCACTTCGAAGGGATCCGGGTCCAGCTGGTAGCCGCCGGACCGCGAGATGATCGCCGATCCGAGTCCCTGCAAGGAGAGAAGCCGCCGGAGGCGGGAGATGTAGGTGCGGATGACGGCCTCGCCGGTCACGGGCGCCCGCTCACCCCAGAGTCCGTCGATCAGCTCGCCGGTCCGGACGAAACTGCCCGCGTTGGCCAGCAACAGCATCAAGACGGCCTGCTGCTGCGGCGAGCCGAGGTCCAGCCGGGTGCCGCCGCTGGTGAAACCGGGCGGACCGAGCACGGTGAAGCGGTACCGGACTTCCTGCGGCACGGGCGACATGAGCCGAAAGGTAGGCGGGCTCCGGTGGCCGCCGCGACTGTCGGACGACGTCGTCGGCGTACGTCGCTCACCCATGACGTACAGGAATGACGTCGTGCGACGGTCGCCGAGGTCAGGGCACGATTCCTACGGTTGCGGCATGTCTGAAACCACGTACACCGCCGTCGCCACCTCGACCGCGGAAGGCCGCAACGGCGGCCGGGCGACCTCCGACGACGGCGCGCTCGACGTCGGCCTCGCCGTCCCGAAGGCCTTCGGCGGTTCCGGTGACGGCACGAACCCCGAGCAGCTGTTCGCCGCGGGCTGGGCGTCCTGCTTCGTCGGCGCCGTCCGCCGTGTCGCGGGTGCCAAGAAGGTGCCGCTGAACGACCTCGCTGTCGTCGCCGAGGTGACGCTGCACCACGACACCGACGCGGGCGAGTTCCACCTGAGCGCCGCGCTGCACCTGGAGGCCACCGGCATCGACCAGGCCACCGCCGACGAACTGGTGCGGGGCGCGCACCAGGTGTGCCCGTACTCGAAGGCGACGCGGGGGAACGTCGAGGTCACGTTGGACGCGACCGTCGCGTAAGGAGGGTGCCCTGCCGGGTGCCAAGTCCGTGAAGGCCTCCTTGAGGGACCCTGGGTCCCTCAAGGAGGCCTTCACGGACTGGTG
>NZ_JBFBGL010000039.1:0-80241 GCF_040684635.1 Amycolatopsis sp. NPDC089917 | reverse complement strand
CTTTTTGTTGGGGGGGCGGGGGCGCGGTCCGGGGGGGGGGGGGGGTTGTGGGGGTCGTGGGGGTCTGGGGGGATTACCCCCCCACCCCCCCCCCCCGACGCCCTGGAACTGGTCGTAGAACGCCGTCTTGACCGCCACCACGGCCTTTTCCGTCTCACGGAACCGTTCCCGCGCCTGCTCCGAGTCGATCAGCTGCACGAGACGCAGCCCGAGCTGGTCGGAATGCGTGAGCGAGAGCGGGGACGCGGCGGCCAGCGGGCGGGACTTCGCGTCGTGCACGTGGTGCGGATAGTAGAAGACGGACTTGTCGCCGAGCACCGGCCCGATCCGGCGCCACAGCTCGCCGTACTCCACGCTGACCAGCACCTCGCCCCAGAAACGCAGGATCGTCAGCAGTTCGACGTCGGCGTGCTTCGAATCGCCCGCCGAGGAGATCAGCTCCATCGTGGTGTCGAGGCAGGCCGTCGTGGCCAGCGACCGCCGGGACCGCACCAGCGTTTCGCGCGGGACGCCGAGGGCGAGGATGTCCGTCATCAGGTCCTCGCGGTGCGAAGGCGTGCTGCCGGGCGAAGAGTTGTCCGGGTACTCCTCCCGGACGATGACACGGGCGATCCGGACGGACTGTTCGTCGGTGAGCAGGTCGATCGCCAGGTCGTACGCCATGGTGAAGGCCAGCGACAGAAAACGGCGCTGCAGCAGGACTGCCCGCAGATCCTCCGGCGAGAGCTCGGTGACGCCGCGTAGCATCGGGTGATTCCGGAATCCCTCGATCAAACCGTCTTCGAACTCGTCAAGGTCTCGCATCACTACACCTCTTGCTCAGAAACGGATCATGTCGATGCTTCGCTTCCAGTCGCCGAGGTCGACGTCGTGGCCGATGTCCCACAACGTGTCGAGCTCGTGCTGGATCTGCTCGCCGAGCACGGTGTCGTGCGTGCCCTCGATCTCGAACTGCGGCGAATGGATCGCCAGCTGGCCGTGCAGGAACATGCTGACCAGGTAGCGCCCGTCGGCCCGGTACACCGCGACCGAGGCCTGCGAGTTGAACACCCGCACCTTCAGGTTGCCCTGCCGTTTCGCCAGCCGCCCGTGCAGCCGGGAAAGTGTCTCCAGGCAGTTCGTGATCCCTGTGCTCACGAAGGCGGTGCCCGCGCCGTCGGACCGGCCCAGCGCCGCCTCCCGTAATCCCACCAGCATCGAGTTCGGGTGCAGCAACATGATCCGCACTTCGGCCCGGTGTCCGACGATGGCGCTTTCCAATTCGTGTTCCAGCAGGCCCAGGTTCGGGATCCAGGTGTTCAGGATCGTCACCTGTTTGGCCTTCGCGACGCGGGCCGCGAACGCGTCGTCCGGAAAGCGTTTGTGCACCTCGATCACCCCGCCGTAGTGCCCGCGGCGGAGGCTCGAAGCGATGGTGTCGATGTCGAGACCGGCGAGCCGATCGCGAATGTCTTCCAAGGCGCGCAACGGGGTCAGCTCGATGAGCAGCACGACGACGACCCCGCTGACCATGATCAGGGTCAGGGTGGTGACGCCTTTCGGCGCGACTTTGTCCAGCCAGCCGAGCTGTTCCGCGATCCCGACCGCGAAGCCGACCACCGCCAACCCGCCGAGACTGAGCAATTCGAGCCAGCGACGCATTCTGCGGAGCATTCACCCTCCGGGATCCGGCAGCCTGTGCCTCATGTTCTCACAATCCGAGAGGTCACTGTGATCGGGGTCACCACATTGGTGCGACGGCGCTTTTCCCGCGAAATCCACGAAAAGCGCCGAATCCCGCACAGGAATCCGCGGTCTGCGGCCGAACCCGGTTCACTCGTCGCCGGACTTGTACCTGCGCTGGAGTTCTTCGTCCTGCTCACGCGGCGGCTTCTCGACCCAGCGCCCGTGCACGAGGTCGTTCTCCGTGTAGTCGGCACGCCGGGAAGACCAGCCCGGCAACATGAACTTGCGCGTCCCGCCCCGTCCCCGATCGCGCAGATCGGTGAGCACGGCGACACCGATGACCAACACCAAGACCCCGAGCGCTATCCAGATTCCGACCATGTCCGCTCCCCCGCAGATGAAGTCGTTTCCGCCAGGTTAGCGTGCCAAAGGACGCCGGGACACGGGATTTCCGACGCCACACCTTCGCCTCCCTTGCTCCGTTCGGGCTAGCCCGGCAGGCGTAGCCGGTTTCAGCCCACATGGCGAGGTGACGGCGGTACCCGCGGCCATAGGGTGACGACGTGCTCGGTGAACGACTCGATTCCTGGCTGCGTGGACACGGGCCGCTGGTCGACGTCCTGATCGCGCTGATGCTCGCCGCCTGCTGTGTCCTTTTAGGACTCTTCGTGCGGGCGGAAGCGCCCTACTTCCTGTTTTCCCTGCTCCTCTCGCTTCCGCTGGCCTTGCGGCGGCGCAACGCCGCGGTGTGCGCGGCGCTGGTGCTGACAGCCGCGGGCGTCCAGTGGCTCGCGATCCGGGACGACGTCGGCGCGCTGCCCGCCGACCTCGCCGTACCGCTGGCGGTGCACGCCGCGGCGGCCTACGGACCACGACGTGCGGGCGGCATCGCGCTCGTGGTCGGTCTCGCCGGTTCCGTGCTGGGCGGGCTGAGCTGGCCGATGCTGCCGTCGTCCGCGACCGCGCACCTGCTCGTCGGCGCCTTCCTGGCCAGCACGGTGGTGGCCGCCTGGGCGACCGGCACGTTGCGTCGGGTACGGCTCTCCCACCGTGAGCAAGAGGCGCGGCTCGCCGTCCTCGCCGAGCGGACCCGCATCGCCCGCGAGATGCACGACATCGTCGCCCATTCGCTCGCGGTCGTGATCGCGCAGGCCGACGGTGGCCGGTACGCGGCTTCGCCCGAGGCCGGGAAGTCGGCGCTGGTCACGATCGGCGAATGCGCCCGGCAGGCGCTGGGCGACCTCCGGCGGGTGCTCGGCGTCCTGCGGGACGGCCAAGCATGACCACACCGGTCCGGGTCCTGCTGGCCGACGACCAGGTGCTGGTCCGGGCGGGCTTCCGGATGGTCATCGAGTCGCAGGAGGACCTGACCGTGGTCGGCGAGGCGGGTGACGGACTCGCCGCGTTCGAGCACACCCGGCGCCTGAACCCCGACCTGGTGCTGATGGACGTCCGGATGCCGGTGCTCGACGGCATCGAGGCCACGCGGCGCGTGCTCGCCCTACCTGGCGCGCCGAAGGTCCTCATGCTCACGACGTACGACCTCGACGAGCACGCGCTGGCCGCGATCAGGGCCGGGGCGAGCGGTTTCCTGCTCAAGGACGCCACCCCGGAGGAACTGCTGGCCGCGATCCGGACGGTGCACGACGGCGACTCGGTGATCGCCCCCTCCACCACCCGCCGGTTGCTGGACCGGCTGGCGCCGCCGCTCGACCCCGGCGCGGCCCGGTCGGCGGCGACGCTGACCGGGCGCGAGCGGGAGGTGCTGGCCGGGATGGCCCGCGGCTGGTCCAACGCCGAGATCGCCGAGCGGCTGGTGGTCGCGCCGGGGACGGTGAAGACCCACGTGGGCAACATCCTGGCCAAGCTGCGGGTGCGGGACCGCGTACAGGCCGTGGTGCTCGCCTACGAAGCGGGAGTGGTCCGGCCCGGCGAACGGTGACGGACGCAGGTGACGTCGGTCCGGGGCAGTGTCCCGCCGAGCAGGTACGACTCGACGGCTTCGGTGACGCAGGGCGCCGGGTCGAAAAGGTAGACGCCGTGCCGGAAGGCGCCGTCCAGGGTGACCATGCGCGATCCCGTCAGGGCGCGGTGCATCGCCAGTTGTCCGGCATACGGCGTGACCGGGTCCCCCGAGGCACCCACGAGCAGCGCGGGACGGTCGTCGCCGATCGGCACGGGTGCTTCCGCGGGCGGCACGGGCCAGAACACGCACGGGGTGAGGTGCCGCGCCAGCGGGCCGAACAGGGGCTCGGCGGTCCGGTGCGCCTGGATGTCCCGGTAGTGGCTTTCGGGATCGCGGGACGCGGCGCGGTCCGCGCACTGGTTGGCGACCGTGGCGCTGAACCCGAACGACGGCTCCACGTTCGGGTCGGTGTACAGGGAGAGCTTCCACTCCTGCGTGGGTGTCGGCGTGACGGCGACGCCTCGCGCGGCGTCGCGCAGTACGACGACCTGGGAGCTGAATTCCGCGTAGAACGCGTCGCTGTCGTCGACGGTGAGCAGCAGGCCGGGAATCATCGCCTCGTCGATCCGGTGACCGCCGACGCGCAGAGGTTCGCGGGCGGCGGCGCGGGCGATCCGGTCCACCGTGGCCAGGACCTCGTCCGCGGTGGCGCCGAGGCGATAGCTCCCGTTCCGTCGGGCGGCCCAGTTCGCCCAGTCGCGCAAGGCGGCCGCGTCCGCCGGCGCGGTTTCCCGGGTGAGCGCGGGACCGGCGGCCCCGGGGGCGGCGGCGCTGTCGAGCACCATCCGGTCGACGCGCCGAGGGAAGAGGCTGCGGTAGACGGCGCCGAGATGACTGCCGAAAGACCAGCCCAGGTAAGAGATCTTCGCTTCCCCGAGGGCGGCCCGGACGAGGTCGAGATCCCGCGCGATGTCGCGGGTGGACGCGTGCGCGAGGAGATCGCTCCGGTCCGCGCAGCTCGCCGCCAACTCCCGCGCGACCACCACGCTGCGGTCGAAGGAGGCCCGATCCGGACTCGCCAGCTGGGCACTCTGCAGGTACCGCCCGGTGGGCCAGCCGCATTCCAGCGGGGCGCTGAGCCCGAAGAACCGCGGATCGATCCCGACGAGGTCGTACCTCGCCGCGAGCGAAGGCGCCCCGGACGGGACTTCCGGCGGCAGGCCTTGTGCCAGCAGGGCCACACCGTCACGGGACGGGCCGGGACCGCCGGTGTCGACGACAAGGGTGCCCAGCCGGCGCGCGGGGTCGGTCGCGGCCCGGCGCGCGACGGCCACCGCAAGGGTCCGGCCGCCCGGATCGGCGTGGTCCAGCGGAACGGTGATCTCACCGCAGGTCGCCCCGGCGGCCGCGAGCCGTCGCCCTGTCTCGTCGTCCGGCCCGGTCCGGCAGTCGTGCCAGGCGATCCGCGGTGCCGGGGAGGCCGCGACCGGTTGTCCGGCACTCGCCGCGAGCGCGATCACGACGCCCGCGGCGAGCAGTTTCCTTCGTTTCGTCATGCCTGGACGCTAAGCGCGGGAACTCGCGGAAACCTCTGCCCTCAGGCCGAAATCCGCTCCTTGGAGCTACCCCCGGGGGCAGAGGGAGCCTTGCGGAAAGGAGCGGCCAGGGTCGGCAGGATGTGACGGCGGTTGTGGATCAGGGCGACGAGCGCGATGACCGCGTAGACACCGCAGAGGACGTAGCGCGCCGTCTGGCCGGGCAGCGCGAACTGCACCGCGAACAGGCCGAGCAGGGTCCAGGCGGCCCAGCGCGGGAACCGCAACGCGAGCAGGGCGGCGACCCCGAGCAGGGTCTGGGTGGCGGTGAGGAGGAATTCCTCGACCTGCCGGGCGTCCAGGTGCAGCGCGGTCCCTCCGCCGCCGAGGACGTAGGCGATCGGAAGACTGCCGACGAGCAGCGTCCATTGGTTGACCTTGCTGGAAAGCAGTGTGCCGATCGCCGCGTCTCCCTTGCCGCGGACGGCGAACAGGATCGCCACGATGAACTCCGGCGCCTCCGACGCCAGCGGCGCGAGCCATTGCACGAGCAGGAACCGGTCGATGCCCAGTTCCGTCCCGACGGCGATCAGGTTGTGCGCGAACGGTTCCGCGCTGGCGACGATCACCACGGCCGCGAAGACGAACAGCGAGGTCACCAGGATCCGGCGAGGCCGCTTGGACAACGCGCCGAGGGTGGCGGCGGGGCCGACCAGCTCGGGTTCGCCGGGCTCGGCGCGGGAGACCTTCCAGAGGTAGAACACGAAGAACCCGAGCAGCGCGAAACCGAGGACCAGCGAGATCTGCCCGGTCCCTGGGATGACGAACGCGACGATCGAGGCGATCGCGAGGAACCCGAGCTCGATCCGGTACGGCGAGTCGAGAACCAGCTCCCGGACCGTGGCGCCGCTGCGTTTCTTCGCGACGGCGAGGCCGATCAGCACGACGGTCGACCAGCCGAGGCCGAGCAGCAACCGGTTGGACCCGGTCATGTTCGCCGCGGCGTAGGCCACGTACTCGGGGTTCGAGCCGGCCGTGTAGGCGAAGTACAGGTCGACCGCGTACTCGGGGAGCACCGCGATGACGGCGAGCACGGCGATCGCGAGCCCGCCGGAGATGTCCACCTGCGCGGCTTCCGCGGCCCAGGCCAGCAGGAACGACGCCGCGACGACGGCCAGGCCGAACAGCAGCAGGCCCACCACCGCACCCGGTTCGGCGCCGGAGAACCGCAGGACGAGCGCGGGCACGGTGAGTGCGGCGCACAGGCCGATCGGCCTCAGTCGTTTGACGATCACGGACCGAGATTCCCGGCGGCGACCGGGTTACCACAACCGTTGTCCGTTTCGCCTGTTCGACGAGAATCCCCTTGCGGGACAAGGAAAATGGAAGATCGTCATGCCGAAATCCGGACATCGTCCCACCGGAGCATCCGGGCCGGCCTGGTCCGACGGCCCTCGCGCGCGGCGGAGAGGGCGCCGCGTCCGCCAGGTCGGTGTTCCGGCTTTCCGCCCGTGAAGTGCCCCTGATCACATTCGCCCGAAATGACGAAATCCCCAGGCATCCGCGGATACCGGGGGATTCCGGGGGCGATCAGCCCCGGGCGTTCGGGTCGATCACGCCGCCCGCCAAACCGGTGGCGGCGTCACCGAAGGCGCCGGCGGAATCGACGGCGCCCTGACCGGCCGCGGTGGCCGAGTCGACGGCACCCTGGCCCGCGGCGGTGGCGTTCTCGGCGAGCCCCTGCCCGGTCTCGGCCAGATCGCCCGCCGACTGGGTGACCTGGTCGGCGGCGCCGGAAAGGTCGACACCGGTCAGTTCGCCGACCTTGTCGCCCGCACCACCCAGCAGCTCGGCGGCCTTCTCCTTCAGCGAGTCGAACAGGCTCATCAGGGGTACTCCTCGGATCGGTCGTGCGGAGGCGGCTGAAAGTTCACCGTACAGGACAAATCGGGCACGGTGTGCGATAGCGGTCGCTCCGGACAGGTGAAATACCGAGAAGTGCTCAGAGGCAGGGCGGCTGGTAGCGATCGATCGCGAGGCCGCGGAAGTCGATCTTGTTGGGCGTCTTGCCGACGAAGACCAGGCCTCGCGCCTCGGTCAGCGCCGAAGCGAACGAGTAGTCGGGCTTGCCCAGTTCGGGCAGCGTCGTCCACGCGTCGGGCGCGAAGCTGAAGAACTTCTTGACCATCTTCCCGCCGGTCGACGGCACCTTGGTCAGCCACTTGTCGCCGCCGCTCCAGTGCGACGCCGGGCGGAGCTGGACGTAAAGGTCGTCGGTCGCGCTGTAGGTCATCCAGAAACCGGAGGATTTCGACAGATCGGCCTGCGCCTCGAACTTGTTTCCCAGCCAGACGACGGCCACGTGCCATTCGGCCTTGAGGAAGGTCACCTTGGCCGCGTACCCGCCGCCTTCGCGGACGAGCAGGCTGCCGGTCGCCGGAACCGTGGTGCCCTCACCGGAGGCGAGCCATTGCTGCAACCGGTCTATCGACGGGGTGGCACATTCGCAGACATGCCGCGACGGGGCCGCGTTCGCGACGGCGCCGGGGCCGATCAGCGAGGCCAGGAGCACCGACGCGATCACGGCGAACGTACGACTGAAGGGAACTCTCGATCCTCCGCGCATTCCCGGAAGCTAGCACAGCGATCGCCGAGAAACCGCTGTACAGCAGGAAAGTACCACACTATGCCCCACTCAGCGGAAACTGTCCTTTGTGGAGTAATACCAGTGCTTCGAGTGGTCCAGGTGGTCGTCGTCGCCGGGCCGGAAGGCGCGACTCACGTGATCAGACACGGGACTCGCGTGATTGGGCGGCGAACTCGCGTGATCAGACGGACGACACGCCCGCGGGCAGGGTCCGCCGCGAGTCGTCCGCCTGGACACGCGTGTCGTCCGTCTGATCACGCGAGTCGTCCGCCTGGTCACACCGGAGCCGGCCCGGCAGGAGGGTGTCCAGCTCAGCTTCGAAGAGCACGGCGGGATCGAAGCCCATGCCGGCGAAGTGCCCCGCCAGTTCGAGAGACAGCACGCCATGGAGCCGCGTCCAGAACGTCACGGCCCGGCGCAGGACGGCGGACGGCACCGGCTGCCCGCCCGCCCAGTCGCGGTGGTCGTCGAGATGCGCTTCGAACGGTGTCGCCGGTCCGTCCCCCGGAAGGGCGGCGTGGACGTCGATCAGGACGGCCATGATCTCGTTCGAGATCCGGGTGGTGTCCTCCGGCGCGCGGTAGCCGGGGATGGGCGTGCCGTAGACGAACAGATAGCGCTGCGGATCCGCCAGCGCCCACACCCTGATGGCATGGGCGACCGCCGCCACGCCACCCGGCCCGGCGGCGCCTACAACGTCCGCGAGGCTCCGGTAGGCGTCGCGGATGAGGTCCGTGATCAGGTCGTCCCGGCTGGGGAAGTACCGGTACAGCGCGGGGCCGCTCATGCCCACGTGTTTGGCGATCGCGTTGAGGGACAACGCGGAGACACCCGTCGTGGCCAGCTGCTCCCACGCGTGCCGCTTGATCTCGGCGCACACCTGAGACCGGTAGCGCTCACGCGAGGTCTTCCCGTCCGCGTCCATCGTCCTGCCTCCTTCCGGACCCACTGGTTAGAGGCTATCACTTTTCCTATTGACACTCACACTGTCGCGGTTATAGCTTCTAACTATCGCAAGCATCGCTAATCAAGGAGCCGGATCATGACGGACACCAAGCCCCGCCGCCGCACCGCCGCACTCGTCGTCCCGCTGGCCCTCGCCCTGCTGGGCGGCGCGGTGGCCCCCGCCCAGGCCGCCACGGCCCCCGCGCCGCTGTCCTGCCAGGGCGAGACCATCGACACGAAGGCCCCGATCCACTACCGGACCGAGACCCTGATCAACGCTCCCCTGAGCGAGATCTGGCGCTTGCAGACCGACGTCGAGCGCTGGCCGTCCTGGCAGGAGCCGGTACTGACCAGCGAACGCCTCGACCGGGGCCCGCTCCGGAAGGACTCGCGGTTCCGCTGGACCACCCCGGTGCCCGCCACGGCCGCGACCCCCGCCACCACGCTGTCGATCACCTCGACCGTCCACCAGATCCGGCGCGGCCAGTGCGTCCGCTGGAGCGGGCCCGCGATCGGTGACGGCCTCCGCATCGACAACGGCGTCCACGTCTGGAACTTCACCGAGGTCAAGGGCGGCGTGCTCGTCCGCACCGAGGAGAACTGGTCCGGCGCGCAGGTCGAGGCCGACGTGCCCACCTCGACGCAGTTCCTCGGCATGGGCCTCGAAGCCTGGCTGAAGGACCTCAAGACCACCGCCGAATCCCGCTGCTGACCGCCTCCGAAACCTCAGGAGGAGGACTAAACGCGGGGCGTGCCGTCGGTGAACGAGGGAATCACGCCGTAGGAAGCCTTGCGTGAAGCGCGGCGCAGGGTCGCGAGCACGGCGGGCCCCAGGACCAGGATCGCCACCGCGTTGGTGATCGCGCGCCCCGTGTCCCAGCCCGCCGTCGACGTGAGCAGCGTGAAGACGGCGAACCGGTGCAGGTTCTCCAGCAGCGGCGCGCCGGGGACGTAGGAGATGTGCCCGTCGTGGTACGGGACTTCGGCGTCGGTGATGAACGGCCAGAACCACAGGTTCATCAGGAACCCGAACACGTACGCGACGAAGATCCCGTAGACCACCAGCATCGCGATCTCGGCCTTGCCGGTCAGGCGGCGCGGCAGCAGTCCCGCGCCCATCCCGATCCACGCCGAGCACATCATCTGGAACGGCAGCCACGGCCCTACCCCCGCGGTCAGCAACGCCGAAGCGAACATCGACGTACAGCCCAGCACGAAACCGAATCCGGGTCCGAGCACCCGGCCTGCCAGCACCAGCAGGAAGAACACGGTCTCGATGCCCGCGGTCCCCGCGCCGAGCGGACGCAGCGCGGCGTTCACCGCCGAGAGCACGCCGAGCATCGCGAGGGCCTTGGAATCCATGCCCCCTTCGGACATCTCGGCCAGCACGATGACGATCAGGATCGGCAGGATCCCGATGAACACGAACGGCGCGTCCGGGCCGTGCTGCATCGACTGCGGTTCGACCCGGACCAGGAGCGGCCAGACGAACATCATCAGTCCCGCGAGCGACGCGAGGCCCAGCACCGTCGCCGAACGCGGGCCCAGCCGGACCGCGGGGGCCGTGCTCACGGGACCTCCTGCGGCAGCGCCGCGCGGACCTCGTCGACGGTGAGCCACGGCTCCCCGAGGATCTTGGCGACCTGGGTGGCGAACGCCGGGGAGCCGCCGAGCACCTCGCCGGTCGGGCCGTCGGAGACGACCTCCCCTTCCGCCATCACGAGCACGCGGTGCGCGATCGTCGCGACGAATTCGACGTCGTGGGTGGCCACGACGACCGCCCTGCCCTCCGCGGTCAGCGAAGCGATCATCTGCGCCAGCGCGGCTTTCGCGGTGTAGTCGAGGCCGCGGGTCGGTTCGTCGAGCAGCATGATCCGCGGGGCGGCCGACAACTGGACGGCGAGCACGAGCGCGAGCCGCTGCCCCTCGGAAAGGTCGCGCGGATGCGACGCGGGATCGATGCCCGGGGCGAGCCTGTCGAGCAGGCCGCGACTGTACCCCGGCTCCGCGCCCGATTCCGCGTCGGCGGCCTCGCATTCGGCTGCGACGGTCTGCAGGTACAGCAGGTCGCCGGCGGTCTGCGGCACCATGCCGACGAGTTTCCGCGCCGCCGCGCTGCTCAGCGTCTTCGGATCCTTGCCCTCGACGGTGACCTTGCCACCCTGCCGGGGGCCGGAACCCTGCACCGCCCACAGCAGCGACGACTTGCCGGAACCGTTGCGCCCCATCATCGCCAGCACCTCGCCGGCGCGCAGGGTCAGATCGACCTCCCGCACGGCGACCTTCGGCCCGTATCGCACGACGACCCCGGACGCGGTCAGCAGGTCCTCGCCCGCGGTCGTGTCCCGTGCGGACGGCGTCCCCAGCGTCAGCGACGAAGCGCGCCGCCGGGCGTCCCGGACCGTCATCGGCAGGGGATTCCAGCCCGCCAGCCGTCCCAAGTGGACGATCGGCGGCGCGATGGGCATGTCCTTCAACACTTCCGGCGGGGTTCCGTCGACCACTCCCCCTGTTCCGGGGACGTGGATCATCCGATCCGCGAACGGGATCACGCGTTCCATCCGGTGCTCGGCCATCAGCACCGTCGTGCCGAGGTCCTCCACCAGCCTGGCCAAGGTCGCCAGCACCTCTTCGGCGGCGGTCGGGTCCAGCGCCGACGTCGGTTCGTCCAGCACCAGCACCTTCGGATGGGTGGTCAGCACCGAGCCGATCGCCACCCGTTGCTGCTGCCCGCCGGACAGCGTCCGCAACGCGCGCCTGCGCAGTTCCGCGATGCCGAGGAGGTCGAGGGTCTCCTCCACCCGGCGGCGCATCACCTGCGGATTCAGGCCGAGCTGTTCCATGCCGTACGCGAGTTCGTCCTCGACCGTGTCGGTGACGAAGCCCGCGAGCGGATCCTGGCCGACGACACCGACCAGGTGCGCGAACTCGCGCGGTGGCCGGGACCGCGTCGTGACGCCGTCGACGGAGACCGTCCCTTCGAGGTGACCGCCGGTGAAATGCGGGACGAGACCGTTGATCGTGCCGAGCAGCGTCGACTTGCCCGCGCCGGTCTGGCCCGCGAACAGCACGAGCTCGCCCTCGCCGATGGACAGCGTCACATCGGACAGGACGGGCTCGGAACGGCCGTGGTAGGTGAAGGAAACGTGGTCGAGTTCGATCATGCGTGCGTTTCTTTTCCGAGCATTTCTTCTTCGAGTGCGGCGTAAGGAGGTTCGGGGGCCGGGGTCAGGAACGCGGGCAGGACACCGATCAGCACCCCGAGCAACGGTCCCCACGCGAGCGACGGCCAGGACAGGTCGATCAGCGACGGGTTCATGTTCATCGGGTTCACCTCCGACGTCACGAACAGGACGGCCGCGACGGCGATCCCGCTCACGGCGGCGACGATCTCCGGCAGATGCCAGCGGTCGGGCCGGTACCGGGTGCGCTGGACGCGTTTGCCCGCCGACCAGAACCCGGCCAGCCCGACGACGACGCCCACGGAAAGCACCGGTGCGGCGAGATAGCGGGGCGTCGAACCGTCCAAAGTGGCGTAAACGCCGACGCAGACGCCGATCAGGCCGACGATCATCAGCGTTCCCGTGATCAGCCGGGCCCGCGCCTCGACCAGTCCCGCGCGGCCGTAACCCCGCGAGTCCATCGACGCGGCGAGCTGCAGCGAACGGGACAGCGCGTCCTCAAGCACCGGGATGAGGATGGTGTGGAGGGCTTTCACCTTCTTCTTGCCCGCCCCGCCGCGCAGCTTGCGGGCCCGCCGGACCCGCAGCACGCTTTCGGCCAGCTGCGGGAACACCGACAGCGCGACGATCACCGCGGTGCCCACCTCGTACAACGCCGGTGGCATCGCCTTGAGCAGCCGTTTCGGATTCGCCAGCGCGTTGGCCGCGCCGAGGCAGATCACCATCGCCGCCAGCCGCATCCCGTCGTAAAGCCCGCCCAGCAACGATTCCGCGGACACGTCGCCGAACAGCCGGATGCCCGCCGCCCATTCCGGCAGCGGGATCTCGGGCAGCCGCAGGATGATCGTCGACCCCTCGGCGCCACCGAACACGACGCGGAAGAACACGCGGATCACCACGATGAACGCGCCGAGGTACAGGTAGAGCCGGAACGCCAGCGCCCACGGCGCCTCACTGCGCCGGGCCACGACGACGTACCCCGCGACCGCCACGATGGTCAGCAGCAGCCACGGGTTCGTCGTGCGGGTCGCCGCGACGGCGAGCCCCAGCGCCCACACCCACCAGGCGGCCGGATGCAGGTCGCGCGGCAGGAAGTAGGACGTCATCAAGCTCCTTGTGCGCGTTTGCGTCTGCGTGCCACGAAGAATCCTGCCACGCACAACGCCAGCACGGCGGCACCGGCCGCCCAGGGCGCCCAGTCACTGGCGCCGGACTCGCGCTCGATCACCGCGTTGACGTCCTCGGCGTTCTCGCCGCCGGTGAACGCGACGTTCAGTGACGGATCCTGCGCCTTCGGCCGCGCGGAGGCACTCGGACGCGGCTTGGGCGGCGGCAGAGCACCGGAACTCGGGCCCGCGACCGGAGCTTCACCGGGGCCGGCCTCCTCCGTCGACTGAGGACCGTCGCCGGACGGCTGTCCGTTCTCCGCCCGCGGACGCTGCTGCTGCCGCTCGCCGGGATCGTCGGTGACCGGCTTGGCCTCCTCGCGCGGCACGCACGGCCGGCTCTCGGTGCCGGGCCGCACGGCGGAGATCCGCGGGACCGGGTTGGACTGGGCGGTGGCGTTCAGGGAGAACGACCAGCCCTCGAAACCGCCGGGGATGAAGTCGCGGTTCTTGACGCCCCACTGGCTGTAGTCCCACGCGCAGTTGTTCGAAGCGTGCCAATAGGACCAGTAGGCCTGGGCCGGAGGCGTGTCGACGCACAGCTCGCGGTACTTGTCGCGGCCGGCGATCGGGATGTTCTCGGTCGCCGCGGGGCGGTTCTCGACCCGGCAGACGAACGACTCGCCCCAGCGCTGCACCCCGGCGATCTGGAAGCCGGCGCCCTTGAGCGCGTCCAGCCCGGTGCCGCGGGTGGTCTGGGGGTTGCAGCGCACGATGGTCGTGCCGCCGAGCTGCTGGAAGTCGACGACCACGGTGACCCCGGTGGCGTCCTTGCAGAACCCGGGATATCCCTTGCCCTGGTCGACCGCGTGCGCGGACGGCGCCGTGGCGGCTATCTGTAAGATCGCCGCCACCACTCCGAGGAGCTTCCTCACGGGATGGCCGGGTTCCTCGGCGTGACACCGGGAACCGGGTTGGTCGTCGCGGACTTGTTCAAGGAGAACGACCAGCCTTCGAACCCGCCGGGCACGACGTTGCGGTTGAGCGCGCCGTAGCTGCTGTAGGTCCAGGTGGTCCCGGAACCGTCGGCGTGCCAGTAACCCCAGTACGCGCCGGCGGGCGGCGTGTTGACGCACGGCTCCTTGTAGCTCGGGTTGCTCGACAGCGGGATGGTCTCCGTCGCGGACGGGCGGCCTTCCAGGCGGCAGACGAAACCGAGACCCCAGCGGGCGGTCCCCGCGACCGCGATCCCCGCGTCCTGCAACGCCTTGATACCCGTGCGGGCGGTCCCCGGGCTCGCGTTCGGCGAGCAGCGGGTGATCGTCGGCGCGGCTGTCCCGCCGTTGCCGTCCAGCTCCTGGAAGTCGACGACGACGGTCGTACCGGTGAGCGCGTCGGAGCCGGTGCAGATCCCGTCGTAGCCCTTGGTGGGATCGACCGCGTTCGCGGGTGCGGCGGAAAGCCCGATCAGTCCGATGAGGACGGTCGTGACGGTGAGTAGTTTTCTCATGGTGTAGCCCCCTTTGTCTTGATGAACCGGCGAAGCAGGAAAACGAGCACGATCGCGGCGACGAGCAGGAGTCCGGCCAGTCCGACGAGTCCCCAGGTCAGCCACGTGGGCTGAACCGGCTGGGCGACGGCCGCCTGCAGTTGCGTTCCGGAGACGGCGTCGGCGGCGTTCGACTCCGTGAGCGGCAGCCGGATGGCGGGCGACAGCGGCGAATCCGCGGCGGTGAGCCAGGAACGGCCGGCGACCCCCTGGGCGGCGGCCAGGCTCGTCGGGAAGTCGGTCTTCCCGTCGCTCGCCGCGACCGTTCCCTTCGCGAAGCCGCCGTCGGCCTGGACCAGTTTGCCCAGCGACCGCGCGGTTCCGCTCGCGTCGAGGCCGGCGATCTGCCGCGCGGCGGCGACGGCGGCGCTCAGCACGACGTCCGGCTCGCCCGCCTCGCCGGTCACCATGCCCTCGCCGGTCGGCCGGACGCCGAGCGCGCCCACCGCCGAGACGAACGCCGACACGCGCCGCTCGGTCCAGCCGTCGGGCCGCTTGGTCGACGGCGCGGCGTCGGTGTGCGGACGGGCGGCCAGCGCGGTGACCGCGGCGGCCGTCGCGCCGAGGTCACCGGAGCCGCACTGCGCCGTGTCGAGGTGTTTCGGGAACGTCCCGTCGGCGCACTGGCGCGAGAGGAGCAGTTCGACCGCGGGGCCGGGGTCGGCGGCGGTGGCGAGAACCGCCCACGCGTGCCGTTCGACGGTCTCGTCGGCGTCGGCGAAGGACCCGACGTCGGTGAACTTGCCGTCCGCGTCACGCAGCTTCACCAGATCGGCGCGCAACTGCCCGGCGTCCGCCCTGGCGAACTCGGCGACGAGCACGAGTTTCGCGAGCGGTTCGGCGTAGGAAGCGCCGTTCTGCTCGTACGGCGCGCCGTGGGCGTAGGCCTGCACGGCTTCGGGCGTGAGCAGGAACTTCGACGCGCGGTCGACCGTTTCCGGCTGCTCGTCCAGTGCCCGCAGGGCGAGCACCAGATCGGCGGTGGCGTCGTAGTCGACGTAGGTCTTGCCGTCCTCGGTGACCTCGACGTGGTCTCCGCCGACGAGCCGGTTCGTCAGGTACGCGCCGAGCCGGGACGCCGCGGGGGCAGTCCCCGCGATCGCGACCGGCGTGGAGATCGCGGTCGGCGGCGGGACGCGGGCGCCGGTCGACGCCCTCGGGGTGACGGTCTTCTTGGGCTTCGGCGTGGTGGCCTCGGGCGCGGGCTTGTCCGGCTGTGGCTTGGCCGCGGGTGGCGTGCTCGTGACGGTGACCGTGCTCGGCGCGGGCGGGCTGGTCGGCTGGGACGAGGACGTGCCCGGCGTCGGTGTCACCGACGTCGTGGTGGTGGTGGTCGTTGTTGTCGTGGTCGTCGTGGTCGTCGTGGTCGTGCTGGGCGCCGGTTCGCTCGAAGTCGAGGTCGGCGTGCTGGTGGGGGTACTCGATTCGGACGACGTCGGCGTGGAGGTCGGCGTTCCCGAAGAGCTGCTGGTCGGCGGCTGACCGCCGCCCTTGGCCAGCGTGAAGAAGCCGACCTGCGACAACCCGAGCGAAGCCTGGGCGCTCGCGCGGATCCAGGTGTCGAGCCCGCTGATACCCGAGGTCCGTGCGGCCTCGTAGGAAGCCGGGTTGTACGCGATCGCGCCGAGGTCGCCCGCGAGCCTGTTGCCGGAGTCGGACGCGGCGTTCGCTTGGGCGGACTTGAGGTACCGCACGCCCTTGTCGACCGCCGCGTCCGCGCCACCCGCCTCGGCGAGCCCCTGGAGGATCATGCCGGTGCTGTTGGTGTTCGGCGCCTCGGTGCCGACTCCGCCGCCCCAGCCGCCGCCGGGGGTCTGGTTCGCTTTGATCCACGAGACGGCTTTGGCGATCGGGGTGTCGAGCCCGGCCGCGCCCGCCTTCTTGGCGGCCAGCATCGCCGAGAGACCGAGACCGGTGGCGTCGCCGTCGGACGGCGAGAGGTCGAGCGGTTTGCCCTCGTCACAGGTCGAGACCTTGTGCTTGTCCGGGGTGACGTGGTCGCCGGTCTCCGTCGTCGGAATGTAGGCGAAGAAGACGCGGAAGTAGCCCTCGGAACACTGCTGGGTCACCAGCTTGTCGATCGCGAGCTGGTCGTTCTCGCCCGCGGCGGCGAGCCCGATCACGCCGAGCGCCTGGCCGAACATGTTGGCGTTGTTGCTGATCGGGCCGGTGAGGTCGGGATTCTTCGTGTAGTCGCTGACCCGTCCCTTGTCGGGCCCGCCCCGCATGATCGCGTTCTGGGTCTCGGCGACCAGGTCGTAGCCGTCGAAGTTCCGCGGGTTCCGGCCGGAGACCTCGGCGGCGACCAGGGTCTTGGCCATGGCGCCGCCGACGATGACGTTGTCGAACCCGGCGCCGGGGATGAACCCGTCCCAGGTGAAGTAGTCGGTGGCGTGGCCCTGGTCGTCGAGGAACTTCACGATCGGCTCGGCCTTCGCGCCGTCACCGGACGCGTACATCGAGAACAGCACGTCGATCATCAGGCCGTGATCCGGCAAGGTGCCGCCGTTGGGGTTCTCGAGCGTGCCGTCCGGCTTCAGTTTCGTCGCGAGCCAGCGGGAGTTCGACTTCGCGGCGCCGGGATCGTTCGCGGCCGTCGCCGTCCCGGTGAGCAGCGCGGCGACGACGCCGACGCTGACGGCGAAGGCCAGGGCGGCCAGGGACCCGCGGCGCATGACTCCTCCTTGCGGCATGACGGAGGACAGGCGCGGGACGCCGCAGTCACCCCTGTTTATCGCGACAGTGGTTCGGACTTCTGGTTGGTTCATCCGCCCGTTCGGCACCCCGGCTCGCCCTGGTGAAGGGCCCACGGTTGCGCGACAGCGCCGGATTTCGACCGGCTTCCCCGTCACGGGCGGCGGTATTCGGTTGTCGAGCCCGCCGAGGTTAACACCCGATTACCTCCGGCAGGCACCGCTGAGCAGGTCGGTTGCCAGGATCACAGCGTTACTCGCGCCCGGCGGTACCCCGGCGCCCGTCCGGGATGAGAGTCTTCGGTTCGTCCGATTCAGCGCGGTCGTGGGGGAAGTCCGGTGAGAGTCCGGCGCTGTCCCGCAACGGTATGCCCTCCAGGCGAGCCCGGTCACCCACGTCGCGCGGTGTCACCGACTCCTGTCGTGGAAATGCGGGAAAGGGTTCTCATGAGACGTTTGGTCCTCGCTGTCGCCGTGCTGTGCGGCATCGGTCTGGTCGCCGCCCCGGCGGCCGCCGCCACCCCGAACAAGGCGGACGCCGCCGCGGGCTGGCTCGCCAGGCAGCTGACCGACGGGGAAAGGTTCGAGGCCGACTTCGGCGGCCAGAAGTTCCCCGACCAGGGCTTGACGATCGACGCGATCTTCGCGTTCGCCGCCGCCGGCGTGTCCGACACGAACGCGGGCAAGGCGATCGCCTGGCTGGCGAAGCCGGAGATCACCACCGGCTACGTCGGCAGCGGCGCCGAGGCGTACGCGGGCGCGCACGCCAAACTGCTGCTCGCCGCGCAGATCCGGGGCAAGAACCCGGCGTCGTTCGGCGGCGTCGACCTGAAGGCGGGCCTGCTCTCGCTGCTCACGCCGTCCGGCCGGTTCTCCGATCGCTCCGAATACGGCGACTACTCCAACGCCTTCTCGCAATCGCTCGCGCTGCTGGCGCTGGACCGCACCCCGGCGGGCGCGCCCGCGTCGGCCGTGTCGTTCCTGGCGGGCACCCAGTGCGCGGACGGCGGATTCCCGCTGAACTTCGGCGAGGCGACGTGCACCGGCGACGTCGACTCGACCGCGATGGTCGTGCAGGCCCTGCGCGCCACCGGTGACGCGACGAACGCCCGCGAAGGCACCTCCTGGCTGGTCACCAAGCAGCACGCGAACGGCGGCTTCGGCGTCGGCACCAACGCGCCGAACGCCAACAGCACCGGCCTCTCCGCCGAAGCGCTGGCGGGTCACCGTCCCGCCGCCGCGGTCAAGGCTCGGGAGTTCCTGCGGTCGCTGCAAACCGGCTGCGCCGGCGCCGAGGCGGACCGCGGCGCGATCGCCTACGACGCCACCGGCCTGAACCCGGCGACCGCCCCGCGCGCGACCGCGCAGGCGATCCTCGGCCTGGCCCGGGTTCCGCTGGGCGACCTGCACGGCGGTGGCCGTCCGCAGGCGCCGGTGCTCACCTGCCCGTGACGTGACCTCGTGAGTGGTACCTGAAGGCCCCCTTGAGGGACCCAGGGTCCGTGAAGGCCTCCTTCACTACCTTCACACCCGGCTCGGGGTGACGCTTGTGCTGGATGCCGGTGCGGTCGAGCGGGGAGGATTCCGGACGCCCAGCCCCGTGCAGGTCAGCGGCAGGCAGGCAAAGACCGGTCCGCCCTAACGGCACTTACCCCTCACGAGCCGTCAGGCGCGAAGCGGCGCGATGGTCTTCGCCAGTTTGTCGAGCTGCTCCAAGGTCTCCGTCTCGGGCAGCGTCGGCAGGATGAGCGAGACCTCGTCGACCCCCGCGCCCGCGAGACGTCGCAACAGGCCGGGATCGGCCGGAGCGCCGAACACGCTGATCCGGACGTCTTCGCGGCCCTGATCGGCGAGCCAGGACCGGACGCGGCGCAATTCTTCCGGCGGGGTCACGGAATGCGGCAGCCAGCCGTCGGCGTGCTCGGCGAGCCGTTTGAGCCCGGCCGGGCCCTGACCGGCGACATAGATCGGCGTATGCGGTTTCCGCACGGGTTTCGGCCAGGAGTAGACCGGGTCGAAGTCGATGTGCTTGCCGTGGAACTCGGCCTCGTCCTGGGTCCAGATCGCCTTGAGCGCCTGGAGCTGCTCGGTCAGCAGCGCGCCCCGCGTCCGCGGGTCGACGCCGTGGTTGCGCATCTCCTCGATGTTCCAGCCCGCCCCGACGCCGAAGACCACCCGCCCGTCGGAGAGCAAGTCGAGGCTGGCGATCTCCTTGGCCGTGTAGAACAGGTCGCGCTGGATCATCAGGGCGACCGCGGTGCCGAGCCGGAGGTTCGAGGTGACCGTCGCGGCGGCGGCCAGCGCCACGAACGGATCGAGATTGCGGACGGCGCCTCGCGGCAGCTCACCGCCGGGGTACGGGCTCTCCCGGCTGACCGGGATGTGCGAGTGTTCGGGGAGGTAGAGGGAGTCGAAACCCTTCTCCTCCAGAGCGGCGGCCAGCACGTGCGGCCGGATTCCCTCGTCGGTCACTGCGGTCGCGATACCGAAGTCCATGTTCACCACGACTACTGGGGGCGGCCGGGTATTCCCGTCACGAGCGCGGCGAGAAGCGTCGACGCCGCGTCGAGATCGGGTGTCCGGGAGGCGAGGACGTCCGAATACAGGAACGCTTCCCCCAAACGGACGATCGCGTAACAGAGGCTTTCCAGGCCGACCGAGGGCACGAAACCGCCGTCGTCGACGTCGCGGCGCAGCAACTCGACGTGTGCGGCGATCACCTTCGGCTGGACGCGGCCGTCCGGATCGGTGAGCAGCCGGATCGCCAGCACCGGCTCGTCGTCGAGGAAACGGCGGAACCCGGCGCTCGCCGCGAGCACGGACCGGTACTCGCGCATGATCGCGAGACAGCGCAGTTCGCCCGCCGCGTTGCGCACCACGTCGCCCTCTTCGCGCTCCCAGGTGCGCGTCGCGGCCGCCAGGGTGCGCTCGGACAGGTAGTGGAGAGCGTCGCCGAGCAGGTCTTCCCGGTTCCCGACGCGGCGGAACAACGTGCTGCGCGAAATGCCCAGATCCTGCGCGAAGGCGGAGGTGTCGACGCGGACTCCGCGCTCGATCCAGCGCGCGGCACTACGGATTATGTCCTCGGCTGAGGGATTCACGACCGCAGATCGTAGCCACCGGCCGAGGGCCGCGCGCTCGGCTCCACCGAACGCGCGGCCGCCTGGACCCGGTCGACTCCCCGCGGCTGCGGCCGGCCGACCGGATCACCCCCGGTACAGGCACTTTCCAGGCCGGTCAGCAGTTGATCACGTCGTGGATCGGGTACCAGTCGTACAAGTGATTGTCGGACGGCGCCTCGCGGAACCAGGCGACGGTGCCGCGCGTTTGGTTGTTCCCCCAGGAACCGGCGGAACTCCACGGGATCCGAGACGTGCCACAGCGGTACATGTCGATCCGACTCCCTGCCACGAAGAAAGCAACACGCTTCACTTTGAACACGCCTTCCTCGCCTGGACTTCGCGGCCGTCGATCTCGCGCCTGGCTTCTTGTTCGGCCCGCCGGTTCACCTCGGCGGCCAAACCTCGAGCGCGTACGGAGGCTTCGCTGCGGGCGACTTCGACATCCAGCATTCCCATGAGCTCTTCCCTCCCTTGATCTCGATGAATAGTGAGACCTGAGGCTGTGTGGAAGTCTGGTAAGAAACCTTGAAGCCGCAGGGCTGGGTCATCGTGTGAAGACGGGGAGGGTCGCGATGACGGTGGAGTTCCGCCTTTCACACGGTCTGGAAGTGCTCGTCGACGGGCACGCCGTTTCCGCCGGGTTCGCCCGTCAGCGGGCGGTGCTGGTGGCGTTGCTGGCCGACCTGGGCACCCCGGTGCCGGTCGACGAACTCGCCGACCGGGTATGGGGTGAGCGCCTTCCGAGACGTCCCCGGGAGGCGCTCTACGGTTACGTCTCCCGCCTGCGCGGCGTGCTCGCGCCCGGCGCCGAGGTGACCATCGGCAAACAGGCCGCCGGGTACGTGCTGAGGGCGGATCCGATGACGGTGGACCTGTACCGGTTCGAGCGAACCGTCGACATGGCGCGTAACTGCGACGAGGACACGCGCGCGCTCGAACTCTTCACAGCCGCCTTGAAGACGTGGGCAGGCGAGCCGGTGCCGATCGTGGACACGCCCTGGATGGGCGCCCTGCGAGATCAGTTGTGCCAGCAATTCAGGACAGCGGAGCTGGACAGCCAGGATGTCGCGCTGCGCTTGGGCAGGCACACGGAACTGCTTCCCGCGCTGATCAGGCAGACCGGGGAATTCCCGTTGGACGAAAGGGTGGCCGGGCAATACATGCTCGCGCTCTACCGCAGCGGCAGACAGGCCGATGCCCTGGAGCACTACCGGCAGGTCCGGCTCCGGCTGGCCGACGAGCTGGGCACGGATCCCGGCGCCTCTTTGCGGGAACTACACCGTCGGATCCTCTCCGCCGCGCCCGAGCTCGACATGTCCCGGCAGGGGACGACGCCCGCTCAGGTGGTGCCGCGTCAGCTTCCTGCGGAACCCCGGGGCTTCATCGGCCGGACCCGCGAACTCTCCGCCTTGGACGGATCGCCCGATCACTTCGAGGAGAGCGGACCGGAGGGGACGGTCCGGGTGCTGTCGGGCGGCGGGGGCGTCGGGAAGACCTGGCTGGCTCTGCGGTGGGCGCACGACCACGTCCCCGAGTTCCCGGACGGCCAGCTCTTCGTGAATCTCCGAGGCTTCGATCCGGCCTCCGATCCCGTGTCCCCGGATTCGGCGCTCCACGGATTCCTGACCGCGCTCGGCGTCGCGCCCGCCGCGATTCCCCAGGACGCCGACGCCCGAGCGGCGCTGTACCGGAGCCTGGTCGCCGACCGGCGCCTTCTCGTCGTGCTCGACAACGCACGTGAGACGGCGCAGGTGCTCCCGCTGCTCCCCGGCGGACGATCCAGCACCGTGCTGATCACCAGCCGCCACCGGCTGAACGGGCTCGTGGCCACCCACGCCGCCCAGCCGCTGCCGCTGGGGGTTCTCGCCGAGTCCGAGGCACGCGGGATTCTCGTCCGCCACCTCGGAGCGGCCACCCTGGACGCCGACCCGGAGTCCACGGAACAGCTGCTGCACCACTGCGCGGGCCTTCCGCTGGCCTTGGCCATCGTGGCGAGCCGCGCCGGGAACCATCCCGGCTTCCCGCTCGCCGGTTTCGCCGCCGAACTTCGCGCTGACACCGAGCCGCTGGAAGCTCTCGACACCGGGGAGCTGTCCTGGAACCTGCGCGCGGTGTTCTCGGCCTCGTACGGGATCCTCGACAACCGGGCCGCGACCATGTTCCGGTGGCTCAGCCTCGCGCCCGGCGCCGACATCGCCCTCTCCTCGGCCGCGGCCCTCTGCCGGTTGACCGGTCCGGCCGCCCGGACCGTTCTCACCACTCTCGAGATGGCGAGCCTGGTCGAGCAACACCGCCCCGGCCGCTATCGCATGCACGATCTCACGCGTGCGTACGCGGCCGAGCTCGTCAAGGCCCACGACACCGAGGTCCACCGCCGGGACGCGCTGACGCACCTGTTCGACCACCACTGTCACGTGGCGTCGATCGCCGCGGAGCGGTTCGCGCCCGCGGAAAGTCACCGGCGGCCTTCGATCCCGCCCCTCGCCGGGCCCTCGGTGACGTTTTCCGACGGGGCCGCCGCCCGCGGCTGGCTGGACGCCGAACGCGAAAATCTCATCGCCTCCGCATGCCACGCCGCCGCCTTGGGCCTTCCGGCCGTCGTCACCCACCTGTCCACCACGTTGTACCGGTATCTGGACGGCTGCGGTCACTTCCAGGACGCGCTGGCGTTGCACACCGCTGCTCGCGACGCCGTCGGCCCGGGAGGGATCGACCACGCTCACGCGCTCTGCTCGCGCGGGTACGCCCTTGTCCGTCTCGGCCGCTACGACGAAGCGTTCGACGAGCTCCGCCAGGCCCTTGGCCGCTCCGACGCCGATCCGCTTCTGGACTATGCGGCGAACACCAACATCGCGTTCGTTTACGACGACCGCGGCGACCGGGAAACGGCGCTCACCCATTACGTCCGCGCGCTGGGCGCCAGCCGCGCCACGGGACCTCGGTCCACCACCTACGGGACAGCGCTGAACAACCTGGGTGACTGCTACCGCAAACTCGGCCGCCACGAGGAGGCCATCGATCACCTTCGACGCAGCATCGCGATCGCGGAGGAAGCCGGCTCCGCGGGTCTCGGCGGCGTGGCGCTGGCCAGCCTCGGCGACCTGCAACGGGCGCAGCACGACCTCCCGGGGGCGCGCGCCAGCTACCGGCGCGCGCTGGAACTGGCCCTTGTCAGCGGAAACCCCGGCCTCGAAGTCGAGCTGCTCAACAGGCTGGCCTCCGCGGCGTCCACTCCTCGACAAGGCCTCGAACAGTTCCAGCGGGCGCTGCTCCTCGCCCGTGGCATCGCCTACGCCCTCGAAGAGGCTCGGGCTCACCATGGCTTGGCGCGGCTGCACCACGCCCTCGGAGACCTCACCGCCGGCCGAGCCCACGCCACCGAGGCACTCCGTCTCTACACAGCGGTGAAAAGCCCCGATAAGGACGCCGTGGAGGAACTCCTGCGCGCGACCGGCGGAACCGACGGCTAGGCGGGCAGCACGCGGCCCCGCACTTCACCGAACCCGATCCGCGCGCCGTTCGCGCCGGGCGCGGTCCCGGTGATCGCGACCTCGTCGCCGTCCAGCAGGAAGGTGCGCTCCTCCCCCTTGACCGTGAGCGGTTCCCTTCCGCCCCAGGACAATTCGAGGAACGCGCCGCGCTGGTTCTTCTCCGGGCCGGAGATCGTGCCGGAGCCGTACAGGTCGCCGGTGCGCGAGGAGGCGCCGTTGACCGTCAGGTGCGCGAGCATCTGGGCGGGCGACCAGTACATCTCACGGAAAGGCGGGCGGCTGACCTCTTCGCCGTTCCATTCGATGACCAGATCGATGTCGAGACCCCACGGCGAGCTTTCGCGCAGGTACGGCAGCGGTTGAGGATCGATCTGACCCGGCAGCGGGATCCGCGCGGCCTCCAGCGCCAGGATCGGGACCACCCAAGGGGAGATCGAGGTCGCGAAGCTCTTGCCGAGGTGCGGGCCCAGCGGGACGTACTCCCACGCCTGGATGTCGCGGGCCGACCAGTCGTTGAGCAGGACCGCGCCGAAAACGTGACGAGGGAAGGCATCCGGGGTGATCGGGGTGTTCAGCGGGGTTCCGGCGCCGACGACGAAGCCCATCTCCGCTTCGATGTCCAGCCGCACACTCGGGCCGAACACCGGCGCCGCGCCTGTCGGGGCCTTGCGCTGCCCGCTCGGGCGCACGATGTCGGTCCCGGAGACCACGACCGTCCCGGACCGCCCGTGGTAGCCGACCGGGAGGTGCTTCCAGTTGGGCAGCAACGGTTCCGCGTCCGGCCGGAACAGCCTGCCGACGTTCGAGGCGTGATGCTCGGAAGCGTAGAAGTCGACGTAGTCCGCGACCTCGATCGGCAGGTGCAGAGTCACCCGTCCGACGGGGTGGACCGCGCCGTCGGGGACCTCGCCGGTGACCAGGTCGCGGATCCGCGCCCGGATCTCCACCCAGCGGTCGTATCCCTGCGCCATGAACGGGTTCAGCGACGGTGCGGCGAAGACGTCGTCGCCGAGTGCCGCGGCCAGGTCGAGGACGGAGTCCCCGACCCGCACGCCGACGCGCGGGGAATCGCCGTCGACGGAGAACACACCGTACGGCAGGTTTTCGATCCCGAACAACGAGTCTGCGGGGATGTCGATCGTGGTCATGCCTCTCCTCGGGGCGCCTCGAGCAGGCCGAGTCCGGCCAGTTCGGTCAGGGGGTCGGTGATGCTGCAGGTGCCGAACGACGTGAAGGCCGCGCGGACCGCCACGGCGCGCTCCGGTCCCAGGTCACGCAGCCGTCCGGCGAGGACTGCGCCGTCCCGTTCGGCGAGAACGGCTTCCGCGTCCCCGCCGGTGAGGACGGCGTCGGTGGCGAGCATCAGGTTCAGGAAGCCGTGCTGTTCGAAGCCGGTCCCCGGGTCGGTGTTGCGGAGCGCGTGGTGCAGGCCGGCGGTGGCCTTGAACGGAACGCCCGCCTCGACGGCCGCCCGGACGGCGGCCGCGAGCTCGGCCTCGTCCGGGTACAGGTCGGCCCGGACGCCACCGGTGCGGAACTTCGCGCGGTGGCCGGTGCCGGACAGGGCGGTCAGCAGCGGGACGCGCCGGTCGTCACGCGGGATCTCGACGAAGACCGGTGCGGTGGCGGCGGAAAGGGCGGCGAGTACCTCGTCCGGCCCCATCCCGTCCGGGACGGCGATCTCGAGCGCGTCGAGTTTCACCGGCAGTGTCGCGACGGCGTTGAGGACGCCGTCGCGCTGCGCGGGTCCGCCGGGCAGGGTGATCGCGACCGGCAGCGGGACTTCCCGGTCGCCCAGCACCCCGGCGAGCTCGCCGAGCGCGGTGGCGGCGACCACCAGCGGTCCGACGAGACCGGCGTACCAGGCGGAGACGTGTTCGTCGTGCGCCGCCACCGCGTCCGGCAGCGGTGCCAGGCCCGGTGGGAACACCGCGGCGTCGTCGCACAGCCCGGCGAAGAGCGCGGGAATCCGTCCGCCGTCCACCATGGTCTCCTCCTCGCCGATTTAGTTCACACTTTGACTACCCATCGGGCAGCGTAGTCCGGTCTTCGGGGCGACGGGAAGGGCTACTTGCGGCTCCGCGTGCCGAACTCCGCGCGGCTCGTGATCAGCTTGCCCAGCAGCATCACGAGGATGCGCTGTTCGGTCTCGGTCAACGCGTTCGTCCAGCCGAATTCGCGTTCGTTGTGCTCGCGGAAGACCGAGACCATCTCCTTGTGCCCCGCCTCGGTCAGCGACAGCTGCACCGAACGGCCGTCCCGTTCGTCCGGCACCCGGTGGAGCATCCCGTCCGCGACCAGCGTCTTGACCAGGTTCGACACCGCCGCCCGACTCATCCCGGTCAGCCTGGCCGCGCTCGTCGGTTCGAGCGGCCCGGCGAGCCAGACAACGAACAGCAGCCGGAACGCCGACCACGATCGCCCGCGCGGCCGGTGCACCGCGGCTTCGAGGTCGTAGGTCACCAGGTCGGAGGCGCGGTTGAGGGTCAGCAGCACCTCGGTCGCCAGCTGGTGCCGGAAGCCGTACTCCTGCGCGAGCCGCCGGTTCGCCAGCGCCACGAACGACCAGAAGTCCAGCCCCGCCGCGTCCACGTCTTCCATCGCCGAACACTAACCCGAGTTCTCAAAAATGGTCAAAACCTGAACTATCTCGGGAAGGGCGACCAGACCAGCTCGGCCCAGGTGGCGCGGGAGCGGGCGCGCGGGTCGGGACCGACCGTGGGCTTCGGTGCCCACTGGCGGGCGGTTTCGCGTGGCTGGAGGGACGACGCGCGTGATCCGATGGACGACACACGTGTCCAGGCGGACGACTCGCGGCGGGACCTCGGCCACGCGCGTGTCGTCCAACCGGCCACGCGGCGATGGTTTCCCGGAGGGGTAACGAGTGTCTGGAGACGTCCCGAAAGTGGCTCACGAGACTATCCAGACCAGCGCCACCTAGAGCTTCCTCTACTCAAGACCGTCATTCATGGAGGTTTCTCCATGGCGGCCGGACGGCCGGCACCTGTTTGCTGAAGGCATGAGCAGAACGGAAGTGCCACCGGGCACCGCGAAGGCCGTCCGGGTGGCGGCAGGCGACCTCGTCCGGGTGATCGACGTCGAGGGCGGTCAGGTAGGCGACGTGTTCGCGTTCGCCGACAGCGGGCCCGCGCTGGCCGAGCACCACAGCGCCGCACACACTCGCGCAGCGAACGACAGGCTGTTCCCCGCCCTCGGCGAGTCCTTCGTGACCGACCGGCGCCGCCCGATCCTGACCCTCGTCGAGGACACCTCCCCCGGCGAACACGACATGCTCATCCCCGCTTGCGACCCGGCCCGGTACGCCGCGCTGGGGGCACCCGGTCACCGCTCCTGCGCTACGAACCTGCGTGAGGCGCTGAGCGAGACCGGCCTGAGCTTCACGGGACCGACCCCGCAGCCGATCAACGTCTTCATGCGCATCCCGGTCGACGCGAACGGCCGCCTGAGCTGGCTGACCGCGACCTCGCGTCCCGGCGACGCGGTCACCCTGCGCGCCGAACTGGACTGCGTCGTCGTGGTCTCCGCCTGCCCGCAGGATCTCGTCGGGATCAGCGACGCCGGACTCTCCCCCCTCGCCATCGAAACCGTCCACAATGGAGGAACACGATCATGACCACCACCGTCGGCCACGCCCACCCCGCGCTGGCCCCGACCACCCTCGGCGGTCTCGCGCTGCGCAACCGCTACGCCGTCGCCCCCATGACCCGGGTCTCGGCCGCGCCCGACGGCACGCCGACCGGCGAAATGGCCGACTACTACGCCGAATTCGCCCGCGGCGGGTTCGGGCTCGTGTTCAGCGAGGGCATCTACCCCGACACGGCGGCCAGCCAGGGGTACCTCAACCAGCCCGGTCTCGCGCGGGACGAGCACGTCGCGGGCTGGCGCGTCGTCACCGCCGGAGTACGCGCGGCGGGCGGGCGGATGATCGCGCAGCTCATGCACGCCGGCGCGATCTCCCAGGGAAATCCGCACCAGAGCCACAACGTCGGCCCTTCGGCCGTCCAGCCGCGCGGGGAGATGATGCCCGCGTACGGCGGTTCCGGTCCGTGGGTCGCGCCCCGCGAGCTGACCACCGCCGAGATCGACGGCATCGTCGACGGTTTCGCGGTGGCGGCCCGGCGCGCTCGTGAAGCCGGGTTCGACGGCGTCGAGGTGCACGCGGCCAACGGGTATCTGCTCGACCAGTTCCTCACCGACTACACCAACCGGCGCACCGACTCCTACGGCGGCTCGGTCGCCGGCCGGATCCGGCTGACCGCCCGCGTCGTGACCGCCGTCGCCGAGGCCGTCCCGGAGCTGGTGACCGGCGTGCGGCTGTCGCAGACGAAGGTCAACGACTTCACCTACCGCTGGCCCGGCGGCCGCGAAGACGCCGAGGTGATCTTCGCCGCGGTCGCCGAGGCGGGCGCGGACTACCTCCACATCGCCAGCGAGGGCCGGAACTGGCTCGAAACGGCGAAACTGGCCGACGGCGACACCATCACCGCCCTCGCCCGGAAGGTCACCGGCCTTCCGGTGGTCGCCAACGGCGGCATGCACGACCTCGCCCAGGCGAAGGAGGTGCTCGCCGGCGGGCACGCCGACGTGCTTTCGATCGGGCACGGCGCCCTGGCCAACCCGGATCTGCCCGCCCGCGTCGCCGCGTCCGAACCCCTGGCGGAGTTCGACCGGGCGATGGTCTCCCCGACGGTCACGGTGGCGAACGCGCGCCGCTGGCGGGAGAGTCGGCAAGCGTGACCGAACCAAGCTGGCACGGCGGCGCGGCCGCGGTGGCGACCCTGACCTTCGACGTGGACGCGGAATCCCCGATCCTCGCGCACGGAAGGGGTTACGCCGACCACCTGTCGACCATGTCCCATCAGGCCTACGGGCCACGGGTCGGGGTGCCGCGCGTCCTCGACCTGCTCGACGAACTGGCCGTGCCCGCGACGTTCTTCGTGCCGGGCTGGGTCGCCGAACAGCGGCCCGGCCTGGCCGCCACGATCGTGGAGCGCGGGCACGAGGTGGCCCACCACTCCTACAGCCACCGGCCGCCGACCACGATGACCGCCGCCGAGCAGCGGGCCGATTTCGAACGGGGCATGGCGGTCTTCGCGAGCCAGGGCATCGAAATCAGCGGGCATCGCGCGGCCGGCTGGGAGTCCACTTGGGACACTCCGGCACTGGTGGCCGAACACGGATTGAGCTACGACTCGTCGCTGATGGCCGACGATCGGCCGTATCTGATCGAGACCGGGGCGGGCCGGATCGCCGAGCTGCCGGTGCACTGGTCGCTCGACGACTGGGAGCAGTACGCGTTCCTTCCCTCGCCGCGGATCGGCTCGGTGATCACGTCACCGGTCCAGGTGCTGGAGATGTGGCGGGCGGAGCTCGACGCGATGCGCCGGTATCGCTGCCTGTTCAACCTGTGCCTGCACCCGTTCCTGTCGGGCAGGCCGGGACGGCTGGAGGCGGTGCGCGCGCTCATCGAGTTCGGGCTGAGCCTCGGCGACGTCCGGTTCGCCCGGTGCCGGGACGTGGCGGCCGCGGCGCTGGCCGACCCCGCCTTGCCCGCGGAACCCTTGCGGCGCCTCGAAGTCGACCCGGCGGTCTATCCGGACTGAGCCGCCTCCAAGGCCAGGAAGAGGTCGACCCGGTCCGCGGTGCGCCCGACGTCGCGGCCGGTCAGCTCGGTGACCTTGGCCAGCCGGTTGCGCAAGGTGTTGACGTGCACGAACAGGGCCGCGGCGGTGGCCGCCCACTGGCCGTCGTGGTCGAGGAACGCCCGCAAGGTGGTCTCCAGGTCGCCGTCGCGGACACGGTCGTGCTCGCGCAGCGGCCCGAGCAGGACGTCGGCGAACGTGTGCCGCCACTGCTCGTCGTGCGACTCCAGCAGCAGCCGGTAGCTGCCCAGCTCGGCGAAACTCGCCGACACCGGCCCGCCACGCCTGCCGCGGAGCACGCGGCAGGCTTCGCGGCTGCGCGACAACGGTTCGCGCAGTCCGGCGGCGCCGGACACGGGATCGGCCAGCCCGACGACCACGCGACCGCCGGAGAACCGGTGCGACACGGCCGCCGCCAGCCGGGGCGCGAACGCGGCGGGCGACTGCCTTCCCGACCGGAAGGGAAGCACCGCCACGACGTCCCGGCTTCCCGCCGCCACGACCGCGGGCAAGCCGTCCGCCAGCAGGAAATCCGTCACGGCCTCGGCCATCCCCGGCAGGGTCGCGGTGGCGTCGTCGCCCGCGAACGCCAGCGCGATCACGGCCAGCGGACCGTCCGGGTCGACCCCGAAAGCACGCAGCCTGCCGGGCACCTCGGCGACGCGTTGCGCGCCGGAGAGCACCATGTCCAGCAGTTCGACGGCGAACCGCATCTCGATGGCCTGTACCGCCTGGTGCCGGGCCACTTCCAGGCTGAGGTAGCGGGCGGTCTGCTCCAGCGCGTCGCGCTCGTCCCGTGTCAGGCCTGCCACGGGCCGCAGGCACAGCAGCGCGGCGTCCGCGTCGCCGATCGCGCCGACCGGGAAGAGCGCCGCCCGCGTCCCCGCGCCGAGACCCGCCTCCAACGGCGGCGGATGCCGGGTAAGGGCATCCGCCGCGGCGCGCGTCTGTCCGGCGTCCAGCACTGCGCCGGACGACGCCAGCTCACGGCCCATCCGGTCCACGACCGCGAGCGGCAGTTCGTGCTCGCGGCGCAGGACCTCCAGCACGCCGGAAGCGCCCGCGCCCCTCGACAGCGCCGAGGTCAGCTCGTCCCCCCGGCGCACCAACGACATCAGCGCGTTCTGCCGGTCCGCGGCCTGGATCGCCGCCGCCGCACGGGTGACCGCCGTGAACGGCACCGCCACCGAGATCTCCAGCAGCGGCAACCCGGCTTCGCGGCACGCCTCGACGAGGGCCGGAGGTGTGTCGCGTTGTTCCACGCGCAGCCCGAAGATGATCCCGGCGGCTCCGGCACCGACCACTCGCGCGACGAAGTCCGCCGGATCGACTCGGTCGAGCCACAGGCCGTTGGTCAGCACGACCTCGTGCTCGCGCACGTACGGCCCGGGGTCGGGAAGCTCGGTGTTGTGCACCCACAGCACCGCTTCGGCCAGTGCGCCGTCGCGGCCGGGGACGACCACCCGCAGTTCGAGATCCGGGTCCGCGACCAGCGCCGCCAAGGTCACCATGACTGTGAATATATCCAGCCCGAGACGGTCATTCTGGACGATCAGCCATTTCATCGGTTTTTCATGCTGGCTGGTTAGCGTCCTCTGAAGACACTTCGGGACTTCGAGGAGACCAACCGTGACGGCAGTTTCGCGCACGATCGCCGAGCGCTACGCCCTGCTCGAAAAGCTGGGCGGCGACGGGACGGCCGTGCTGTGGCGTGGCGAGGACGGGCGGGAAGGGCGCCCGGTCGCGATCAAGGAACTGCCGCTGCCCGCGCTCGACGAGCCCACCCGCGCCGCCGCCGTCGAACGGCTCAAGCGTGACACCGCCGCTGTGGTGGATCACCCGTCGGTGGTACCCGTCCACGACGTCGTGGTGGCGGACGGGACGCCGTTCATCGTGATGGACCTCGTGGACGCGCGGACGCTGGAAGACCTGGCGTCCTCCGGCCCGCTCCCACCGCGGCTGACGGCCGAGATCGGCAAGCAGGTCCTCGGCGCGCTCGCCGCCGCTCATGCGGCGGGCGTCGTGCACGGCGACGTCCGGCCCGCGAACATCCTCGTGTCCGCCGACGGCACGGCGAGGCTGACCGGTTTCGGGATCGCCCAGGCCCTCGACCCGACGGGTTCGCCGGCTTTCCTTGCCCCGGAACGGATCGCGGGACACGAAGGCACTCCTCACTCCGACCTCTGGTCGCTCGGCGTGACCCTGCTCAGCGCGACCGAAGGCGCGAATCCCTTCCGGCGCGAGAACGTCGCGGCCACGCTGTACGCCGTCGTCAACGATCAGCCGGTGTTCAGCCGGACCTACGGGACACTGGCGGACGTCCTCCGCGGCCTGCTGGCGAAAGCGCCGCACGCGCGGATGCTGCCGGATCACGCGATCCCGATGCTGGCACTGGCCGCGAACGGTGCCGAAACCCCGGTGCCGGTCCTGCCGTCACCGCAGCGGCCCGCTACCGGAATCGGCACGCCGTCGACGGCCGCGACCCTGGCCGGGGCGGCGGGCATCCTGTTCGGCTTCTACCTGCTGGGCGACGCGATGATGATCCACGGGGCCTACGCCCTGTTCGACGTGCACTGGCCACCGATCCTGCTCGGCAGGCTCGGCATCATCCTGGCCGGGATCGGTGCCGTGATCGGCGGCGGTGTCCTGTTCGTCAGGGTCCGGCCGGGACAGGTCCTGGCCACCGTTTCGGCCTCGCTGGCGATGATCTGCGTGGTGCTGCTGAACGTGGCCGAATGGGGCGGCTTCGGCGAGGCCCCGCAACCGGGACTGACTCTCGACATCCTCGTCCTCGCACTGGCACTCGTCCTGACGATCGCCGTGTGGTTCGTCCCGGCCCGGCGCACTGCTGTGGGCTGATCCGCTCACAGCAGAGAAACCGGCGGACGGCCGGGCCCCGGCGGCATCGTCGGGGCATGACCGACAACGAGAAACAGCCACTCTTCGACCAACGGCTCCGGGAACGGTTCTTCAGCCAGCGTGTGCTGGTCCTCGACGGCGCGCTCGACGACGACAACGGGACGGTGCTCACCACCCAGCTGATGTCGCTGGCGAGCGAGGATCCCCGCAAGGACATCGCGGTGTGGATCCACTCGCCGGGAGGTTCGGTCCCTTCGATGCTGGCCATCCGCGACGTGATGCGGCTCGTGCCGTGCGACGTCGCCACCCTCGCGCTGGGATTGGCCTGCAGCGCCGGGCAGTTCCTGCTTTCCGCGGGCACGCCGGGCAAGCGGTTCGCCCTGCCACACGCGCGGATCCTGATGCACCAGGGCTCCGCGGGCATCGGCGGCTCGGCCGTCGAGGTGGAGGTGCAGGCCGACGACCTGCGCTACACGCGGGACACGGTCCTCGGGCTCATCGCCGACGACACCGGGCAGCCCATCGACCGGATCTTCGCCGATTCCCTCCACGACCGCTGGTTCACCACCGAACAGGCGCGGGACTACGGCTTCATCGACCACATCGTCGAAAGCCTCGACCAGGTCGTCCCCGTCCGCACCCACAAACTCGGCCTCGGCTCGGAAAGGGGTGCCGGCGCATGAGCACCTACACCATCCCCAACGTCATCTCCCGCAGTCCCGCCGGCGAGCGGATCATGGACGTCTACTCGCATCTGCTGTCGGAGCGGATCATCTACCTCGGGACCGCGATCGACTCCGGCGTGGCGAACGCGCTGATCACGCAGCTGCTGTACCTGGAGGCGGACAACCCCGAGCAGGAGATCAACCTCTACATCAACACCGAAGGCGGCGACCCGTCGGCGATGCTCGCGCTGTACGACACCATGCGGTTCATCAAGGCGCCGGTGGCGACGACCTGCGTCGGCCAGGCCGTCGCGGCGGGCGCGATCCTGCTGGCCGCGGGCGAGGCCGGGCACCGGTTCGTGCTGCCCCACACCCGTGTCGTGCTGCACCAGCCCGCGGCGCAGGGCCGCGGCACGATCCCGGACCTCATCCTGCAGGCCGACGAGGTCGTGCGGGTGCGGACGCAGCTGGAGGAGATCCTTTCTTCGCACACCGGCCGCACGGTGGCGGATCTGCGGCACGACACCGACCGGGATCGCGTGTTCGACGCGGCGGGCGCCGTCGCCTACGGGCTCGCGGACCGGGTGCTCGACATCCGGAACTAGGCGGCCATCAGCACGGGTCCCGCCGGGCGGCGGCCGACCGCGAGGCCCGTGCTGCCGCCCCGCCGGACCGTGCCCGCGATGCCGAACAGGAGATCCGCCAGGTCGATCCCGAGCGCGCCAGTGACCGCGGCGATCATCTCGCTGGACGGCTCCTTGCGGCCGCGCTCGATCTCCGAGAGGTACTGCGGGGAGATCCCGGCGCGTTCCGCGACGTCGACGAGACGGCCGCCCTGTTCCTCCCGGGCCGCGCGCAGACTCTGGCCCAGCACGTCACGCCACAGCGGTTCGGGTTCGCGATCCGCGGTGGTGGCGCGCTTCTGGTGAAAAGGGAGGATGTCCGCCATACGCTCATCGTGACATCGGGCCGGGTCCCGCGTGCTCCGTTCCGCTCATGGCGAAACCGAACCCCGGAACGCGCGCCGGTACGCGCCCGGCGTCGTCCCGAGCCGGTCGCGGAAACGGCGGCGCAGGTTGACGGCCGACGTGAGGCCGACGCGGGTCGCGATCACCTCGATCGGCAGGTCCGTCTCCTCCAGGAGGGTGCGTGCCTCGGTCACCCGGCGGGTCAGCAGCCAGGCCCCCGGCGTGGTGCCGAGCCGCTCGGCGAAACGCCGGGCCAGCGTGCGGGAGGAGAGGTTGAGGTGCGCGGCCAGATCGCCCACCGACAACGGCGTCCCGAGGCGGGAACCCGCCCAGGCGAGGAGTCCGTCCAGTTCGTCCGCTGGTGGCGGGGCGGGCACGAACTGTGCCTGACCGCCGTCGCGATGCGGCGGCATCACCATGTGCCGGGCGACGAGGGCGGCGTGCGCGGCCCCGTGATCGCGCCGGACCAGGTGCAGGCAGAGGTCGATCCCCGCGCCCGCCCCGGCGCTCGTGGCGACGTCGCCGTGGTCGACGTAGAGCACGTCCGGTTCCACCCGTACCCGGGGGAATTCCTCCCGCAGCTGCGCGGCGCGGGCCCAGTGCGTGGTCGCCGACCTGCCGTCGAGCAGTCCGGTGCGGGCCAGCGCGAAGACGCCGGAGCAGATCGTGACGAGCCGCGCTCCCCTGGCGTGCGCGCGGAGGAGCGCCCGGCGCACGGCCGACGACAGCGGAGCTTCCACCGGCGACCAGCCCGGGATGAGCACGGTGTCCGCGTCCGCCAGCGCGGAAAGGCCTCGCGTCACGGCCATCGAGTATCCGGCGCTGGTCGGGACCGGACCGGGTTTCTCCGTGCAGACGTCGAATTCGTAGTGCCGCGGCACGCCTGCCCGCTCCGTGCCGAAGACCTCGGCGGCGATCCCGAGCTCGAAGGTCGACTGCACCGGACGCACGAGGGCCATCACGCGATGCATGGCAAGAAAGTACCCCATGATGTCTTCCCGGACACTGTGCGGCGGCCCGATGATCACGGCACGATGAGTTCATGTACCCCGAGATCCTCGCCCAAGAGGGCTACACTTCCTTCTCCGTCAAGGAATCCCCCGTCCGCGAGCTCTTCCCCGGAATCCGGGTGCGTCCACTGTGGACAGGCCAGGACGGGGCGCACGCCAATGTGCTGGAGATGGACCCCGGCACCTCGTGGCCGCGTCGCGACGTCCACGAACCGGGCTCCGAGGAGGTGTACGTCGTCTCCGGCACGTTCAACGACGGCGCGCGCGACTATCCGGCGGGGACCTTCCTGCACGCCCCGGCCGGTTCGTGGCACGTGCCCGCGTCGGCGACCGGGTGCACGCTCTTCGTCTTCTATCCCGAAGGCTGATCCGGCAGGAATTCCAGGATTCGTTGCCAGGTAAGGGCCGCCGCGTCCTCGTCGTGGTCGGGCAGACCGCTGTCGGTGTAGAAGTGGCCCGCTCCCGGATAGGTGAACACCTTCGCGTCGGCGCCCGATCTCGTCGCCGCGTCGAGCCAGCCGGGCAGCGCGGCCGGCGGCGCGAAGTCGTCCGGGTCGCCCGCGTGGAGCTGGACCGGCAGGCCCGGACGGACTTTCGCGGGCAGACCGATGATGGCGTGGAGCAGGAGCACACCGGCGGTGTCCGGCCGGTGCGGGAGCAAGGTACCGGCGATCACCGCGCCCATCGACATACCGGCGAGCACGGTGTCGCCGGGCAGGTCCCGGACGGCGTCGGCGGCCCGCCCGGCGAGGGCGCCCCACCCGATCCGGTCCTTCACCGCGAAGCCGTCTTCGAGGGTGGACGCGGTCTCGCCGCGGTAGAGGTCCGGCGTGGTGACGTCGTACCCGGCGGCGCGCAGGCGTTCCGCCCAGGTCATTTCCACGGGCCGCAATCCCAGCACCGAGTGGAACAGCGCGACGTGGGTCATCCGACGACCTTCAACCCGCTCTCGGCCGCGAGGATCCCCGCGATCGCAACGGCTTGACCGGCGGTGATCTTCGCGCCGCGCAAGGTGAGCAGGCCCCGGGCACCGGACAGCCGCGAACCACGCAGATCGCAGTCCGCCGCGCCGGTCGCCGCGAATTCCGTTTCGGTGAAGTCGCAGTCCACAAAGGTCAGCCGGGACAGATCGCCGGAGAACACCGTCTCCCGGAACGAACATCCGGAGAACACGGCCGGACCCTTCACCCGTTCGACCGCCAGCGACGCGTAGTCGAACCGCGCGTTCTCGACGTACAGGTCGGAGGCGGACGCGATCGACACACCCAGCCCGATCGCGCGGCAGCGAAGGATTTCGACGCGTCGTGCGGAGAGTTCGCGGATGGCCGCGTTGGACAGGTCGACGCCTTCGAAAACGACGTCGGACAGCGTCAGCCTGTCGAGTCGGGCGTTCGCCAGGCTCACTTCGGAGACGAGGGAACGCACGATCTCGCCGCCGCCGCGGGCGCCGTCCTGATCACCGCCGTCGAGATGGACCGAGTCGAAATCGAAGTCTCCCTCGAACACGGCCGGTTCGCCGGTGAGGTCCTTTCGCCCGACCGCGGGGCGGCGCACCTTGATGCCGCCGAAATCCCGGAACTCCATGATCCGGACGCTACCGCAGGGACGAATCGGTCCAGGTGGTCGTGAACCCTTTCGGTCAGCGGGTCCGCCTGGGACGTCGCTGGTAGATTCGGGGCAGGGGTTGAGCCGCCAGCCCTCGTTGGCAGCACCCCTGAGCAGGAGCATTGATGACGACCGATGTCGCGCGGCCCCTCCACCGCTCTTCCGGAGACGGTTGGACGCTGGAGACCTACGACTCCGACGGGGTCACCGTGTACGCGATGACCGGCGAGTTCGATTTCGCGGTTTCCGCCAAACTCCGTCAGGTGATCGAGGAGAATCCGCCGTCGTCCGGTCTGGCCGTCGCGGACATGACCGGGGTCCGGTTCTGCGATTCGAGTTGCCTGCAGGTCCTCCTCCGCCTCGCCCAGCGCCTGGGCAGGAGTGACGGCCGGTTCGCCATCGCCACCTCGGTCCACGCCGTCGTCCGGCCGGTCACCCTGCTGCGCCTCGAAGACCTCATGCCGCTCCACCCGACCGTCGAAGCCGCGCGCACCGCACTGGCCGCCCGCTCATGACCTCCTCCGACGCCACGGTCCGCCACGACACCCAGGTCAGCGAGTTCGCCATGGCCGAAGATCTCCAGGGGCTCGCCGAAGTACGCGCGTGGACTCGGACCACGTTGAGCGGGCTTCCCGCCGACACGATCTCGGACGTCGTGATGGTCGTGGACGAACTCAGCTCGAACGCGCTCAGGCACGGAAAAGCCCCGTACCTGGTCCGGCTGCGGCGCTCCGCGGACGGCGTTCGCGTCGAGGTCGAGGACGGCGCGTCCGGCACTCCGGCCCGGCCGGGACCGCCGACCGGCACCGGCGGCCACGGGCTCACGCTCGTGAGCCTGTCCACGACGGCGTGGGGCCAGACGGCCCGCCCGGACGGCAAGACGGTGTGGGCGGAGTTCGGGGCCGGGGATGCCGATGACTGAGCCGGTGATCACCGCTCCGGCCGCGACCGGACGAAGCTGGGAGACCGCGCCCTCACCCGCCCTGGTCGTCGACGAAGACGGAGTCGTGCGGGACCTCAACGACGCCGCCCGCGCCCTGTTCCCCGGCGCGCGGCCCGGCCTCCCGCTGCGGCACGGGACGCCCTCCTGGCTGGCGGACGCCCGCGCGGACGAGACCGCCCGCGGCGTCGTCGGCGGACGCGCCTGGGCCGCGTCCCCGGTGCCGCACGACGACGCCGTCACCTGGTGGCTGGTGGACGAGACCGACGCCGAAGCCTCGCACGAGCTGCTGCGGCAGGAACGGCGGCGCGTCGCGTTCCTCACCGACGCCTCGGCGGCGCTGCTGAGCTCGCTCAACGTCGAACGCTGCATCGAGGTGGCCGCCCGGCTGGCGGCCGAACACCTGGCCGGGGCGGCGGTGGTGCTGGCGCCGCCGGTCCAGGGCCGTCATCCGGCGGCGTCCTGCGTCCGCGGCGAGGCCGTGGCGCTGTCCAGGCTGACCATCGACCCCGCCGACCTGCCGGGGCTGGACGAGGCGCTGCGCGGTTTCCCGCCGGTGCCCTCGCGCTGGCTCGATCCCGGGGCCGCGCCGTCGTGGATCTTGCCCGAAGAATTCGGCCCGGCGACGTCGATCGTCGTGACGCCCCTGCCCGGGCACGGGGTGCCCGCCGGCGCGCTGATCCTGTTGCGCACCGGCGATCAGGCGGCGTTCACCGAGCAGGAGGAGATCTTCGCGCGGCTGTTCGCGGCCCGCGCGGGCGCCGCGATCTCGGCGGCGCGGATGTTCGCCCACCAGGCGTCGACGACCGAGACGCTCATGCGCGAGCTGCTCCCGCCGCGGCTGGAACAGCTCGGCGGCGTCGAGTTCGCCGGGCGCTACCGGCCCGCGCAGGACGAGGACCGGATCGGCGGCGACTTCTACGACGTCCATTCCGCCGTCGACACCGCCGGGAGCGAGTCGCTGGCGGTGCTCGGCGACGTCTGCGGGAAGGGGCTCGACGCCGCCGTCCTGACCGGGCAGATTCGCACGACGCTGCGCGCGCTGCTGCCGATCGCCGAGGACCACCATCGGCTGCTCAGCCTGCTGAACACGTCGCTGGCGAGCCGCGAGGACGGCCGGTTCGTCACGCTCGCGCTGGCCTCCGCCCGCCGGGAGGGCGACGCGGTACGGCTGCGCGTCACCTGCGCCGGACATCCGCCGCCGCTGGTCGTCCGTTCCGACGGCGTAGTCGAAGAGGTGGACACCGGCGGCAACCTCATCGGCGTGCTCCCCGAGATCCGCACGACGACGGCGGAGGTCCACCTCGCGCCCGGCGAGAGCTGCCTGCTGTACACGGACGGCATCGTGGAGGCCAAGGGCGGCCCGCTCGGCGACGAGATGTTCGGCGAGGAACGGCTGCACGCGGCGCTGGCCGAATGCGCGGACATGGCGGCCGACGCGGTCGCCGAACACGTCCAGATGCTGGCCGCGCAGTGGGTCGGCAGGCAGCCGCACGACGACATGGCGGTGCTGGTGATCACCGCGCCGCGGACCCCTCGGAGGCCCGGGACCCCGTGACGTCCGAATACTTCGAACGGCTATGGCAGGCGGTGACCGCCGGGGACGAGTACGCGGCCGGGGACGTCGTGGTCCAAGCGGTCGGCGCGGGCGTCGACGTGGAGACCGTACTGCTGGACGTGATCGGCGGCGTACAGCGCAAGGTCGGCCACGAGTGGGCGTCGAACCGGCTCACCGTGGCTCAGGAACACGCCGCGACCGCGATCAACGACCGGGTGCTCGCCGGTCTCGGCTACGCGCTCCCCCGGCCGCGCGCGCACCGAGGCCGCGTCGCGGTGGCGTGCGTCGACGGCGAATGGCACGCCATGCCCGCCCGGCTGCTGGCCGAGGTGCTGAAGTTCCGCGGTTTCCGCGTCGACTACCTCGGCGCCCAGGTCCCCGCGCCGCATCTGGTCGCGCATCTGCACCGCACCGGGCCCGACGCGGTGGCGCTGTCGGCTTCGCTGGCCACCCGGCTGCCCGCGGCGCACGCGACGATCACGGCCTGCCAGGCGGCCGCGACCCCGGTCATCGCGGGCGGAGCGGCGTTCGGACCGGACGGCCGGTACGCGCGGCTGCTCGGGGCGGACGCCTGGGCCCCGGAGGCGCGGGCGGCCGCGGATATCCTGGCCTCTCCCCTGCCCCGGCCCCGCACCGGGCACCAGCCCCTCGACGACCTCCCGCATCTGGCCGACCAGGAGTACACCCTCGTTTCCCGGACTTCGAGCCGGCTGGTGAAGAACGTCATTGCGGGGCTGGAAGACCGCGTCCCGGCGATGCGCGACTACACCCTCCGCCAGCGTCAGCACGCCGCGGAGGACATCGCCCACATCGTCGAATATCTCGCGGTCTCGCTGTATGTGGGAGACGAAGAACTGTTCACCGGCTTCCTGGGCTGGACCGCGGAGATTCTCACGGCCCGCCAGGTCCCGGCCGGTTCGCTGCTGCCGGCGCTGGGACTCCTGCGCGGGCAGCTGCACGACTTCCCGCGTTGCCAGACGATGCTCGAGGCCGCGCACACCCGATTGAGCGACACTCTCACCCCATAGAAAAGGGGCCCGCCCCGAAAGGCGAGCCCCTTTTCCACCGCGAAATCAGTCCCGGACGCCCTTCACGGCGTCCTTGATCTTCTCGCCGGCCTGCTTCACGTTGGCCTTGCCCTGCTCGGCCTTGCCTTCGGCCTGCCACTGCTCGTTGTCTGTGGCGTTCCCGACGGCTTCCTTGGCCTTGCCCTTGAGCTCGTCGAGCTTGTTTTCGGCCTTGTCGTTCATCAGAGCCTCCATTCGTTGTCCGCTGCCCTCCGGTTACCCGGCACGGCGGCTCGGAAACGGCGGATCCGCTGTGTCACCCGACACGTTTGATTCGGCGAGATCGAGTTCCGCCCAGACGGTCTTGCCGTCGTCGCGGTGTTCCTGGCCCCAGGCCGTGGTGCAGGCGTCGATGAGGGCGAGGCCCCGGCCACCGGTCCCCGAGGGCGGGCGCGGGGCGGCGGGTGCCGTGGCGGCGTCGTCGACCTCGATGCGCAGGCGGCCCGGCCGCCGCAGCAGGCGCACCTGCCGGGGCCGCTCCCCGTGCCGCAGGGCGTTGGACACCAGTTCGTCCAGCACCAGGATCGTGTCCGTGAGGCCCGCCTCGGAGACGTCGCCCAGTTCCGCCCGGGCCCAGGCGCGGACCCGGGCCAGTTCGCCCAGGTCGCCGCCCACGTCCAGGGTCAGCACTTCGACCTTTCGGCAGGCGGGCGCGGCCTGATCGGTGGACACGGGGACCTCCATGTTCTCGACGGCCCGTCAGGGGCTCGCGTGGATCTAGTACCCCGAATGCCACGAACCTTAACGATCAACCCGTCACCGTTCGCCACCCGTGTGCCCACAGGGGTAGACCGTTTCCGCGACCGCGGCCTCGCATGCCGGGCAGTTGTTCACCGGCCGCTCACGACGGCCCCAGAAGGAATGGGTGGCCCCGCAGAGCGCGGTGATCCGGTCCCCGAGGCCGGGGTCCGGGTTGCAGACGGGGCAGCAGGCGTGGGCCGCCCGCTCGATTTCGGCTGTCATCCTTGTCCTCCGCGTGTAGGCCATTATACATACCTTCGACCCTGTTCAGCGTACGGCGTTACTTGTTCCACGTTTTCCGGTTTGCCCGGCCCCGAATCCGCACATCCTTGAGCCCGGCGGTCGGGAAAATTCGCATCGACGCATATTTCGATCGTTTGACAGAATGGATTAATCGAGTTTCTTGCGACAATTACCTCAACATTACCAATACATTTACTTACTACTCTTTTCGAGTGATCGACAATCATGATCACCTTTGAGGAAAGACAGGTGGCACGCGGTGCCGCTAGCATTGCGAACGTTCCCGGACAGACTCGGCACGTCCTGTTCGCGCTGTCTGCCTCATGCACGACTTTAGTCGGGAGGTCGCGAGCGTGCGCTCGCCACGAAAAGCCAACGGAAACGGCACCGAAAACCACCACATCGAAGGCGCGGCGACCACCGCACTGCTGCGCCTCGGCCGTTATTTGACCCGCGCGGAGAGTTCGGCGGATCTGCACTCGGTACATCTGACCGGGGGCCGGGAAGGTGACGCTTTCTACCGGGATCGCTGGAGTCACGACAAGGTCGTCCCGTCGACGCACGGCGTGAACTGCACGGGTTCCTGCCGCTGGAACGTGTACGTCTCCGACGGGATCATCACCTGGGAGAGCCAGGACCCGGATTACCCCTCCGTCGGCCCCGACAAGCCGGAGTACGAGCCGCGCGGATGCCCCCGCGGCGCCTCTTTTTCGTGGTATTCCTATTCCCCGACCCGGGTACGATTTCCGTACGCGCGGGGCGTACTGGTCGAAATGTACCGGGAGGCATTGAAACAGCACGGCGATCCGGTCGTCGCCTGGGCTTCGGTGATGGACGACCCAATGAAGAGACTGGCCTATCAGCGCGCCCGCGGAAAGGGCGGATTGGTCCGCGTCAGCTGGGACGAGGCTTCGGAAATCGCCGCCGCCGCACATGTGCACGCCATTTCGCGATACGGCCCGGACCGGGTCGCCGGCTTTTCGCCGATCCCGGCGATGTCGATGGTGTCGCACGCGATCGGGTCCCGGTTCATGGCGCTGATCGGCGCCCCGATGCTTTCCTTCTACGACTGGTACGCCGATCTTCCGGTGGCCTCGCCCCAGGTGTTCGGCGACCAGACCGACGTCCCGGAATCCGCGGACTGGTGGGATGCCGCGTATCTGATGATGTGGGGCTCGAACGTCCCGGTGACCAGGACGCCGGACGCGCATTGGATGGCCGAGGCGCGGTATCGGGGCCAGAAGGTCGTCGTGGTCTCCCCCGACTACGCCGACAACACCAAGTTCGCCGACGAATGGCTGGCCCCGCATCCCGGCACCGACGCCGCGCTGGCGATGGCCATGGGGCACGTCATCCTCACCGAGTTCTTCGCCGAACGGCAGGTGCCGTACTTCACCGACTACGTCCGCCGCTTCACCGACCTCCCCTTCCTGGTCACGCTGACCGAACGGGACGGCGCGTACGTCCCGTCGAAGTTCCTCACCGCCGCCGACCTCGGTGACGAGGGAGCCGAGACGCAGTGGAAGACCGTCCTGGTCGACGACCGCACCGGGGAACCGGTCGTGCCCAACGGGTCGGTCGGCTTCCGCTGGAACGAGCACGACCAGGGCCGCTGGAATCTCGATCTCGGCGACGTCGTGCCGCGGCTGAGCCTGCTCGCCGACGCCGGACACGAAGGCGTCGAGGTGCTCTTGCCGCGCTTCGACGCGGACGGCGTCCTGCGGCGCGGAGTACCCGCCGTCCGACAGGGCGGGCAGCTGGTCACCACCGTGTTCGACCTGCTGATGGCGCAGTACGGCGTGCGACGCGACGACCTGCCCGGCCGCTGGCCGTCCGGCTACGACGATCCGGCGGAACCGTGCACCCCGGCGTGGCAGGAGGAGATCACCTCGGTCCCGGCCGACCGGGTCACCCGGATCGCCAGGGAGTTCGCCGAGACCGCGGAGGCCTCCCGCGGCCGCTGCATGATCCTGATGGGCGCGGGCACCAACCACTGGTTCCACTCCGACACCATCTACCGGTCCTTCCTCGCGCTGCTGACGATGACCGGCTGCCAGGGCCGCAACGGCGGTGGCTGGGCGCATTACGTCGGCCAGGAGAAGGTGCGGCCGCTGACCGGGCACCAGACGCTGGCGGGCGCGATGGATTGGATGCGGCCCGCCCGGCAGATGATCGGGACGGCCTACTGGTACCTGCACACCGGCCAATGGCGATACGACGCGCTGCGCAACGACGAGCTGGCCTCTCCGCTGGCGCCCGGCAAGCTCGCCGGGACCAGCGCCGCGGACACGCTCGCGCAGTCGGCCCGGCTGGGCTGGATGCCCTCGTTCCCCACCTTCGACCGCAATCCGCTCGATCTGGTCGACGAGGCCGACGAAGCCGGGCTCGACCCCGTCCGCCACGCCACCGCACTGGTCCGCGAAGGCAAGCTGGGGTTCGCGGCCGAGGATCCGGACGCGCCCGAGAACTGGCCGCGGGTGCTCACGGTGTGGCGCTCCAACCTGCTCGGCTCGTCGGCCAAGGGCCACGAGTACTTCCTGCGCCACCTTCTCGGCACCGACGCGAACCTGCGCGGTGAAGAGGCACCGCCGGACGCGCGGCCGAAAACCGTGAAATGGCACGACACCGCCCCCGCCGGCAAATTGGATCTTATGCTGGCAATCGATTACCGCATGACCAGCACCACCTTGTTCGCGGATCTCGTGCTGCCCGCCGCGACCTGGTACGAGAAGCACGATCTGTCCTCGACGGACATGCATCCCTTCGTGCATTCCTTCAACGCCGCCGTCGATCCGCCGTGGCAGACCCGGACCGATTTCGAGGCCTTCCACACGATCGCGAAGCGGTTCAGCCAGCTCGCCGAACGACATCTCGGGGTGCGCAAGGATCTCGTCGCCACACCGATGACGCACGACACTCCCGGCGAAACGGCGCAGCCGGGCGGGGTCGTCCGCGACTGGCGCGACGGCGACGTCGAGCCGATCCCCGGTGTCACCATGCCGCGGCTGACCGTCGTCGAACGCGATTACCCGGCGGTGGCGGCGAAACTGGCCACGCTCGGCCCGCTGCTGGAGAAACTGGGCGCCACCAGCAAGGGCCTGACCTACGACGTCGGCGAGGAGGTGAACTGGCTGCGCGCGAAGAACGGCGTCGCGATGACAGGGGCGGCGCAGGGCCAGGCGCTGATCGACACCGACATCAAGGCCGCGGACGCCGTGCTCGCGCTGTCCGGCACCACCAACGGACGGCTGGCCACCCAGGGCTTCCGCGAACTCGAAAAGCGGGTCGGCACGGAGCTGGCGCATCTGTCCGCCGAACACGAAGGCAAGAAGATCACCTTCGCCGACACCCGGTCCCGTCCGGCGCCGGTGATCACCAGCCCGGAGTGGTCCGGCAGCGAGAGCGGCGGCCGTCGCTACTCGGCGTTCGTGATCAACGTCGAACACGCCAAACCGTGGCACACCCTCACCGGCCGTCAGCACTTCTTCCTCGACCACGACTGGATGCACGAACTCGGCGAGGCGCTGCCGGTCTACCGGCCGCCGCTGGGCTCGCAGCACCTCTCCGGCGGTTCGGGAGACTCCGCGGAGGTCACCGTGCGCTATCTGACCCCGCACAGCAAATGGTCGATCCACTCCACCTACCAGGACAACCTGCACATGCTCACCCTGTCCCGCGGCGGACAGGGGATCTGGATGAGCCCGGCCGACGCCGAGGCCATCGGCGCGAAGGACAACGACTGGATCGAGGCGGTCAACCGCAACGGTGTCGTGGTGGCCCGCGCGATCGTCTCCCACCGGATGCCGGCGGGCACCGTTTTCCTTTACCACGCCCAGGATCGGGCGGTGAACGTGCCGCGCAGCGAGGCCACCGGCAAACGCGGCGGCACGCACAACTCGCTGACCAGGCTGCTCCTCAAACCCACCCATCTCATCGGCGGCTACGCCCAGCTCTCCTTCGGTTTCAACTACCTGGGCCCCACCGGCAACCAGCGCGACGAGGTCACCGTGATCCGCCGCCGTTCCCAGGAGGTGCGTTACTGATGCGGGTCATGGCACAGCTGGCCATGGTGATGAACCTCGACAAGTGCATCGGCTGCCACACCTGTTCGGTGACCTGCAAGCAGGCCTGGACCAACCGGACAGGGACCGAGTACGCGTGGTTCAACAACGTGGAAACCCGTCCGGGGCAAGGATATCCGCGCCGCTACGAGGATCAGGAACGCTGGAAGGGCGGCTGGGAGAGGACGGCGAAGGGCAAGCTGCGGCTGCGCGCGGGCGGGCGGCTGACCAAGCTCACGAAGCTGTTCGCGAACCCGGAACTGCCGGAGATCGCCGACTACTACGAGCCGTGGACCTACGACTACGCCACCCTCATCGAGGCCCCGCTCGGCGACGACGTGCCGACCGCCGCGCCGCGGTCGGCCCTCACCGGCGAAGCCACCCAGCCCACCTGGGGCCCGAACTGGGACGACGACCTCGGCGGCTCCACCGAACACGGCATCAAGGACCCGATCGCCGAGAAGCTGCGTGACGAACTCGGGGTCAAGATCAAATTCGAGTTCGAGCAGAGCTTCATGTTCTACCTGCCGCGGATCTGCGAGCACTGCCTCAATCCGTCCTGTGTGGCCAGCTGCCCGTCCGGCGCGATGTACAAACGCGAGGAGGACGGGATCGTGCTGGTCGATCAGGACCAGTGCCGCGGCTGGCGGATGTGCGTCACCGGCTGTCCGTACAAGAAGGTCTACTTCAACCACAAGACCGGCAAGGCCGAGAAGTGCACCTTCTGCTATCCGCGCGTCGAAGCCGGGCAGCCGACGGTGTGCGCGGAAACCTGCGTCGGGCGACTGCGCTACATCGGCGTCCTGCTCTACGACGCCGACAAGGTCACCGAGGCCGCGTCCGTCGCCGACGAGCACGACCTCTACCCCGCGCAGCTCGACCTGCTGCTCGATCCGCACGACCCCGCCGTGATCCGGGCGGCCGAGGCCGCGGGCATCCCGCACGACTGGCTCACCGCGGCGCGGCGTTCGCCGGTGTACCAGCTGATCCACGACTTCCGGCTGGCGCTGCCGCTGCATCCGGAATACCGCACGATGCCGATGGTCTGGTACATCCCGCCGCTGTCGCCGGTGGTCGACGCGGTCAGCGGAAGCGGCCACGACGGCGAACACCGCGACAACCTGTTCGGCGCCATCGACGCCCTGCGGATCCCGGTCGAGTACCTGGCGGAACTGTTCACCGCCGGGGACACCGAGCCGGTGCGGCGATCCCTGCGGCGGCTGGCCGCGATGCGGTCCTACATGCGGGCGGTGAACCTCGGGCAGGAGACCGACGAGGACATCCCCGCCTCCGTGGGACTCACCGGCGAGCAGATCTTCGCCATGCACCGGCTGCTCGCGCTGGCCAAGTACGACGAACGCTATGTCATCCCCACCGCGGGCGTCGGACAGGCGCACGATCTGGAGGGCATCGCCACCCAGTGCAGTCTCGACGTCGACGGCGGTCCCGGCATGGGCGGTGGCGAGTCCACAGTGGACCTGGTCAGCTGGGACGACGGCGCCCGCCCGGACGCGCTGTTCCCGACCTTGCGGGGGCAGAGCCGGTGAGACTCCTCCGCTCCCGGCCCGCCGCCGCCAAGGACCACCAGGATCACGCGGCGCTGCGCCAGATCGCCGGATGGTGCCTGCAGTATCCCGACGAAGCCGTCCTCGGCAAGGTCGGGCTGCTGCGCGCCTGTCTCGACGAGACGTCCGGCCCGGGCCACGACGAGCTCTCCCGCGTCGTGGCCCACCTCGAACAGGGCGATCCCGGTGCCCTGGCGTCGCACTACATCGAGGTCTTCGACCGGAAACCCCGCCGGACGCTGCACTTGAGCTGGTTCCTCGACGGGGACACCCGCCGTCGCGGCGAGACGCTGGCCGCGGTGCGCCGGTTCTACCGTACCCACGGTTTCGCCCCCGCCGAGAACGAACTGCCCGACTTCCTGCCGGTGATCCTGGAGTTCGCCGCCGCGGCCGGACCGGAAGCGGCCGACCAGGTGCTCGCCCGTTTTCATCCGGCGCTGGATCTCCTGCGGCGCAACCTGTCCACTATGGACACGCCCTATCGGGACGCCGTCACGGCGGTGCTGGCGACCTTGCCCGCCACCCCGGCGCCGCTGCCCGCCGAACCCCCGGCCGAACTGGTCGGCCTCGACCCGTTCCCCACCGGCACCGGAGGTGGCCGATGAGTTCCGGACTGGACCTGCTGCTGTGGGGCGCCGCGCCCTACGCGTCGATCGCGCTGCTGGTCTTCGGCACGATCTGGCGGTACCGCCACGACAAGTTCGGCTGGACGACCCGGTCGAGCCAGCTCCACGAATCCCGGCTCCTGCGGGTGGCCAGCCCCGTGTTCCACATCGGACTGCTGATGGTGATCGGCGGCCACGTGCTGGGCCTGTTCGTGCCGAAGGGCGTCACCGAGTTCGCCGGGCTCGACGAACACGGCTATCACCTGATCTCGCTCGGGATGGGCAGTGTCGCCGGGCTGGTCGCGATCGGCGGGCTCGGTCTCCTGCTGTGGCGGCGGATCCGGGTGCCGGCGGTGCGGGGCGCCACGTCGGCCAGCGACAAGATCATGTACGTGGTGCTCGTGCTGGTGATGCTCGCCGGACTGGCGAACACGCTGGTGGACAACGGAATCCGTGGCGGATACGACTATCGCGAGACGGTCTCGCCCTGGATTCGCGGCATCCTGCTCCTCGATCCCCAGCCGGAGCTGATGGCGTCGGCGCCGCTGGACTACCGGCTGCACACCGCGCTGGCCATGGTGTTGTTCGCGCTGTGGCCGTTTTCCCGCCTGGTGCACGCCTTCAGCGCGCCGGTGCGCTACCTGCTCCGCCCGTACGTGGTCTACCGGCGCCGTGCCCCCGGCAGCGTCGGCACCCGAGACCCGCGCCGCGGCTGGGAATGACCCGCACCCGCCGCGCCGCCTACGTCGCGCTGAGCTCGTTCGGCTGCATCGTGTTCATCGGCCTCTGCGCGATCCTGTCCGGCGCTCCCCTGCTGTTCCCGTCACTCGGGCCCACCGCGTTCCTGGTCTTCGCGACCCCGCAGGCGCCCGGCGCGAGCCCGCGGAACACGGTTTTCGGCCACCTGGCCGGTGTTCTCGCGGGCCTCACCGGTCTCACCGCGACCGGACTGCTCACCGCCGCCCCGGACCTGACGCATCCGTCCTGGCCCAGGATCGGGGCGGCGGCGATCGCGCTCGCCCTCACCTGTGCCGCGATGGCCGCGCTCGACATTCCCCATCCGCCCGCGGGCGCCACCACCTTGATCATCGCGCTCGGTCTGCTGCACACCGTTCCCCAGGTGATCGCGGTCCTGGTGGGCGTGGTGCTCATCGCCTTGCTGGCGGTACTGATCAACAAGCTGTTCGGCGTCCCCTATCCCTGGTGGCGCTCGCCCGCTCCGATCCCCGCATCGACGAACTCTCCACCCATGAGCAGATCCACTCCCCGATAGTGAGTATGTGTCCCCGACCTGGCGCGTCACCTTGGGTGAAACACAGGAAGCACGCTGTTCGAACCACCAGCTGGATCGCCGGGACGGCGGTGCTCACCAGCATGGCGTGCGACAGCCAGCAGCAGTTCGCCGAACTTCTCAGACGGCCGAGCAGTGAAGACGCTCAGAGGACCTACAGCCAGGCGCTTACCGGCGTCCAGGCAAAGCCGGCGGACGTCGGACTCAAGGACTGGAAGGTCGGGCAAGACGCCCCGGCCTAGCGGAACCTAGCGGTAACAACGAATCCGTCGCTCCGACACACCCCTCGGCGGACTGATCGACAAGTGTTCGGCGCCCCCTACCCCTGATGGCGATTTCCGGCGGAGGCGAGATCCCCCGTGACTTCGCGCCGATAGGTATAGACGACAAGTCCCTCATTCATCTTGGCCACCTTGTCGTACAACGCCCGAGCCGGGGAATCCTCCAGGGTGTTCCAGTAGAGCCGGGGAAAACCGTTCCGCTCGGCGTCTCGTGCCACCCACTCGATCATCGCGGTCGCGACCCCTCGCCGCCGGACTTCCGCGTCCACGAACAGGTCCGCCAGATAACACCTCGCGTTTCCCCAGACTCCCGCGTGGAAAACGTAGTGCGCGATCCCGACCATGGTCCCGTCCAGCCGGGCGCCGATCCCGATCGCCTGTTCTCCGCCGTCGAGCAGACGCCGCCAGGTCCGGTCGTAGGCGTCGTCGTCGCGCCCGACCCCGCCGTGGGAGTTGTGGCCACGGGCCAGGACTTCCCAGTGGGCGCGGTCGGATCCGGTCAGGAAGCTGATCTCCACCATGGCGACATCCTGCCCGAGGCGCCCAGAACCTTCACGTATCCAGAGTGACCGGCCGTCCCCCTTTCGTGGAGCGCCACCGCCCTGAATGGCCGCTATCCCGCCCCCGCGCCCCGTTCTATCGTTCGGACACATGGCAAGCGACTTGCAGCGGCGCAAGATCTCGGGGGTTTTCGCCGCGATGGACGTCGATGGTGACGGCTTCCTTCAGGAGTACGACTTCCAGGCGTTGGCCGAGCGCTGGGCCCGGCGGCGCGGACCGGAGGGCGCTCAGTCCCTGACCGGAATCATGCTCAGCTGGTGGACGACATTGCTGGCGGCGTCGGACATCGATCGCGACGACAAGGTCACCCTCGACGAGGTCCTGCTGGTGGTGGACAAGCTGCCGGGCATGCCCGAAGCCGTGACCGCGACCGCCGACGCGATGTTCGAAGCCATCGACGAGAACCGCGACGGCATGATCTCCGCGGCGGAATACCGCCAGCTGATCGAGGTCTGGAACGGCCGCCCCACCGACACCGACGCCACCTTCCCGCTGCTGGACTCCGACGGCGACGGAATGCTCTCGCGGGACGAATTCGCCGCGCTGTGGCTGGAGTTCTGGGCGGGCGACGACGCCGAAGCGCCGGGTACCCTCGTCTTCGGCCCGCTCACTGCCTGACGCGCGCGGCTTTCGGGCCGAACCGACGTCCATACGGGCCATACCGCGCCGGTTATGACCGCCGCGGACACCCTGTCGCTTCAGGATGGCAGGCGTGGACGAGGTGACCGAGCGGATCCTGGAGCGTGTCACCGGCGCGGGCGCGCCCTGCGTCTGGGTGACCGGGCCGGCGGGCGTCGGCCGGACCACGCTGCTCGCCCGGCTGTCCGAGCGGCTCTCCGCTTCGGGGCGAACGGTTTCGACCGTGCGCTTCACGCACGACGGGGATCTCGCGCCCGGCGGCGATCCGTGGCCTTCCCTCACGACAGACGACCGGCACGTCCTGCTGATCGACGACACCCAGTGGATGGGCTCCGATTCCCTCGCCGTCCTGGAGGCGGTGGTCCGCCGCCTGGACGGGACGTCGACACGGGTGATCTGCGCGACCCGCACCCCGGTCCGGGACGCGACCGAGAGAGTCGCCACCGTACGGCGGTTGCGCGCCGAAGGTCTGCTGGATCCGATGCGCCTGCTGCCGTTGAAGGCGGACGAGATCACGGCCGGGGTCGTCGAGGCGCTCGGCGCCGTTCCGAGCACGCTGCTGCGAGACCGGTTGCACGAACTGAGCCGCGGGGTGCCCGCCGCGCTGCGCCAGGCGCTGGACCTGCTGCGCGCGCAGGGCGCGATCCGGATCGTCGACCGGCGCGCGTATCTCGTCCCCGGCACCCCGGTGCCGCTGCGGTCCGTGCTCCTGGACGCCGATCGGCTCGCGGTCGCGAAGGCAGCCGCCGTCCTGCATCCGCTCGGCGAGGCGATGCCCTCGCTGATCAGCGAACTGCTGGCGCAGGATCTCGCGGAAACCCTGGCGACACTGGAGAATCTGCGCGCCGACGGGGTGCTGCACCGCGGTCGCGGCTGGCGCTTCACCGTGCCGGTGGTGGCCTACGCGCTGATCGCCGAACTCGGGCCTTTCGAGCGACGGCGGTTCTCCGCGGCCGCGGTCACCGCGTTGTGGAACGGGACCGCGCACACGTCCGCGCCGTACTACCTCCCCGACCGGATCGCCGAGGCGGGCAAGCTGGTCGACCCGCGGCGCGCCCTCGCCGAACTGCTCGACAACGCGGCGTTCCTGCCCGACGATCAGACCACCCGTGGCGCGCGATGGCTGCGCGCCGCCGTCGAGCTGACCGAAGACCGGCCGCAACGGGCGCGGGTGACCCTGCTCCACACCATGTGGTGCCATCTGAACGGCGACCACGAACAGAGTCTCGCGGGGACGCGGCGGCTGCTGGAGGAGTTCCCCGACCGCCTTTCCGCCGAAGCCGCGCAGGAAGCGCAGTCGATCGCCGTCTGCGCGCTGCACAACTCCGGCAACACGGCCGAACTGGCGAGGATCGCCATGAACCCGCCGGAATGGTCGGTGGCGTCGAGCGCGATCGCGCTGAGCCTGCTGGACCGGTGGGCGGAAGCGGCCGAACTGCTGGCGGAGAACGATTCCTGGCGCACCGAGTCGGCGGTTTCCGCGATGCTGGGCGAACTTTTCGGCGGTCTCGCCGAACTCTGGGCGGGCCGCTCCGCGCGGTTCGGCGCGAACCTGACCGAGCGCGAGCGGTGGCCGTTGAGGACGGCGAGGCGGCACCGGAACGACCAGATCACCTCCTACGTCACCGCGTTGCTGGTGCTGGGCGAACGGGCGCGCGCGGAAAAGCTGCTCGCCGACGAATCCTTCCCCGAGACCGGCCTGCGCGACAGCGAACGTTCGATGCTCGCGGCCATGCGCGGCGAACCCTCGCGCGCCGTCGACTTCGCCCACCGCAGCGTCGCCGACCGGTCCCGGCGCGGCTACGACACCGGCTCGGCCGCGATGCACCTGTCGACCGTGTCGGTCCTGCTGTCGCAGGGACGGTTCAGCGCGGCACGGGAACTGCTGACCGCCGCCCGCGCCACGGCGCCGATGCTGGCTCACCTGCTCGACATCGCCGAGGCCCGCGTCGACATGGCGCTGGGCGAGACCGATCGCGCCGCCCGGCGCCTGCACGCGGCCACCTGCGGACTCGCCGTCGGCACGGACATCGCCTGGGCGGATCTCGCCGAACTGGCGTTGCGGAGGAACGACCGCGCCGGGGCGAAGAAGGCCCTCGACGCGCTGGAGGACCTCGCCGCCGCGATGCCGACCGGGCGGGTGCTGCTGCACCGTCATCTGGTCCGGGCCTGTCTCGGCCAGGAACCCGCCGGCGAATGTCTCTGGCTGGCCCGCGAACGCGACCAGCCGCACGAACTGGCTGTCGCGGCCGAACGCCTGGTCCGCCACGGCGCGACGGATCCCAAGGTGCTCACCGAGGTCTACGAGGTGCTCGGCTCGCTCGACGCGCTGCTGCACCGGGCCCGGCTGCGGAGCCTGATGCGGAAGAACGGGATCGAGATCCCCGGCGGTCAGGAGGAGACGGTCGCCGAGAACGAGCACCTGCTCGCCCTGCTGGCGGGCGAAGGGCTGACGGACGAACAGCTGGCGACGGCGTTGCAGACGAGCCGGCAGAGCGTGGAGGGGCGGCTGAGCCTGCTGTTCACCCGGACCGGCTACCGCTCCCGGATCGAACTGGCCACGGCGCTGCTGAACGGCCGATACGCCTCGTGACCGCACCCGACGTCCGGGTGGCCGTCTACACGGCCGACCCGCTGACCCGAGCAGGCCTGGTCGACATGCTGGCAGGGGCCGCGGCACTCGGTGTCGTCCCGTCCGGCGGCCGGGGCGCGGACGTGCTGGTGGCCGCCGAAGACCCGGGCGACCACGAGCTCCCGGTACTCAGGCTGGCGGTGGCCGAACAGGGCATACTGCCCGGCGTCCTGATCGCCGGCCCGCTCCCGCCGTCCGGCCACCGCTCGGCCGCGACCGCCGGGGTGCGCAGCCTGCTGCCGCACCGGGCGGTCCGGGCCGAACGGCTGATCGCGGAGGTCCTGGCCGCGCGGTCGTCGGTCGAGACCTCGGCCGGGCGGCTGGCCGCCGGGTACGACGAACTGGCGGACGGCCCGGCGCGGGCGTCGCGGTTCCACGACCGCGAGATCCGCGTGCTGCGCCTGATCGCGGAGGGCAAGGACACCGCGGAGATCGGCGCGGCGATGGGCTACTCCCAGCGCACCATCAAGAACATCCTGCACCACGCGCAGCGACGGCTGGAGCTGCGGAACCGGGCGCAGGCCGTCGCCGAAGCCATCCGCTCGGGCCTCATCTGAGCGCGCGGCCGCCAAGTCCGTGAAGGGGACTTTCGCCGCATCGGACGCGGTGAGAGCTCCCGTCGCGTCGTGTCTGCCGGGCGCCGGGACGTGCCTCACGTGATCAGAAACGGATCTCGCGTGCTTGGAGGCGGATCTCGCGTGACTGGAGGCGGAACTCGGGTGTGCGGCGTCTGATCACGCGAGATCCGCCCTTAAGCACACGAGATCCGCCCTCGAGCACGCGAGATCCGTTTCTGATCACGTCACCCCGACGCGCGTGAAGGCCCCCTTCACGCGGCTGGTCATTCAAACCGGAGCAGAGGGAAGGGGGCCTTCACACGCGCCCAGGAGAGCTAGATGACCCCGGCCCGCACCGCGTAGGCGACGGCGTGCGGCCGGTTCTTCAGCTTCAGCCGTCCGGTGATGCCCTGGATGATGTGCTTCACGCTGCGTTCCGAGTAGCTGAGCTCGCCGGCGATCTCGACGGTGTCCTTGCCCTCGGCCATCAGCCTCAGCACGTCGATCTCCCGCGTGGTGAGCCCGGCGGTGTTGACGCCCATCGGGTCGAGCACCTCGCGCTGGAGCCGTTCGACGTGCTTGAGCAGCTCGCCGAGCAGGCTCGGCGGGAGCACGCCACCGCCGGTGGCCGCGGCGCGGACCGCGTGCGCCAGGCGTTCACCGGTCGTCGCCGAGCGCGGCAGGACCGCCACCACCCGGCATTCGATCGCGGGCACGAGTTCCGCCTCGCTGATCTGGCTCACCACGAGCACCACCGGCTTGCCGTCCTCGGCGGCCAGCCGACGCAGCCAGAGGACGGTCTCAGGCGTCAGCCATTCGGCGGCGAACACCAGGACGTCGGTCTCGGCGCGCTGCTCCCAGTCCCGGATGTCGATCCCCTGCTGCGTGCCCAGCTGACTGGCCAGGCCGGCCGTGGTGATCGGGTCGGGCGCGTGTACCGCCACGGTGATCTGTCGGGTTTCCGTGTCCACCTCTGTCCCCTCCGCTTGATCCGCGGCCCCAGTCGGATGGGACACAGTCTGCGAAGGAGCTCTTCACGAACTCTCCACGAGTTCTCAACGAGGCGTGAAGGACTTCGTGGCCTGCTGAAACGCCTCCACGTACTTGGGGAGCTCGTCGAGGATGTCGCGGAGCCTGTCCTCGGGTCCGGTGTACTCCGGGTCGGCGAGCATGGCGTAGCCGTAGGCCAGGGTCCGCCGAAGCTCGGCGATGCGCGCTTCGGCCTCGTCGGCGTCCAGCACCAGCCTGCCGTCGTGGGCGAGACCGAGCATGACGTCCCCGGCGAACTGTTCATGATCCTGGCTCACTGTCACAGCATGCAGAGCCGCGCATGCCACGACCAGTGTCAGCCGACACTTTGCCCCTGCGAACGGGTGGCTTTGCCCGGTCGTCCCTCACCTGTCCGCGCCCTGAAAACCACATGAACGGGCACCAAACCTCGACCCCGTTCACGGACGTGAATCCCCGTGAACGGAACTACCCTGGCAAAACCCGAGAATGTCTCATAACAGACGGACAAAACCCACACGGCGGCTGCCCGATTGATTGCGAAACCCACATCGACGCCACTAGGCTGCTCGCCGAGCAGGAGGCTCTTCGGAAGTCGGAAGCACGGGCGGCAGGTCATGGACGAGGTTCCCTCGCTGACGGTGCGGCTCCTGGGCGGTTCCCCCGCCCGCCACGGCGACGGCGAGATCGCCCTGGGTCCCGCTCAGCGGCAAGCGGTCTTCGCCACGCTCGCCCTGCACGCCGGCCGGTTCGTCTCCCGCAAGGAGATCATCGACGCCGTCTGGGGCGAACAGCCGCCGGACAGCGCCACCGGCATCGTCTACACCTACGTCTCCGCGTTGCGCCGCGCGCTGGAGCCGGTGGGCGAACCGCTCGTCGCCAGCCGCGCCGGTTACAGCCTCGACCTGCCGAGGCAGCAGGTCGACGTCCACGTCTTCGAAGCCGAGCTGGAACGCGCCCGCGCGCACCGGCTCGCCGGAGAGCACCGGCGAGAACTCGATTCACTGCGCTCCGCGCTCGGGCAGTGGCGGGGTTCCGCGCTGAACGGGATCCCGGGTCCGTTCGCCGAGACCCAGCGCGCCCGGTTGAACGAACTGCGCATGAGCGCGCTCGAACGCCAGGCCGAGGTCGCGCTGCACCTGGGCGGCTATCGCGAACTCGTGGGCGAGCTGGCCGTGCTGGTCGAGCGCCATCCGTTGCGCGAAGGCCTGCACCGCATGCTGATCACCGCGTTGTTCCGGTCCGGCAGGCAGGCCGAGGCGCTGGCCGCGTTCGACCGCGCCCGCGAGACGATCATCGAGCAGTCAGGCCTCGAACCCGGCCGGGAACTGCTGGCCCTGCGGCAGCGGGTCCTGGACGACGATCCGACGCTCCACCACCAGGACCAGCCGGAACGCCACCGGCCGACCCAGGCCCAACCCGAACGGCCGTCCGTGTTCGTCGGACGCGAGTTCGAACTGGGCCGGTTGCGCCACCATCTGTCCGCCCTGCTGGACGAAGGCCGTGGCGGCACGGTGTGGCTGGACGGCGACGCGGGCAGCGGCAAGACCGCGCTCCTGGCGGAGGCCCTCTCGACAGCGCGAAGCCACACCCGCTGGGTCGAGGCCGACGAGCTGACCAGCGCGGTCCCGCTGAGCCTCATCGCCGACTGCCTCGGCGGCGAGGCGCTGGAGGATCTCGGCAAGACGGTCACCGAGCTGTGCGAAGAAGGGCCCAAGGTGCTCGTCTTCGAGGACCTGCACTGGGCCGACGAGGAGAGCCTGCTCGCCTGGCAGCGGCTGCACCGGTTCACCGCGCACCTGCCGCTGCTGCTGATCGGTTCGGCGCGCCCGCTCCCCCGCCGCCGCACGCTCGACGTCGTCCGCTCACGGCTCGACGGCGAGGTCGTCCCGCTGCCGCCGTTCGACGGCCCGGCCGTCGCCGCGCTCGCCGAGGAGACCCTGGCCAGGGATCCCGGCGAGGAGTTCCTCGGGTTCGCCGCCGGGCACACCGCCGGGAACGCCGCGTACCTGTCCGAACTGTTCGCCGAGTTCGCCGACGGCCGCGAGCTCGGCACCGCGCCGCACAGCCGGGCCGCCACCCTGGTGGAAGATCATCTCGCTACGCTTTCCGTGGCGTGCAAGCGAACGCTGACGTCCGCCGCGTTGCTCGGCTCGTCGTTCACGGTCGCCGACCTGACGGGCGTCACCGGCCGCGAACTGCGGGCGCTCATCGAAACGGTCGAGGAAGCCCTCGCCGCGCGCGTCCTGGAGACCGAGGGCGAACGCCTGCGGTTCCGCGTCCCCCTGGTGCGGGCGGTGTTCGCCGCGAACACCCCGCCCGCCATCCGCGCCGTACTGCACCAGGAGATCGCCGCGACGATGGCGGGCTCCGGCGCGCCCGCGGACCGTGTCGCCGAGCAACTGCTCCAGGTCGGCGACGAGCTGACGGCGCGCTGGATCCCGCAATGGCTGCTCGACAACGTCCGCGCGCTGTCCACCGGGCCCGCCGTCGAACTGCTCCATCTGCTTTCGCACCAACAGAACCTCACCGAGGAACAGCACCAGAGCCTGACCGCCGAACTCGCCTCGCTCCTGCTGCCCGAGGCGGGGACGTCGCCCGCCTGGCCCGCCGCCCGGCCGCTGGGAGCCGCGCAGCCGTGGTGCGCGCCGCTGCACGCGTTCGCGCGGCCCGCCGTGCCGCCTCAGCGCGACGCGATCTGAGCTACACCCGGGTACGCAACCCAACTGATCCGGGCACGTCCTAAACTGCGGGGCAGGTAGTGATCCGGCCACTTTCGGTGAGGACAGGAATGGAGCCGGTGTGACCAACGGGCTGCGCGTCGAGCTGCTCGGGCCTCCTCGTGCCTGGCTCGACGACGTCGAGCTGAAGCTCGGGCCCGCCCGTCAGCGCGCGGTCTTCGCCACGCTCGCGGCACGCTGCGGCCAGTCCGTCTCACTCGGCGAACTGATCTCCGACGTCTGGGGCGAATCGGCGCCCGCCAGCGCCACCGGCAGTGTCCACACCTACGTCTCCGGCCTGCGCGGCGCGATCCGCAAGGCGGGCGGCGACGCGCACGAGGTGCTGCATTCGTCCGGATCGAGCTACGTACTGCGGCTGGACCGCGAAGCGCTCGACGTCCGCCGGTTCGAACAGGACGCCACCACGGCCCGGCGGCTCCTCGCGCACGCGGATCAGCGTGGCGCGGCCGCCCGGCTCACCGCCGCCCTCGGTCTTTGGCGCGGCGAGGCGTACTCCGGCGTCCCCGGCCCGTTCGCGGAAGCCGAGCGCGTCCGCCTCGCCGAACTCCAGCTGACCGCCACCGAACTGCGGGCCACCGCGCTCCTCGGCCTCGGCGACCATCGGGAACTGGTGGCCGAGCTGACCGCGCTGGTCCAGCAGCACCCGCTGCGGGAGTCGCTGCACGAGACGCTCATGCGCGCCCTGCACGCCAGCGGGCGCCAGACCGAGGCCTTGACCGCGTACCGCGAAGCCCGGCGAGTGCTCCGGGACGAACTCGGCGTCGAACCCGGCGCCCCGCTGCGCGACCTGCACCAGCGGATCCTGGACGGCAGCGAAAAACCTGTCACGGGATCGAAACCGGCGCCGCTGCGGATCGTGCCGCCGCCGGTGGCCAAGGCGATCGAACGCGGCGGCCAGGGCATCCTGCCCGGCCGGACCCGGCAGGTCGAACGGCTGAACGGGTTCGTCACCGACGTGCTCGCCGGCCGAGGCCGTCCGGTCTGGCTCGAAGGCGAACCCGGTATCGGCAAATCGGAACTGCTGATCGCCGGGTTGTCGAGCGCCGCCGCGCGCGGCTGTCAGCTCGCCTGGACCGCGGCCGACGAACTCCAGCAACGCTTCCCGCTGCAGGTCATCATGGAATGCCTCGGGGTGCACCACGGCGCGGCGGATCCGGCGAAGGCCAAGCTGGCCGGTGAACTGCACGCCGAGCCCGCGCACGGCGACTGGGGTCCCGCCGACCCGATCCTGTCCACTGTGGACAAACTGCTGGCGCTGGTCGACGAAACCTGCGCGGCGGGTCCGCTGGTCCTGGTGATCGACGACCTCCACTGGGCCGACGAGGCCAGTGTGCTGCTGTGGCAGCGGCTCGCCGCCGCCACCCGCCAGCTGCCGCTGCTGCTGGTCGCCGCCACCCGCACCGGGCACGGGCGTCGCGACCTGGCCCAGCTGCGCCGCGGGGTCGAGGCGAGGGACGGCGAGATCATGCCGGTCGAGGTGCTGACCGACGACGAGATCGCCTCCGTGTTCGAGGTGATCCTCGCGGCGAAACTCGGGCCGAGCCTGCGCCCGCTGGTCCGGCGCGCGGCCGGGAACCCGCTCTACGCCAGGGAAATCGCGCACGACCTGGTCCGCACCGGCTCGCTGCGGATCGCGGCGGGCGTCGCCGAGGTGACGCTGGACGGCACCGAGAACGCGCCGCGGTCGCTGCTCGCGGCGGTGGGCCGCACGCTGGAGACCCTCGACCCGGCCACGACCGAGATCCTGCGGACCGCGTCGCTGCTGGGCGCGGAGTTCGCCGTCGAGGACCTGGCCGCTTTGGCGGGCAAGGGCCCGCTGGAGGTCCTGCGGGACCTGGAACCGGCGACCACCGCGGGCGTGATCGAGTACGCGGGCGACAAACTCGCCTTCCACCATCCGTTCCAGCGGCAGGCGCTCTACGGCGGTATCGCCGAACCGGTCCGCGCCGCGCTGCACCGGCGCGCCGCCGAGTCGCTCGCGCGGACGGGCGCGCCGATCAAACGGGTCGCCGAGCAGCTGGCGGCCGGGCCGGTGCCGTACGACCCGTGGCTGGTCGAATGGCTCACCGTCAACCACATCGCGGTGTCCAACCGCGCCCCGCACATCGCGGCCGACCTCCTGCGCGGCGCGCTCGACAGCACGGTGCCCACCCCCGGGCAGCGGGAGACGCTGATCGCCGCGCTGGTGCGCGTGCTGTTCCGGCTCGAAAAGGATCCCGAGGCCGAGGCCGAGCAAGCGGTGAGGACGGTCGGCGGCAAGGCTGACCTGGCGCAGATGCGGCATGTCCTCGCCGCGCTGCGCTACCGCCGGGGCGACACTCCCGGCGCGATCGAAGCGCTCGCCGACACCGCGGACGACCCGTCGATGCCGGAACTGTGGCGCACCAGCACCCGGACACTGCTCGCCAACTTCCGGCGCGGCACCCTCGACGATCTGGGCGAGACCGAACGGATCGCGCGCGGCCTGCACGCCGAGGCCGTCGAGAAGGGCGAGCGGTATCCCGCCGCGCACGCGCAGCAGACGTTGTGGCTCGTGCACTCGATCCGACGGCAGCACGACCAGGCGCTGACGGCGGTCGACGCCGCGCTGGAGACGGCCGGCGACGAGGCCGAACTGGCGACCCTGCGCTTCGACCTGCTCGACAACCGGCTCTTCACCCTGCAGAACCTCGACCGGCTCGACGAGGCCGACGCCACGCTGCACGCCGGGTACGAGACGGCCGCGCGGCACGGCCTGCCGACCGGCCCGCAGGTCTCGGCGGCCGTGCACTACTACTGGACCGGCCGCTGGGACGAGGCGCTGGCCGAACTGGACTCGGTCACCGAGGACGGCCCGGCGATCACCTTCTACGGGGTCCGCGAGCCGGGTGCCGCCGCGCTGCTGCTGCACGGCGTCGCCGCGCTCATCGCGGGCCACCGGGACGAACGCGTCTCCGTCCGCACACATCTGGAGGCGGCCGAGGCGCACTCGCCGTCGAACTCGTCCGAACGCGAGAGCTGCGACTTCTACCTCGCGGCCATGGCGATGGCCGCGGAACAGCGCGGCAGGCTCGACGACGCGCTGCGGCTGGTCGCGCCGGTGCTGCGGCCCGACTACGCGCGGATGATGCTGCGCCACCAGTGGCTTCCCGACGTCGTCCGCGTCGCGCTCGCGGCCGGGAACGACGCCGTGGCAAGGGAGGCGCTGGCCGTCTGCGACGAAGAGGCCGGCCTGGAGTCCGTGCCCGCCAGGGCCACCGCGGCCGCCGCGCGATGCCGGGCGCTGATCGACGGCGACCCCGAAGGCGTGCTGGCCGCGGCCGACCACTACCGCGAGGTCCGCCGCCCGATCGAACTCGCGGCCGCCTTGGAGGACGCGGCCGAACTGCTCGGCCGCGCCGGTTACCTCGAAGCCGCCACGCGATCGCTCACCGAGGCGTGCGAGGTGCTCGGGCCGGTCGGCGCCACCTGGAGCATCCGCCGGGCGGAGAACAGGCTGCGCCGCTACGGTGTGCTGAGCCGTGCCGAACGGGGTCCCCGGCACGCCGGGGCGCTGTCGCCCCTGGAACTGCGGGTCGCGCGGCTGGTGGCGGCGAAACTGTCCAATCCGGAGATCGCCGCGGAGCTGAGCCTGCCGAGGAGGACGGTGCAGTCGCTGGTGTCCCGGGTACTGACCAAACTGCACGCCGATTCGCGGCTGACCGTCGGCGATCAGCTGCCGAGGCGGCTCGCGTGACCGTGCTCTTCCCGTCCGACCGAGGAGAACCATGACCCGCATGCCTGCCGCGTTGGCGGCCCTCGTGCTGCTGCTCGCCGGCTGTTCGGGCGCGACCGAACCCGGCGGGCCGATCAAGCTCACCGTCGCCACCTTCGGCGAGTTCGGCTACGAGAAACTGTTCGACGACTACGAGAAGACGCACCCCGGCATCACCGTCGAGGGCCGGGTCGCCGACTTCGAGACGCACCACCGGCAGCTGGCCACCGGCCTCGGCGCCGGACGCGGCGGCGCGGACGTGGTGGCGATCGAGGAGCAGTACCTCCCCAAGTTCCGGCAATCCACGGACAAGTTCAGCGATCTGTCCGAGTTCGGCGCGCAAGGCCTGAAGGAGAACTGGCCGGGCTGGAAGTGGGACCAGGGCACCGCGGACGACGGGAAGTTCGTGATGGGCCTCGGGACCGACATGGGCAGCCTCGCCCTCTGCTACCGCCGCGACCTGTTCGCGAACGCCGGCCTGCCGACCGACCGCGACCAGGTGGCCGCGCTCTGGCCGGACTGGGACAAGTTCGCCGAGACCGGCGAGAAGTTCACGTCGCGCTCGCCGGAGGTCAAGTTCGCCGATTCGGCGGGCACCGTCTACACGGCGATGCTCAACCAGGCGCAGGAGAACTACTTCGCCAAGGACGACACGTTCATCGCCGACAAGAACCCGAACGTGCGCAAGGCCTTCGACCTCGCGGGCGGGATGGCGCTGAAGAAGGAGACGGCGGCGGTCACCACGTTCACGCAGCCGTGGACGGTGGCGATCAAGCAGAGCCGGTTCGCCGCGATCACGTGTCCCGCCTGGATGCTGACCCAGATCCAGGAAGCGGGCGGTCCCAAACTGGCGGGCAAGTGGGACGTCACCTCGGTACCGGGTGGCGCGGGCAACTGGGGCGGGTCGTTCCTGACCGTCCCGAAGCAGGGCGCGCACCGCAAGGAGGCCTACGACCTCGCCGTCTGGCTGACCGCGCCCGAACAGCAGAAGCGGATCTTCCTGGAAAGCGGGCTGCTGCCGAGCGCGCTGGGCGCCTACCAGGACCCCGCCGTGCTGTCCCACACCAGCGACTACTTCAGCGGCGCGCCGGTCGGCAAGATCTTCGCGGCGTCCGCCGAAGCCCTGCGGCCGAACTACCGCGGGCTGCGCGACGGCGAGGTGCGCCCCGTGTACGGGCACGCGCTCGGCCGCGTCGAAGAGGGGAAGCAGTCGCTCGACCAGGCCTGGGGCCAGGCTTCGACCGAGGGCCGCGCCGCGGCCGCCAAGTGAGCGGGGACGGCGTGACACGCGGTTTTCCGGCAGGGTTCCGCTGGGGCACGGCCACGGCGGCGTACCAGATCGAAGGCTCGACGACGGCGGACGGGCGCGGACCGTCCATTTGGGACACTTTCACCGCGCGCCCCGGCACGGTGCTCGACGGCGCCACCGGCGACCCGGCCTGCGACCACTACCGCCGTTATCGCGAGGACGTCGGCCTGCTGAGCGAACTCGGCGTGCCGTACTACCGCTTCTCGGTGGCGTGGTCGCGGGTCATGCCGGACGGCCGCACGATCGAACCGCGCGGGCTCGCCTTCTACGATCGCCTTGTCGACACGTTGCTGGAGCACGGGATCACCCCGATGGTCACGCTCTACCACTGGGATCTCCCAGAGGCGCTGCAGCAGGAAGGCGGCTGGCCGAATCGCGATCTCGCGGGCCTGTTCGCCGACTACGCGGCGACCGTCCACCAAGCACTCGGCGATCGCGTCCGGCAGTGGACCACGATCAACGAGCCGTTCTGCGCCGCCTTCATCGGCTACGGCAACGGCGACCACGCGCCGGGGCTCCAGGACGAAGGCGCGGCGGTGGTCGCCGGGCACCACCTCCTGCTCGCGCACGGTCAGGCCGCGCAGGCGTTGCGCGCGGGCGGCGGTGAGCAGGAAGTGTCCATCGTGCTCAACTTCGCCCCGGTGCTGACCGATGTGGACGACGCCGCGCACCGCGAAGCCGCACGGAAGTTCGACTTCCTGCACAACCGGTTCTTCCTCGACCCGCTGCTCGGCCGCGGCTACCCGTCCGAACTGCTGGCGGATCTGGCGCATCTCGGCGCCCTCGAACCGGCGATCGCCGACGGCGACCTGGACCTCATCGCGCAGCCGCTGGACGTGCTGGGCGTCAACTACTACGCGCCTGCCCGCGCCGTCCCGCTCGACGATCCCGAGGCCGACAGCAACTGCCCGCTGCCCGGCCTGCGCGGGATGGACGTCACGCCGCCGCGCGGCGATCTGACCTCGCTCGGCTGGGAGCAGCGGCCGGAGTCGTTCACCGACCTGCTGGTGTGGCTGCACGGGCACTGCCCCGGCCTGCCGCTCGTGATCGCCGAGAACGGCGCCGCGTTCGTGGACGAGGTCGTCGACGGCCGGGTGCGCGACGCGGACCGCGTGCGCTACTTCGCCGAGCACCTCGCCGCCGTGCACGACGCGATCGAACGGGGCGCCGACATCCGCGGGTACATGGCCTGGTCGCTGCTGGACAACTTCGAGTGGGCCATGGGGTACACGCAGCGGTTCGGTCTCGTGCACGTCGACTTCGAGACCCAGGAGCGGGTGCTCAAGGACAGCGCCCGGTTCTACGCGGACGTGGTGGCGCGCAACGGGCTAACCCCTTAGCGCGCCCCGCATGACGCCGTCGACGACCTTCCTGGCCAGGAGGATGAACAGGACGACGACGGGCAGCACGCCGATCGTGGCCGCGGTCAGCATCAGCGAGTAGTCGGTGAAGTAGCCGCTGGCCAGCCGCGACAACGCCACCTGGACGGTCGGGTGCGCGTTGGGGTCGAGCACGATCAGCGGCCAGAAGAAGTCGTTCCACGCGGTCATGAACGTCAGCATCCCGAGCACGGCTGCCTGCGGACGGATGGCGGGCAGGGCGACGTTCCAGAACAGGCGCGGCGCCGAACAGCCGTCGACGCGGCCGGCGTCGAGCAGTTCGCCGGGGATCGCCTCCTCGCACGCCTGCCGCATCCAGAACACGCTGAACGCGCCGACCAGTCCCGGCACGATCACCGCCTCCAGCCGCCCGTACCAGCCGAGTTCGCCGACCACCAGGTACAGCGGGATGACCCCGAGCTGCGCGGGCACCATGGCGGTGCCGATGACGACCAGGAAGAGCGTGTCCCGACCAGGGAACCGCAGCCGCGCGAAGGCGAATCCGGCCATGCTGGAGAGCAGCACGTTCGACACGGTCACCGTGCCGGCGACGATCAGCGAGTTCTGCATCGCCAGCCAGAAGTCGACGGTGTCGAAGACCCTGCCCACGTTCTCGACCAGATTGCCGCCGGGCAGCAGTGGCGGGGTGGTCTCGCCGAGGGCGGAATTGTCCTTGGAGGACACCACGAACGACCAGTACAGCGGGAAGATCGACGCGACGCCGACGGCGAGCAGCAGCCCGTAGACGACGAATCCGGCTCGTTGCCTGGCCGCCACGCCTCACTCACCTCCCCGGATCCGCCGCACGAGCGAGAAGTTGACCAGCGCGAATCCGGCGGAGATCAGGAAGAGCAGCCACGCGATGGCCGCCGCGTATCCGGCGTCGAACTCGCCGAACCCCTTCTCGTACAAGTACATGGCCAGCGTCTGGAACTGCCGGTCGGCGCCACCGGTCCCGGCGGTGCCGGAGTCGTCGAACAGCTGCGGTTCGGCGAACAGCTGCAGCCCGCCGATCGTCGAGACGACGACGGTGAAGGCGATCGTCGGCCGGATCGCGGGCACGGTGATCGACCGGAAGGTCCGCCAGCGCGAGGCGCCGTCGAGCATGGCGGCGTCGTAGCGCTCCTGGGGCACGGACTGCATCGCCGCCAGGTAGAGCAGCGCGTTGTAGCCGGTCCAGCGCCACATCACCATCACGCTCACGGCGACGTGCGAGGCAAACCGGTCCGATCGCCAGTCCACCGGGTCGAGGCCGACCAGGCCCAGCGCCCAGTTGACGATGCCGTAGTCCTCGGCGAAGAGCTGGCTGAACACCAGCGCCACCGCGACCACCGAGACGACGTTGGGCAGCAGCACGCTGGCCCGCCACAGCGTCCGCGCGCGCAACGGCCGGTCGAGCAGGGCGGCGAGCCCGAGCGCGGCCAGCAGCTGCGGGACGGTCGACAGGACGAAGATGCTGACCGTGTTGAAGAGCGCGTTGTAGAAATGCGGGTCCTGGAGCAGGACGGCGAAGTTGCCGAGCCCGGCGAACCCGGTGTCACCGTTGACCAGATGCCAATGGTGCAGCGCCACCCACGCGGTGTAGAGCAGCGGGAAGAGACCGAAAACGCCGAACAGCACGTAGAACGGCGCGGTCATCAGGTATCCGGCGAGCCGCTCGCCCGTACGCCTCAAACGGCGATCACCTTGACGCCGGTCCGGGTGATCTCGTCGGCCGTCCTGGCATCGATGCCGGTGTCGGTGATCAGGGTGTCGACGTCGTCGAGTTCACCGAAACGGGCGAAGTGGTCGTTACCGATCTTGGTGTGATCGGCCAGCAGCACCGAGCGCCGCGCGGACGCGATGGCGGCGCGCTTCACCATCGCCTCGGCGGTGTCCGGGGTGGTGAGCCCGCGCTCGACGGAAAGGCCGTTGGCGCCGATGAAGGCGACGTCGACGTAGGTGTCCTTGAGGGCGTTGAGCGCCCAGCTGTCGACCGAGGCCATGGTGTGCCCGCGAAGCCGTCCGCCGACCAGCATCACCGTGATGCCGGGCCGGTTGGCGAGCGCGAACGCGTTGGGCAGCGAAGGGGTGACCACGGTCAGTTCCCGATCGGCGGGGATGAGGTGCGCGAGCCGCCCCACGGTGGTGCCCGCGTCCAACAGGATCGCGCCCTCGGCGGGGACCTGCTCCAGCGCGGCCAGGGCGATGCGGTCCTTTTCGGCGGTCATCACCACGTCGCGGGCGTCGAGCCCGGGCTCGACGCCCAGCCGTTCCACCGGGATCGCGCCACCGTGCACCCGGCGCACCACACCGCTGCGCTCCAGGGCCGTCAGGTCCCGGCGGACGGTCTCACTGGTGATCTCGAAAGCCGCCGCGAGCGTCGCCACGTCGACACGGCCGTTCTGCCGGGCCTGCTTGAGAATGGCACGCTGCCGCTCCTCGGCGTACAACGGTCACCTCCTGCCCTGGCGGATGAGCGGTCATGGCGACAATAGTTGCTTACTCTCCGGTCCGACAACGGAACTCGCGGGAATCCGGAGCCGCTTCCGCCGCTCTGTCCACTGAGGACACAACACGGCGGCGGACTTTCCCCCGAACCTGCCCGAACCGCCGCCGGTCCTGCCCGTTCGGCCACTCCGGACCGCCATCCGGCGAACGGCGGATTTACAACGTTGTATCAACGATGTAAATCTGGACGGACCGGGTCAGGAAAGGGGAAACCCCATGTCAGTCCCCCGCCGCAACTTCCTCAAAGCCACCGTCGCGACCGGTCTGGCCGCCGGTATCGGAGCCCAGGCGACACAGGCTGCCGAAGCCGCGACCGCCGCCTCGCCGTACGTCGCCAACCGCGCACCGCTGCTGCCCGCTCCCCTGCTGCGGCTCCCGCCCGGCTCGGCGAAGGCCGACGGCTGGCTGGCCACCCAGCTCCGCAAGCAGCTCGACGGGCTCAACGGCCGCTACCAGGAGGTGTCGCACTACCTCGCGTTCGACAACACCGGCTGGACACGCCCCGCGCTGCAAGGCTGGGAGGAGGTGCCGTACTGGCTGCGCGGGTACGGCGACCTCGGTTACGTCACCGGCGACGCCCGCGTCCTCGCCGACACGCGCCGCTGGATCGACGCCGTCCTCGCCACCCAGGCCCCGGACGGTTTCTTCGGACCGTCCGAACTGCGCACCCGGCAATCCGGCCACGCGGACCTGTGGCCGCACATGCCGATGCTGCACGCGCTGCGGTCGCACGAGGAGTACACAAAGGACACTCGTGTCGTCCCGTTCCTCAGCCGGTACTTCCGGTTCATGGCGGCACAACCGACGTCCGTGTACGTCGACGGCTGGGGGCACACCCGCTGGGCCGACACGATCGACGTCGTCTACTGGCTCTACAACCGCACCGGCGAAGCGTTCCTGCTGGACCTGGTCCGCACCATCCACCGGCACTCGGCGAACTGGGTGGACAACCTGCCGACCGGGCACAACGTCAACATCACCCAGGGCTTCCGCGAGCCGGGCCAGTTCTGGGTCCTCTCCGGCGATCCCGCGCACCGCGCGAGCGCCTACGCGAACTACGACCGGATCCAGGGCCGCTACGGACAGTTCCCCGGCGGCGGCTTCGCCGGCGACGAGAACGTCCGGCCCGGCTACGACGATCCGAGGCAGGGCTTCGAAACCTGCGGGATCGTCGAGTACATGATGAGCCACGAGATCCTCGCCAGGGCCACCGGCGATCCCGTCTGGGCCGACCGCGTCGAGGAACTCGCCTTCAATCTGCTTCCGGCCGCGCTGGACCCGGCCGGGCGGAGCATCCACTACGTGACGTCGGCGAACGCGATCCAGCTCGACAGGCAGGCGAAATCGTTGAGCCAGTTCGACAACGACTTCGCCATGCAGGCGTACAAGCCGGGGATCGACAACTACCGCTGCTGCCCGCACAACTACGGGATGGGCTGGCCGTACTACGTCGAAGAGATGTGGCAGGCCACGGCGGACGGCGGGCTCTGCGCGATGCTGTACGGCGCGTCCACGGTGACCGCGAAGGTCGCGGACGGCACTTCGGTGACCGTCACCCAGGCGACCGCGTACCCGTTCTCGGACACCATCACGTTCACCTTCTCGCTGCCGAAGCCGGCGGAATTCCCTTTCCAGGTACGGATTCCCGGCTGGTGCCCGGCTCCGGCGCTGTCGGTCAACGGCGGAGCGATCGCGGTGAGCGGCGGTCCCCGCTACGAAACCGTCCGCCGGGTCTGGCGCACCGGCGACCGCGTCACCCTGCGCCTGCCGATGACCACGCGCACGCGGACCTGGGCACGCAACCACAACTCCGTCTCGGTCGACCGCGGACCGCTGACGTACTCCCTGGCGATCCAGGAGAACTGGAGCCGGGTCGCGGGCGACGAGCAATGGCCGGTCCACGAGGTCAGGCCGGGCTCGGCGTGGAACTACGGTCTGGTGCCGCAGGCCGCGTTCACCGTCGTCACGACCGGTGGGAACCCGCTGGACCCGTTCACCCTGGCGAACAGCCCGGTCCGGCTGACCACCGACGCCCAGCGCGTCGACGGCTGGCAGGCGAGCGAGCAGGACGTGATCGACGAACTGGCCGACGGCCCGGTCGCCGTGACCACCCCGGTCCAGCGCGTCACCCTGATCCCGATGGGCGCCGCGCGGCTGCGGGTGACGTCGTTCCCGCGGACCGGCGGCTCCCGGCCCTGGCGGTCCGGCTGGACCAGGATCGAGAACCGCAACTCCGGCAAACTCCTGGGCGTCGACCGGATGTCCACCGCGGACTCCGCGCAGGTCGTCCAGTTCCACGACAACGGGACCGCGGACCACCTGTGGCGGCTGCTGGACAACGGTGACGGCTGGTTCCGCGTCAAGAACCGCAACTCGGGCAAGGTCCTCGGCGTCGACCTGATGTCCACCGCGAACTCGGCGCGCGTCGTGCAGTTCGACGACAACGGCACGGCGGATCACCTGTGGCGGTTCCTGGACAACGGGGACGGGTGGTTCCGGTTGCAGAATCTCAACTCCGGCAAGGTTCTCGGCGTCGATCTGATGTCCACCGCGGATTCGGCGATCGTCGTCCAGTTCGACGACAACGGGACCACCGACCACCTGTGGCGCCTCCTGGACTGAGAGCCCAAGGGTGGCGGTACCGAGTGAATGGCAAGTCCATGAAGGCCTCCTTGAGGGACTCTGGGTCCCTCAAGGAGGCCTTCACGGACATCGGGCCGGACACAGCAGCAGCCCCCGTTAGATCTTCGGCAGGCTCCTGCTCGCGGCGTCCGCGATCTTCTTCACGATGAGCGGCTGGCCGTCCGGCGACTTCACCGTCGGGTTGACCGAGTACGCCACGACCCTGGACAGGTCCCGGGTGGCGAAGATCCCGCTCGCGTAGCCGTACCGGCTGCCGGTCTTCCCCCAGACGGTGATCCCGTTCAGCTTCAGCTTCATCAGGCCCTGGCTGTAGTTCGCCGGACCACTGCCGTCGAACATGGGCACCTGGGGCACGGCGAACAGCCGCGGCATCACGGCCGGGCCGAGCAGCCGTCCCCGGAAAAGGCCGGTGATGAACTTGTCGAGGTCCCCGGCCGTGGAGACGATCGCGCCGGCGGCGCCGGGAATGGACTGGTTCATCTCGGTGACGTCGACCAGTTTCCCGTCCACGTCGAGGTAACCGCGTGCGGCCGGGTTCGGCAGGCGCGGGTCGTCCTCCGGGTAGTAGGTGCGCCAGAGGCCGAGCGGGACGGTGATGCGATCACGCAGGTTGCGCCCGTAGGACTGTCCGGTCACCTTCTCGACGAGCATCCCCGCCGTGACGTACGCGGTGTTCGTGTACTTCTGCGCCGTGCCGGGCCGGAAGTCGATCGGGTGGCGCAGCGCGGTGTCCACGACCTGGCGCGGGCTCCAGTGCTCGTAGCGGTGCGCGAGGATCCACTCGGGATCGTAGAGACCCGGGATGTCCACCGACGGCAGCCCGGAGGTGTGGTCGAGCAGGGTGCGCACCGGCACCGGCGGATAGTCCGCCGGGAGCACCCCGGGCAGATACCGCTGGACCGGCTGTTCGAGGTCGATCCGGTGTTCCTGCGCCAGCTGCAGCACCATGACCGCGGTGTAGACCTTGGTGGTACTGCCGATCCGGAAGAACCCGTCCGGCCGCACGGGGGCGTGCGTGCCGACGTCGGACACCCCGGAGGTGCCCGACCACGAACCCGAGTCGCCGGTGACCCGGACCAGCGCGCCCGTCGTCTCCTTGTCGGGCAGGCCCGCGATCGCCGCCGCCAACGCGGCGGGATCGGGCTTTCCGAGGCCGGACGCCGCGGCGGCCGTCACCGGGGTGAGGGCCGCCGCGACGGCGACAACTGCTGTGACAATAGTTCGTTTCATGTCACACATGATGTCCGCGCCGGACGTCGGGAACATCAGGGAAATACCTGATCTCCGAAGATCAGGGTCACTCCACGGTGACGGACTTCGCGAGGTTCCGGGGCTTGTCGATGTCGTGCCCGAGGATCAGCGCGGCGTGGTAGGCCAGGAGCTGCAACGGGATCGTGAGCAGGATCGGGTCGAGCTCCGGCTCCGAACGCGGGACCACGAACCGCGGCACGTCGAGATCGCCGAAGTCCACGTCGTCGTGGGTGATCGCCAGTACCTGACCCTTGCGTGCCTTGATCTGCTGCATCGCGGCGAGGTTGCGGTCGGCGAGGTCGTCGGACGGCACGATCGCGACCGTCGGCAGTTCCTCGTCGATCAGCGCGAGCGGGCCGTGCTTGAGCTCCGAGGTCTGGTACGCCTCCGCGTGGCGGTACGAGATCTCCTTGAACTTCTGCGCGCCTTCCCTCGCCACCGGGAAGCCCCGGACCCGGCCGATGAAGAACAGGCTTCGCGCGTCCGCGCAGATCTTGGCGTGCTCGGCGATCTGGGACTCCGCCTCGACGATGGAGGCGACCTGCGCGGGCAGGGCCCGCAGCGCCGCGACGATCCGCTGTCCGTCCGCATTGGACAGATCGCGGACGCGGCCCAGCGCCAGCGCGATCATCGCGAAGCCGACGGCCATGTTGGTGAGCGCCTTGGTCGACGCGACGGCGATCTCCGGACCGGCGTGCAGGTACAGGCCACCGTCGCAGGCCCGCGCGATCGTCGAACCGACGACGTTGACGAGGCCGACCACCCGGCCGCCCTTGCGCTTGACCTCTTCGACGGCGAACGCGGTGTCCGCGGTCTCGCCGGACTGGCTGACCGCGATGTAGAGCGTGTCCGCCTCGATGATGGGGTTGCGGTAGCGGAACTCGGACGCGGCCTCCGCGTCGGCCGGGACCCGCGCCAGGTCCTCGATCATGGTCGCGCCGATCTGCCCCGCGTAGTACGCCGAGCCACAGCCGAGGATCTTCACCCTCGCGAAACCGCGCAGGTCACGGGGAGTCAGGTTCAGACCGTCCAAACGGGACACTCCGAACCGGTCGTCGAGACGGCCCCGGATCATGCGCTCCAGGCATTCCGGCTGCTCCTGGATCTCCTTGTACATGTAGTGCTGGTGACCGCCGAGGTCGAGGTCGTCGGCCTTGATGTCGATCGCGGTCGCGGCCTTGCCGGTGTCGCTCTCGTCGACGGTGAAGGTGCGGTAGCCCGTGGCGGAGACGCTGGCGAACTCGCCGTCGTCGAGGTGCACCACCTGCGAGGTGTGCCGGACCAGCGCGGACAGGTCGCTGGCGACGAACATCTCCCGGTCGCCGACGCCGATGATCAGCGGCGAACCGTTGCGCGCGACGACGACGCGGTCGGGGCGCTCGGTGTCGGTGACCGCGATGGCGTAGGTCCCGGTGACCCGGGAAACGGCTTCGACGACGGCGTCTTCGAGGGTCTTCGCGCCCGACCGTGCGATGAGGTGGGCGAGCACCTCGGTGTCGGTCTCGGAAGTCAGCGTCACCCCGGCCTGGGCGAGCTGCTCGCGCAGGGCGTCGGCGTTGTCGATGATCCCGTTGTGCACCACGGAGATCCGGCCGTCCTCGGAGACGTGCGGATGGGCGTTCGCCTCGGTCGCCGGACCGTGCGTCGCCCACCTCGTGTGCCCGATGCCGACCTTGCCCGCGAGCCGCTTGGGCAGGGCCGCGGTCAGGTTCCGCACCCGCCCGACGATCCGGTGCACCTGGGCGCCTTTACCGCCAAGGACGGAGATCCCGGCCGAGTCGTAGCCGCGGTACTCCAGCCGCGTCAGCCCTTCGATCAGGATCGGGGCGGCGTTCTGGCCGCCGATGTAACCGACGATTCCGCACATGACGAGTCAACCTCACAAAGAAAACGGACGGGGTACGCGAAGACCGGGCGTTCCGTCAGCCGTAGACGATGCGGCGCAGTTGCCGCTCGGACAGGTCGGGAGGCGCGACGAGACGGCGGCTCAGTTCCGCGGCGACGAGCGGGAAGATCTCGGGGTTCTTCCTGCCCTCTGCCTGCAACCGGGCGTGCCGGGACCGGACGTACTGCTCGACCGGCTGCCGGTAGAACGCCAGGACGTCTTCGACGACACGGGCGGCGATGGCCGTCGACAGACCCGTCGACAAGGCCACCTGCTCGACGATGTCCGCGTCCTCCACTGGACCCATCTTGCACATCGGACCCCCGAAGCGCCAGTTCTTGCCCGAAATCGGGCAAGAACTGGCGCTTTCACGATCGACCTCCGGCTCCGCACGCAAACCCGACCCCGCCGGCAGAAAGTGTGCGGCAGTGAACAAACGAGGTGCTCCATCGGAGTGGCGGTACCGGCTCGTGCTATTGCCACCTCCATCCCACGACCAGACTGGACGCATGGCAGGTCAGCCCCACTCGCACGGAGCAGCCCCCCGAGGTTCTGACCTCTCCGATCCCGCTCAGGCCGTGGTGCCACGACAGCTGCCGCTGGCCGTTCGGGACTTCACCGGCCGAGCTGACCAACTGACCGCCCTCGACGCGTTGCTCTCCGGCAACGGACCCGCGAGCGGCTTGGACGCCGTGGTGATCTCGGCCCTGGACGGGGCAGCCGGGATCGGGAAGACCACCTTGGCGGTCCATTGGGCGCATCGGGTCCAGCACCGTTTCCCCGACGGGACCCTGTATGTCAACCTGCGAGGCTACGGCCCTGGCGAACCCTCGACCCCGAGCGAGGTCCTGGACGGCTTTCTCCGTGCGTTGGGCACGCCTCCCAGCCGCATGCCGCAAGACGTCGAGGCTCGGGCCGGCTTGTACCGTTCCTTGCTGGCGGGCCGCCGGATCTTGATTTTGCTCGACAACGCCAACCGCGCGGACCAGGTACGACCTCTCCTGCCTGCCACGGCCGGCTGCATGGCTATCGTGACCAGCCGGGACAGCCTCACCGGCTTGGTCGTCACCGAGTCGGCCACCCGCATCACCCTGGATCTCCTCAGCTCAGGCGAGGCGAGGGAACTGGTGACCGGGATCATCGGACCGGATCGGGCCGCGAAAGAACCCCTCGCCGTCGCCGAATTGATCAGGCTCTGTGCCCGGCTGCCCTTGGCCCTGCGGATCGCCGCAAGCCGCTTGACCATCGACGAACGCGTCAAGGTCGCGGACGTCATCGGCGAACTGACCGAAGACGGCGAGCTACTCGACGCCTTGAGCAGCTCAGGGGACGAGCGCGCCGCCATCCGCGCGGTATTCGATTCCTCCTATCAGCGGCTCACCACGGAACAGGCGAAGATATTCCGAAGACTGGGGCTTCATCCGGGTCCCGACCTGAGTCAGCACGCCGCCGCGGCTCTCGGCGGCCTTGAACTGAAGGACGCTCGCAGACTCCTCAAAGCTCTCGCGGCGACACACTTGATCGAACAGGTGGCCGCCCATCGCTATCGCTTCCATGACCTGCTTCGCGCCTATGCGGCCGAACAGGCCGATCTCCACGACAGCTTCGAAACACGCGACCTCGCCCTGGAGGCACTTCTCGACTGGTACGTGCGCACGGCCCATGCCTGCGACGCACTTGTCTTCCCGGCTCACACGAGGCTTCCGCTGCACGCCACGGCACCGTCACCGCCGCCACCGTTCGACGATCAACAAGGAGCGATGGCCTGGCTCATGGCGGAGGGTTTCAATTGCCTTGCCGTTCTGCGGTTCGCCGCGAACTCCGGGAGATACCCGCACAGCGTCTCCCTGGCGCACAACTGTCGCTTTCTCATTCTCCTCGGCAACCTCAGCGACTGGCTCGACGTCGGTGGCACAGGGTTGCGAGCCGCGCGAAGGTCACAGGACAAGCTCGCCGAAACATACTTCCTCGTCGGACGCGCGGAGGCCTTCACGATGCTGAGACGCTGGGATGAGGCCTTGGCCGAGCTTGACAACGCCTTGCCGCTGACACGAACACTGGAAGACAAGAGCAGACTGTCGGCCGTCTTCAATGGCTTCGGCTGGCTTTGCAGCGAACGAGGACAATACGAACAAGCCCTCGATCACCTTTTCGAAGCGTTGCGCTGGGTTCGAAAAGGCGAACGGATGGAAGCCGTCATCGAAGGCAACATCGGACGCGCGTACGGTGCCCTGCGACACTTTCGACAGGCCTTCGAGCACTGCGAACGCGGGCTCACCCTGCGTCGTCAAGTCGGCGACCACCTCGGTGAGGTCGGTTCGATGAACGCCATCGCCCAGCTTCACCAGGGGCTCGGCGACCACGACAGGACCATCGAACTTTGCCGCGCCGCCATCGCACAAGCCAGGGCGATTCGCGCTCCTCTCTCCATCGCGAACCCGTTGGACACGATGGCCGCCTCTCTTCGCGAAATGGGCAAACCCGCGGAGGCCATCGCGTGCTGGCGGGAAGCAGCGACGCTCTTCGACAGCTACGGCAACAAACATCGCGCCGACCAAGCTCGAACGCAGATCAGCGCCGCGGACTGATCAGCCGGCTAACCGCGGGAGTCCCGGATCGCCGTCACCAGCCCGGTGACCAGATCCGCCCGCTCCACCATCGACTCCACCAGCAGGTACTCGTGATCCGCGTGCGCGCCTCCCCCGACAGCGCCCAGCCCGTCGAGGGTCGGGACGCCGATCGCGGCCGTGAGGTTGCCGTCGCTCCCGCCGCCGACGGCCACACCGGCGACTCCGGGCAGCAGCCGTTCCGCGACGGCGAAGAGGTCCGCGGCGGCCGACTCGGGCATCGGCGGCCGGTGGATCCCGCCTCGAACCTCGACTTCCGCCCCGGCGAGACGCGGGGTGAGCGCGGCGAATCCGGCGTCGACGCGCTCCTTCTCCTCGGCGGACTCGACCCGGACGTCGACCACGACGGTCGCGGAGGCGGGCACGACGTTGCTCGCCGTTCCCGCCGAAGCGACGGCCGGGGTGACGGTCGTCCCGATTTCGGGCCTACCGAGCGCGACGATGTCCAGCACCTGATGCGCGGCTTCGGTCAGCGCGTTCACGCCGGCCTCCGGTTCGAGACCGGCGTGCGACGCCCTGCCGGTGATGACGACCTCGAAGGTGCCGCATCCCTTGCGGCCGATCTTGAGGCCGCCGCCGTCGGCCGCGCCTTCGAACACGAGCACCGTGCCGCACGCGCGGGCGCGATCCTCGATGAGCGCGCGGGATTCGTGCGAGCCCGTCTCCTCATCGGCCGTCACCAGGATCTCGACCCCGGTCAGGTCGCCGAGCGCCGCCAGGCCGTGGATCGCCTGCACCAGCCCGCCGAGCATGTCGAACACCCCGGGGCCGGTCACGCGGCCGCCGGTCACCGCGAACGGACGGCGGGCCAGCGTGCCGATCGGGAACACGGTGTCGTGGTGCCCCAGGATCAGCACGCGCGGCTCACCACCGCCGGACCATCGGACGTGCGGCCCCGCCGCGCTCTCCACCAGGGTCGCCGTTCCGCCGAGGCGGTTTTCGAGGATGGCGGCCAGCGCCCGGGCCGACGTCGTCAGAGCTTCGATGTCACCCGACGGCGACTCGATCTCGACGAGCGTCCTGAGGTCTTCGATCATCGCGTCGACAGTCATACCGACACTTTCTCAGGCGCCCCCGACAGGGACGGCCTCGTCCTCACTCAGCCGTTCGGTCTTGGTCCAGCTGTTGCGGCGGGCGAGCACGCGGAACAGGGCCCGCCAGGTCGCGATCACGCCGAGCACCAGGAATGCCGGATAGAGAAGGCCCGCGAGCAGACAGCGGCGAAGCGGTTCCTCACCGAGCCGCAGCCGGTGCACGACGGCCCACACCAGACCGGGTACCAGCAGGACGACGACGCCGATCAGGGCCGCGCCCGGCAACGCCGACGGCGGCGCGATCAGCCCGCCGAGCGTGACGCCCGACCAGGAAGCGACGAGTGTGCCCACGAACAACAGCGAGACCACCAAGGACAACGGCACCGTCAGCCAAGGCGTCACGAGATAGGCGAGGAAGTCCAAAAGGCCGATACTGCCCACGTGCCGTGACGCCAGCAGTTTTCGCAAATGCCTTGCGCATTGCAAATTTCCCTGTGCCCATCGAGTGCGTTGCCGCAACAACCGGCGCAGATCGACGAGACCCTGCTGCGTCACCCAGGCCGATTTCACATAACGCATCCGGATACCTGCGACGTGTAATCTCAGCCCGAGTTCGAGATCCTCGACGAGACAGTCCGACCAGGGGGCCGGATCGAACCGGCGCAGCACGCCGAGTCTCGAGAATTGCCCGTTTCCGCCCATTCCGACACTGCCCGCCAGATCGCGCAGGCTTTGCGACGCGTCGGCGACCGCGCCGAACTCCAAATCCTGCAACAAAGCGAGCACGCTGCGTCGATTGTGAATACGCACCCGGCATTGCACGGCGCCGACGCCGCGGTCGCCGAACACGTCGGCCACTTCGCGCAGCATGCCCGGGCTGCCCCGGCCGTCCCCGTCGATGATGCCGACGATCGTCTTCGACACGCTGCCCTCGGCTTCGCACAGCCGGAGGATGTAGCGATAGCCGGCGTTCAACGCCTCGCCCTTGCCCTGCCGGGCCTGCGGGAGATCACGGCGCAGGACGTGCAGGCGCGGGTCCGTCACCTCGCGCAGGACGTCGGGCGTGCCGTCGTCCGAGCCGTCGTCGATGACCAGGACGCGTACCGGATTCCGTTCCGTGCCAAGCGAAAGCGCGTTGCGGACGGTGTTGCCGACCACACGTTCCTCGTTGAGCGCCGGGATGACGATCCAGAACTCCAGCCCCTCGCCGCGCGCGGCCGCCGACCGGCGCGGGCGACCGGTGCGCCACGCGAAAGCCGCGAGCAGGATGTTGTGCGCCGGCCACCACAGAAGCAACAGCATCATGGTGGCGGCGAAAGCGGGAGTGGCCATGAGCGGGTGGTTCAGTCCTTCAGGCGAAGGTGCAGCGAACGCGCCATGAGCAGCAAGGCGACCGTCCCGATCACCATCGCGAGCACGGTGCTCACCGTCGCGCCCGCCATCGTCGCGCCGATTCCGAGCGCGGAAACCTTGACCGGGCCCACCGGCACCATCGACATGTCTTTCCTTCGGGCAGGGGGCGCCACAAACATCTACTCACAGTTTTCATACCGTGAGTACGAGGTCACCCATGGAAGCGATATTCAGCCTTTCGGGTGGGTACAGTACCCCGTCTGTGTTAACGTTCGCGGGCGACGATCCCCCGTAAAGGTGACCATCAATCAGTGATCCTCGCCTCACCTACCACTCTTTCGTGACTTCAACGACGAATTCACGCCGTACCTCAGCGCGAACCCGGAAGAAGGACCAGGTGCGTAACGCACAGAACGAGACCGACGTCATGCCCGAAATCTGGCTGGTGGCGGGAACCCGCCCGGAAGCCGTGAAACTGGCTCCGGTGGCCAGGGCATTGGCTTCCGAAGGCCGCCTGCGGCCCGTGCTCATCGCCACGGGACAGCATCCGGAAATGGTCGGCCAGGCCTTGGCGACCTTCGGCTTGACGGCGGATGAAAACCTGACGCTGGACAGGCGAACGGGTTCCCAACCGGAACTCCTTTCCGGCCTTCTCACGGGCCTCGAAGAAGTGGCCGACCGGCGGCCGCCCGCCGCCGTGGTCGTCCAGGGCGACACGACGACCACCTTGGCCGGGGCGCTCGCCGCGTTCTGGCGCCGCGTCCCCGTCGTGCATCTCGAAGCGGGCCTCCGCTCGTTCGACCTGGGCGCGCCGTTCCCCGAGGAACTCAACCGGAAACTGGTGAGCCAGGCGGCCGCGCTCCACCTGGCCCCGACGCCCGACGCCGCCGCGAACCTGCGCGCCGAGGGGGTTCCCGGCAAGAACGTGCTCGTCGCGGGGAACACCGTCGTCGACGCGATTCTCACGGTGACGGACAAATCCACCACGGTGCACGATCCGGAATTGGCGACCCTGCTCGAAAACGCGACCCGCGGCGCGGTCAAGCTGATGCTGGTCACCCTCCACCGCCGCGAATCCTGGGGCGAGCCGATGCGCCGGGTCCTGCGCGCGGTGACCGAGCTGATGGCCGCCGATCCGGAACTGCGGGTGGTGCTCCCCGCGCATCCGAACCCGAAGGTGCGGAGCCTGGTCCGTGAAGAACTGGCCGGCACACCGGGGGCGCTGATCACCGGTCCGCTGCCCTATCCCGAACTCGCCGCGACGCTGGCCGCCAGCACGCTCGTGCTCTCCGATTCCGGCGGCATCCAGGAAGAGGCCCCGACTTTCGGCGTCCCGGTCCTGGTGCTCCGTGACGTCACCGAGCGCATGGAGGCCGTGAACGCCGGATGCGCCCTGCTCGTCGGCACCGACCGCGACAAGATCGTCTCGACCGCGAAGGAACTGCTGAACGATCCGGCGGCGCGCAGGCGGATGATGAGCAGCGGCAACCCGTTCGGCGACGGCGCCGCCGCCGAACGGACCGAGCAGGCGCTCGCGCATCTGCTGGGCCTGGCCCCCGAGCTGCCCGCCCCGTTCCGGCCCGCTTCAGCGAACGAACCGGCCGAGGTCTGACCCGATGACGAAGGACAAGGGCGGGCAGCGCTTCCGCTTGCCCGCTTGGTTCCGGCTCGCCGTCGTCGCGGTCGTCGCCGTCACCGTCGCCGTGGTCGTGCTCGTCCAGGTCACCAAGACGGAGCCGGTCACGGCGTCACCGCCCGCCACGCCGGTGCCGCTCGCCGGCCGCCTTCCCGAAGCGGCGAAGGCGGGCATGCCGGGTCCCGGCGGCGACCCGGACCGGAAGACCCTTGTGCTCTACGACGACGGGCGCAAGAAGGACGGGACGGTCTCCGCGCCCGAAGAGATCCGGACGGCCGAGGCGTACGCGATGTACACCGCGAACCTCGTTTCCCGAGGCACCGCATGGACGATGCGGCCGGCCGCCGACTACCGGCCCCGGCAGGCGAACGACTTCCAGGCCGTCGTGTACCTCGGCTCGGTCTCCGACGCGGCGTTGCCGAAGGCGTTTCTCGACGACGTCACGACTGCCCGGATCCCTGTGGTCTGGATCGGAGCCAACATCTGGCAGTTGCGCGCCCTCCCCGGCTGGCGCGCGGAGGGCTACCGCGGCGACAACCCCACCACCGTCACCTACAAGGGCACTCCCCTGCGCCGTGATCCCCGTTCGGGCACCGGGGTCGTCGCGATCGACGTCCGCGACTCGACGAAGGTCCAGATCCTGGCCGAAGCGAGCGCTCCGGGCGGCACGCCGTCACCCTGGGCGGTCCATTCAGGACAGTTGACGTACGTGGCCGAAGTCCCTTACGCGTACGCCGAAGCGCAGGACCGCTACCTCGCGGCGGCCGACATCCTGCTGGGTGTCCTGTCGCCGCAGGCGCCGAACCGGCACCGCGCGCTGATCCGGCTCGAAGACGTCGGCCCGCGGACGAAGCCGGACGAACTCCGCCGGGTCACGGATTTCCTCATCCGCGAGAAGATCCCGTTCTCCCTCGCGGTCTACCCGTACTACTCGGATCCGCGGGGCCGGGCGAACGACGGCAACCCGACGTCCGCGCGGCTGGTGGACTCGCCGGAACTGGTCGACGTGCTCAAGGACGCCGTCCAGGCGGGCGCGACCCTGGTCATGCACGGCTACAGCCACCAGAGCGACAACGGCCCGAACCCCTACGACGGGGTGAGCGCGAGCGACTTCGAGTTCTACAAGGCCAGTGTCGACGGCGCGGGCGCGGTGCGCATGGAAGGGCCGATGCCCGAGGACTCGGCGCGATGGTTCGACGAACGCGTCGCGACCGGGCTCGGGGAATTCCGGCGGGTGGGCCTCCCGGAGCCGACGATGTTCGAGTTTCCGCACTACGGCGGTTCCGCCCTGGACTACCAGCGGACCACCGAACTCTTCCAGGCCCGCTACGACCGCGGGAGTTACTACGCGGGCTTCTGTCCCGGCGGCCGCTGCGGATCGACGGCCACCGCGACGGCGGAACAGGTGTACGGCCAGTTCTTCCCGTACCCGGTGCGCGACGTCTACGGCGCGAACGTCGTCCCCGAGAACATCGGCAACGTGGCGCCCGTCGCGTTCAACCAGCACGCGTCCCGCACCGCCGTCGACATGCTCGCCGACGCCCAGAGCTCGCTCGTCGTCCGGGACAACGTCGCCAGCTTCTTCTACCACCCGTTCCTCGGCGAGGGCGGTCTGCGGGATCTGGTGAACTCGTTGCGGGCGCTGGGGTACCGCTTCGCCACACCGGCGGAAATCCTCGACGGCTGAGATGGGTGAAGCGGCAGTGAGGCGTCGGCGTCGGCGTAGAGGTCGTCGGCGGCCCACCAGGCGGCGTTGAGCTTCGCGGAGATCAGCAGCTTGTCGGGGTCTTCGCAGTCCGG
>NZ_JBFBGL010000038.1:0-82066 GCF_040684635.1 Amycolatopsis sp. NPDC089917 | reverse complement strand
TCTCCTCGTCGACCGCGATCTTGATGCAGCGCAACCACGCGTCGCGTTCGATCGAGAACACGAATCGCCACTCACGACCGGCACGCACCTCACGTACCAGGACGGCAGAGGACCGGATTCACCAGCTCGGCGCACGGCCGGTGCCCGTGGGACCGGACGATGTCCTTGCCGACCTGGTTCGTCACGTACCGCAGGAAACTCGCGACGAGCGAGTCGGCCTTCGGCTCGCCGAAGGTGTACGCGTACTCGGTCTCCCAGAACGGGTACGCCGCGTGGATCGCGCCCTCCAGGGTCGCCTGGTGCCCGTCGATCCGGACCGGCAGCACGTCCTCGCGTTTCGTGGCGGCGCCGAGTTCGCTGTAGCCCAGCCCGCCCGGCACCCGCGAGACGGCGTCGAGGACGTCGTTCGTGGACGGCTTCGCGCAGCGCACCACGCCCGGCTGGGCGCCCGGCGCCTGTTTGAGGCAGTCGTCGGAGTTGTCGCCGGGTTCCCGCTTGCCCGCCAGGATCTGGACCTCGAACGTCCGCCGCGTCCCGGAGTCGGAATGCCGGTCGACGAGCCGGACCGGCAGGTCCTTGCCGCCGATCTCCTTCCAGTTCGCGATCTTGCCGTCGTAGACGTCGCGGATCTGCGCGAGCGAGAGATCCCGCACGCCGGCGTCCTTGTTGATCACGAGCGTGAACAGCGAGAACGCGACCGGCCGCGGCAGTAGTTGCGGGAAGCCCTCGCCCTTGGCGCCGTCGGAGAACGCCAGCACGCCATCGTTCCCGGCCTGGTTCAGGCTGCCGAGCCCCTCCGCGCTCCCCCGGCTGTCGAAGGTGAACGACGCGCCCGGGCACGTCTTCGCGTACGAAGCCGTTGCTTCCTTCAGCACCGGCGCGAACGCCGTCGACCCGGTGATCGTCAGCTTCCCGGCCGCGCAGTCCAGCGGCGGCGGCTTGTCGTCGAAGACCAGTGACCGGGTCAGCTGGAAGATGCTGACCACGACGAGGAAGCAGATGAGCGCGAGCACCGAGGTCGTCGGCCCGGTGCGGCTCTTGGTCTCGCGGAGGCTGCCGCCCTTGATCTCGCCGATGACCTGGGGGTCGTCGAACTCGACCGGGGTGCCGTCGGGGATCCGGTCGAGGACGGCGAGGACCTTGTAGTGCGCGCCGCGGTTCAGCGGCACGCGCGGCAGGTCGATCACCCCGGCCGGACGTTCGGGATTCTCGTCCCGCGCGCCGAAACCGGAGTCGTCGCCGAAACATTCGTGCAGATGCGGCGAACTCAGCTCGGTCACCACCATCCCGGCCACGGTGCGGCCGGGGAACTTCACGCGGATTCCGACGCGATCGTTCTCGTTGACCGCGTAGTCGTCGGTGTCGATGTCGGTGGTGCCGCTGTTTTCGATGCGCAGCAGCACGAACGACGGGTCGACGAGCCGCTCGCCGTTCTCGTGCTGCAACTGCGCCAGCGCGTCGGCCGTCGGCGCGAACCCGCGCCCGGACGCCGTCGGGGTGTCCATCTGCACGCGATAGCCGAGCCGTTTGCGGCCGACCAGCACGAACTCCCACAGGAACGCGATGGCCGGGACGGCGATCCCGACCACCGCGAGCAGGACGTCCCAGGGAAAGCCTTCCAAGACCAGCCTCCAGGTTCGGGGAATCGAACCTAAGGCTCATCCCGGCCCGGGCGGCCGGACTTCAGCCAGTGTTCACCGGCCGTCCGCGAAGGCGTAGTCGTCGAGGTCGAAGAACCGGCTCGTCACCATGGTTTCCAGTGTGGGCGACGCCCGGAACGGCACGTCCCCGTTCGCGTCGAAGTAGTAGCTGTTGGCCAGTGAGCAGCTGTCCTGGAAGAACACCTGGTGCTTGCGCCGGTCCAGCATGCTCCGGAAGTACCGGTCGTTGGCCTCGCCGGTGACCTCCACCCGGGTCGCGCCGGTCTTGCGCGCGTTGCGCAGGCACCGGACGATGTGCGCGGTCTGCGTCTCGATCAGGTTGAAGTACGAAGAACCGTTGTAGCCGTAGGGCCCGAGAATGGTGAACAGGTTCGGGAAACCGGGCACGCTGACGCCCTGATAGGCCTGGAACCGGTTCTCCTCCCAGAACTTCTCCAGATCGACGCCGTCGGCCCCGCGCACAGTGAACGCGGGCATGTTGCCCTTCTCGAACACCTTGAACCCGGTCGCGAGCACCAGGACGTCGACCGGATGCTCGACGCCGCCGGCGGTGCGCACACCCGATTCGGTGATCGTGTCGATTCCCGTGGTCTCCAAAGCGACATTCTCGCGATTGAACGTCTGGAGGTATTCGTTCGAGAAACTCGGCCGCTTGCAGCCCAGCGCGTAACGCGGGGTGAGCTTCTCGCGGGTCTCGGGATCCTTGACCGCGCGGCGTAGATGCGCGAGCCCGATCCGCTCACCCGCGCCCGCGGTCGGCAGGAGATTGTGGAAGTGCGCGGCCAGCGGGAAAGTCAGTTCGACGAGCGCCTGACTGGCCAATCGGGACAGCCTTTTGGCGCCGGGCAGCCGTCGCAACGCCAGCCGTACCGGGTCCGGCAGGGCGACGTCGGGTTTGGGCAGGCACCAGATCGGCGTGCGCTGGAACACCGTCAGCCGTCCGGCCGCCGGCGCGATGGACGGGATCACCTGAACGGCCGAGGCCCCGGTCCCGACGACGGCGACGCGTTTGCCGCGCAGGTCGACGCCGTGGTCCCAGCGCGCGGTGTGCATGACCGTGCCGCGGAAGCCGGCGAGCCCGTCGATGTCCGGCGGCTTCGGCTGGGTGAGCACGCCGGTGGCGCCGACGACGAACCGCGCCGTCATCGACCAGCCGTCGGCGGTTTCGAGGCGCCACAAGTGCGTTTCGTCGTCGAAGGTCGCCGAGACGACCTTGCTGCCGAGGCGGGTGCGGCGGCGGATGTCGTATTTGTCGACGCAGTAATCGGCGTAAGCCTTCAGTTCGCGGCCGGGCGCGTAGACCCGCGACCAGCCGGAGATCTGCTCGAACGAGAACTGGTAGCTGAACGACGGGATGTCGACGGCGACGCCGGGATAGGTGTTCCAGTGCCAGGCGCCGCCGACGCCGTCCCCCTCCTCCAGCATGACGAAGTCGCCGAAACCGGCCTTTTGCAGGAGGATCGCGGCCCCGATGCCGGAGAACCCTCCGCCGATGATCGCGATCTCGTGGTCCGGCGTCATGCGGGAAGTCCTTCCGTGGCGAAAAGCGAACTGGCGCCGAGCACGACGACGTCGGCCTGGTGCTCGATCCCCTCGGCGGTGCGGATTCCGTGGGGCGCGAAGGCGTAGACCGGCCAAGTGATGAGCTTGCAGCCGGGCCGCCGCAGCGCGCCGTAGTAGCCGAGCCCGGACGCGGTCCTCCGCGAGCCGAACCGGCGGTCCGGCGTCAGCAGCCTGCGGATCCAGGGGTCTTTCACCTGCCAGCGCAGGAAAACTCGGGCGACGGCGATGCCGAGGACGTTCGGCCCGGGGACCGGCATCGGCACGACCCAGTCAGGTTCCTCCTGGAACACCTTGACCGACCGCGCGGTGGCCGCCACCTCGGGCACGATCTGCGCCGCCTCGCGGCCGGGCGCGACGACCGCGACCCGCTGCCCGGCGAAGTCGTGCCCGAACCATTCGGTGCCGCGCAGCACCTCGCCCTCGAAGTCGCCCAGCTTCATGACGCGACCGGCTCGTGAGTGATCTCCTCGGTCCACGACTGCGGCTTTCCCAGCAGCCGGGAGGGGATCAGGCGGGTCACCTTCACCATCGGGTCGGCCAGCAGCCGGTGGTAGACGTGCGAGCGGTCGACGATCATCGCCGCCTGCGCCTTGAGCACGTGATACGCGGGGATGCGTTGGGTGAACTCGCCGCGGCCGCCGATGGTCGAGAACCGTTTCACCGCGTTGTACAGCTTCTTCTCCGGCAGGCCCATCGCGACGATGTTGTCCCGCATCTTGTTGATCAGCGGCACGAAGACGACGATCAGGCCGAGCACGATCTGCGGTTTGAGCGACCCGACGGACTCGGTGATCAGCTTGGTGGTGGAGCCGGCGCCGATCAGCTCCAGCACCTCGAAATCCGCCGTGATGTGCCGGGCCTCGTCGGAGTTGATGTGCCGGAACACCTGGTGGCACACCGGATCGGAGACCTCGTCGAGCAGGAACTTCACCAGCGCGCCGTCGAGCGCGCATTCCAGCAGCGGGATGAGCGTGGCCAGCGCCGTCAGCGGCAGTGTGTCGCCGTAGTCGTCGAGGACCTTGATGGCGAGCTTGACGTTGATGTTCGGCTCGGGCATCGAACCGTGCTCGTCGAGCATGCCCCAGCGCTTCATCAGCGCGAGTTCCGCGTTGGCGTGCTTCTGTTCCTCGGCGTGGAAGTACCGGTAGATCTCCTGGATCACCGGCGTCGGCGCCTTCTTCGCGAGCGAGGCGAACCCGCGGGCGCCGACGTGCTCGATCCACACGAGATCGGCCATGAACGGCCGCATCTTGGCGCGGAGTTCGTCGGTCATCGTCTCCGCGCCGGGCGCGTCCCAGTCGATGTCGGCGAGCGACCACTGCTTGTCCTTGATGGTCTGCAGCATCGCGGCGAAGTCGTAAGCCATCACTTCTCCTTTTCGGCGGGCAGGAACCGGCCGAGGAGACCGGCGATCCGCGTGTACGGGACGGGCACGAACCGCTTGGCGTGCCACAGAAGCTGGGCGTCGGGCTGCGGGACGACGTAGAGGCGTCCGCGATCGTGGGCGTCGAGCGTCATCTTGGCGACCTTTTCGGCGGAGAACCCGACCAGATCGGACACCTTCCGCGCGAGGCCGCGTGCCTCGTCGTCGATGAGTTCGCCGTCGAAGATGTTGGTGCGGACGAAGGTCGGGCACAGCACGGTGACCGCGACGCCGGTGCCGGACAGTTCGGCGGCCAGTGTCTCGGAAAGGCTGACGACCCCGGCCTTGCTCACGTTGTACGCGGCCATCCTCGGCGCGGCGGTGAAGCCGGCGGCCGAGGCGACGTTGATGACGCCGCCCGCCTTCGCCGCGCGCAGGGCGGGGACGAACGTGTGGCAGCCGTGGATCACGCCCCAGAGGTTCACACCGAGGGTGCGGTGCCAATCGGACAGCGGGCTCTCCCCGACGGGTTTGCCGCCCGCGCCGATCCCGGCGTTGTTGACGACGAGATCCGGTTCGCGGCCGAGCCACGAGCGCGCCTGGTTCGCGAGTTCCCCGACTTCGTCCACAGTGGACACGTCGCACGCGATGGCGACCGCGTTCTCGAGCGACTTCGCGGTTTCCTCGGCGGCTTCGAGGTCGATGTCGGCACAGACGACACGGCCGCCGCGCCGGACGAGCTCGGCCGCGATCGCCCTCCCGATCCCGCTTCCCGCGCCGGTGACGACGGCGTGCGCTCCGTGTGTCCGTTTCGTCATGCCGCCCTCACGATCGCCGGGAGATTCCCGGTGAGGAAGCGGCAAGCCCGCTCCATCGCCGGTCCCGCTTCGGGGATGAAGCGGGTCAGTGCCTGGAAGACGTGCATCTGGCCGGGGACCACGTCCAGTTCGCAGTCCGCGCCCGCCCGGCGCAGCGCCCTGGCCAGCTCGATGGCGTCCGCGGCCAGCATTTCGAGACCGCCCGCCTGGATGAGCGTCGGCGGGAAACCCTTGATGTCGTCGAAGGCGAACCGCAGCCGCTCGGACGCGAGGTCGGCGTCCACTGTGTACAGACCGACCAGCCGCGCGGCCGCGGCGGCGGAGATCATCGGGTCCGGGCTCATGCGTTCCCTTTGGGCGGCCAGCGAGAACGTCACGTCGAACAGCGGCGAGAACAGCGCGAGCGCGGCAGGCGGTTCTTTTCGTTCCCGGATCAACTGGGCGGCGAGGTCGACCGCGAGATGCCCACCGGCGGAGTCGCCGGCGACGAGGATCCGCCGATAGCCCTGGTCGAGAAGCCTTTCGTAGGCCGCGCGGACGTCGTCTGCGGCGTTCGGGAAGCGATGCCGGGGCGCGAGCCGGTACTCGCAGGCGAAGACCGGCAGCCCGGTGCCGTGGGAGACCCGCGTGGTCAACCCTCGATGCGTGCGTGCCGAGCAGAGCGCGTAACCGCTGCCGTGGACGTAGAGGACGACGGCGTTGCCTTCGGTCACTTCGGGACCGCGGACCCACTCGCCGCGGATGCCGGGCTCGACGCGGCTTCCCTTCAACGGCGGCGAAGCCAGCCACAAACCGCTCGCGATGAACGCGCGGGAGAACGCGATCCCGGCCCGGTTCGCCGGGATCGCGTTGGCGATCGGCCGGACGAAGGCGGACGTCAGCGCGGCGGCCAAACCGGGTCGCAGGCCATTCTGCGGTCGCATGCCCTCAGAATGAATCTGACGGCACCTGCTGTCAAGATGGAGGGGTGACCGCGTCCCGCCGCTACAGCGGCAAGACCGCCGACGAACGCCGTGCCGAACGGCGGCTCGCCCTGCTCGGCGCCGCCCTCGACATCTGGCAGGAACAAGGCTGGGCGGCGGTCACCATGCGAGGCGTCTGCGCGCGGGCGAACCTGACCGACCGGTACTTCTACGAGAGCTTCGCCAACCGCGACGCGCTGCTCGCCACCGCATGGGAACAGGTCCGCGACGAGACCCTGCGGATGGTCCTCGACGCCGTCGCTTCCCGGATCGAGCAACCGGCCTTGGACCAGCTCCGCGCCGCTGTCGACGTCGTCGTGCACCACGTCCAGGAAGAGCCTTCACGGGCGCAGATCCTCTTCGGCGACCACGCGGGCAGCGCCGTCCTGGAGCAGCTGCGGCGGCAGACCGTCCAGGAGACCACCGGCCTGCTGATCGAACTCGCGCGGCCGCATCTGAAGCCGGACGTGGACGAGCTGGAGTTCCGGGTCAACGTCCTGCTGGGGATCGGGGGCTTCGTGGAGATCATGCTCGCGTGGCGCTCGGGCCTGCTCGACGCGGACGCGGACCGGCTCGTCGATCACCTCACGGGAGTGGGCACCTCACTGTCGCGGATGTTCCTCAAGGGGTGAGGGGGATTGAGCGGTCCCGCGGCCAGCCGCCGAGGCCGGGGAACTGACGCAGGTACGTCTCGCATCGAGCAGCGAAGTCACTGCCGCCTTCGGCCAACCGAGTCTGGTCGACGACCTGGTCGGGCTCGGTCAGTCCCGGCCTCACCATGCGGATCTCCTCGTCGAGGTACTCGCCGCGGGCGAGCCGGGCCGCGGCCAGCGCGAGGCCGGTCGCCACGACCACACCCACACAGGTCCGGTCGGGACTGAACACGGCGCACCGGTGCCGGTACTCCCCGAACTGCTCGTGCCGGTGGTCGATCACCATGAGCGAGACCCCGTCGCCGGTGGCGGGCACGTCGATCTCGAAGTGGACGCCGCCGGAAAGGCCGCTCTCGCCCGGCGCGATCGGATCGCCGATCACCGCGGCGGCCAACCCCGCCGCGTCCAGGCGCCGGCCAGGATCGGTTCGCGCACCCTGCCGGTACTGGCGGTCGGCGAAGACTTCGAGGTCGGGCACGTCGGTGACGCCGAGCAGGTCGGACAGGGTCGTACGGGTCTGCTCGATCATCGCGGCCAGCGTGATCGGTTGGCGCAAGGTCGCTTCGAGATCGACGGACATACTGCTGACTGCTCCCCGGATCGGGTGAACTTGACCAACCCGGTGTTCCTGCGGCTCGGTCACGCCCAGAAAAGTTCAGGGCCCCATCCGGAGTGCTCCGAATGGGGCCCTGACCTGCGGAGCCGCCTAGGGGAATCGAACCCCTGACCTATTCATTACGAGTGAATCGCTCTGGCCGACTGAGCTAAGGCGGCAGACACCGGGCTCACACCCGATGACGAAGTCCAGTGTAGCGGAGGGGTTGAACGTCACCTTCTCCGGCCACCGTCGTTAGGGTCCTATGACGCCGGTCTCAGTCCCCCAAGACCGGCCCATCCCCACTGGAGGACCTGTTCATGCGGCAACGACTGCCCCGTGTGCTGGCACTTCCGGCCGCCGCGGCCCTGCTTCTGCTGACCGCGGCTCCGGCGATCGCCCAGGACATCCCGACCACGCCGATTCCCGATCCGGCCAATCCGGGGCAGCCGCCGATGTCGGCGCCGATCGGGCCGCAGCCGCTGGGGAAGGCGGTCGGTGACGCGGGGGCGGCCCTGGGTGTGCTGCGGCTGCTGCCCAACGCGGTGCCGACGAGCGCGATCCTGCCCGGGGCGGACAAGCTGCTGCCGAAGCAGTCCGCGCTGGAAGCCGGGATGGGGCTTTCCAGCGCGCAGGCCAACTCCGAGGCCTACCTGAACTACGAGAAGTCGATCGCGCAGTCTTCGCCGTTCGGCCTGTCCGCCGCGGGCAACGCGCCGCAGACACCGGGCAGCCTCGTCCAGACGGCGTTGCCGGACAACCCGAAGCCGATCAGCGGCGGCCTGAACGCGCCGACGAACCCGCTGTTCAACCTCGGTCTGCTGAACGGCGAGGCGCACGCGCGCTGGAGCCCGACGCTCGGGCCGTGTGTCGGCACCATCGCCGATTCGAGCACGTCGATCGCGAACCTCGCGCTGCTGCCGACCATCCCGAACCTCCCGGACGCCAAGCAGCTGACAGCGGCTAGCGAGCAGCTCCAGGCCGGTCTCAGTGGGCTTCCGGGTCCGCTGGCGAGTCTGGGAGGGCTGCTCTCCGGAACTGGCACCAACGCCGACGGCAAGGGCGCGGTGCTGAGCCTGCCGAACACGCTGTCGTCGCGTTCGGTCGTGCGGCTGGTCGACATCCCCGGGTCCAAGAACAAGGCCGTCGAGTCGACGTCGACCCTGCAGGCGGCCAGCATCGAACTGCTGAAGGGCACGCCGCTCGGCCTGACGATCAAGGTCGCCAGCCAGCCGACGCTGCGGGTCACCTCGACCGGCGACAAGAAGACGTCGAAGGTCGAGTACAGCGCGCCGGTGCTGCAGATCGTCCGCGGCGACAAGGTGCTGTTCACCCTCGACGCGAACAACCCGACCAAGGACATCCCGATCGGCATCCCGCTGCCTTCGCTCAAGCAGGTGCCGGGTTTCGAGCAGCTGAAGAACGTGCCGGTCATCGGCGGGCTCGCCGAGATGCTCGACGGCGCCACCAAGCAGCTCCCGGGCGGTGAGGCAGGGAACGGGCTCACCCTCGACCTCGGGGTGCTGAAGCTGTCGATCGCCGGGCTGAACCAGAAGTCGAGCGACACGACCACGCCGTTCAAGGGCTTCCAGCTCGGCGCTTCGGCGCGGCTGCTGGACCTGCAGATCCTGCCGACCACCGCGCTGCAGAAGGCGCTGCCGCCGGACGTCGCGAAGAAGCTGCCGTCGTCGCTGGCGCAGATCTCGCTCGGCGAGCAGATCGCCCGGGCGCACGCGCCGGCCGGTGGTGTCGAATGCGGCACGGCGACTCCGCCGCCCGCGGGCAACAACGGTGGCGCGGCGCCGAAGGGACCGGTCAAGAACCTGGCCTACACCAACGCCGCCTACGACACGGTGCCGATGTTCTGGTCGGGGACCGCGATGCTGCTGATCGGCGTGGTCCTCGTGGCCGCCATGCCGGGACGGCGCCGGCTCTCGGTGGTCGCAGTTCCTGTCGAGGCGAAGAAGCCCTTCAAGCCTTCTCCGCGTCCGCGCTCGGAGGACTGAGACGGGGCGAGGAGGGTGATGAACGGTCCTTTCACGCCCAGCCCCCGCGTGGGAGGCCCGTTCGTACCCTGATCGCCTGAGGCCCATGGGGACCTTCGCCGCTTCGCGGTGGAGGTCCCCTTTCTTGCCCGCCCCGCCTCGCTGGCCCCCGTGAGGTCCCCGTGGAACCCGAAGTCCCTTCACTTACCCACAGCACTTGTCCACAACCACCCCCACCTGTGGACAACTCCCCCGACCAGCACTTTTCCGCCCCATCCCCCGGTAAACTGGACTCGGGGTCGCCCCCCTGGGACGGGCGGGGGCTGGGGTAGGCGCGTTGAGGGTGTGGATCAGCCTTGGCGCAGGGTGGTGACCATGGCTTCGACGGCGATCCTCGGCTTCACGTTCAGATCGATGGCCTCGCGGCATTCCAGGACGGCTTCCAGCCGCCGCAGGATCGAGTCCGGCGCCCAGGCCGAGGCGGCCTGCGAGATTTCCGAGGCGTGATCGGGGTGGTTCAGCGTCGCGCCCGCCGCGCCGCTCTTGGTCACCAGCACGTCCCGGTAGAACGCGGCCAGGTCCACCAGCGCGAGATCGAGCGTGTCCCGCTGCGTCCGCGTCGCGCGTGACTTCTGGCGCTTCTCGAGCTGCTTCACCGCGGCCTCGGCGGCTCGTTTCGCACCGGCGACGCCCTTCCCGGTGCCGTCGCCGCCCATCGCGGTGCGGAGTTCGGACCGTTCGGCCTCGTCGCGGACCTTGCTCTCCTCGCCCGCGTCGGCCTCCGCCGCGCTGATCAGCTGATCGGCGCAGGTGAACACATCGGACGGACGCCGCAGGCCGAGCGGGATCCGCAACACCGTCGACCGCCGCTGCCTGGCCGCCTCGTCGGTGGCGAGACGACGCGCACGGCCGACGTGTCCACTGGAGACGGACGCGGCCCACCGCGCGCGTTCGGGATCGATACCGTCCCGTTCCACGAGCACCTGCGCGATCGCTTCGGCAGGCGGCGTCCGCAACGTCACCAGACGGCACCGCGAGCGGATCGTCACCGAGACGTCGTCCGGGTGATCGGACGGCGCGCACAGCAGGAACACCGTGCGGTCCGGCGGCTCCTCGACGGCCTTCAGCAGCGCGTTCGACGCGCCTTCGGTCAGCCTGTCGGCGTCCTCGATGATCACCACCTGCCACCGCCCGGTGGTCGGGCGGCGCGCGGCGGCCTGGACCAGCGAACGCATTTCGGCGACGGAGATCGAGAGGCCTTCCGGCGCGACGAGTTTGACGTCGGCGTGCGTACCCGCCATCACGGTGCGACAGCCGGGGCATTCCCCGCAGCCCGTCCCGGTGCTGCACTGCAACGCGGCCGCGAAAACCCTCGCGGCGGTCGAGCGCCCCGACCCGGGCGGGCCGGTGACCAGCCACGCGTGGGTCATCGCGCCGGGCGCCACAGGCTGGTTCTCGATGATCCGCGCGGCCGCGGCCGACGCCGAGGAAAGCGTGCGCGCGGCGGGCTCCTGGCCGACGAGCTGCTTCCAGACACCGATCAGCACAGGGGCTTCCGTCATCTCGCCTCGACCTTTTCCTCCGCCGGGGCGATCCCGGCGAGCCTGCCGACGAGCACCGCGCGGACCGCGGTCCGCACCCGGTCGCCCACTACTTCCTCGGTGCCTTCCGCGTCGACCACCACGTACCGCTCCGGGTCGGCGGCGGCCATCTCCGTCAGCAGGTGCTGCACCCGCCACTGCGCGTCCAGCGACTCCGACTTCCGCATCACCGTGCCGGGATCGGCGTCGAGCAGCACGGTGATGTCGGGCCGCAACCGGCCGGTCGCCCAGTCCGCGAGCCCTTCGAGTTCCTGGCTGTCCAGCCCGGCGACCGCGGACAGATGCGCCAGCGGCGAATCCACGAACCGCTCCATCACCACGACGGAACCGGCGTCGAGCGCGGGCTGGATGTCCCGTTCGACGATGTCCGCCCGCACCGCGGCGGCGGCCAGCGCCTGCGCCCGCGCACCGGACAGCGAAGCGCCCGAGACCAGCTTCGCGAGCCGTTGGTCGTCCAGCGCCGGGTCCGCCGCGAGGACGACCGGACGCGTACCCCCGCGCAGCCATTCGGCCAGCCGCTCGGCCTGCTTCTCGGTGTTGATCGCCCGCGTGCCTTCGAGCGCGATCAGCAGCCCGTTCACGCGGCGCGGGCTGCGGCGCAGGGCGTTGCGCAGGTCGGCGAGGATCGGTTCGGCCCGGCGATCGTCCATCTGCCGGTACGCGAAGATGCCGGCGAGCAGGGCGAGGATCCCGCCGCCGATCATCACCGGCCGCGTGCCGTCGATCGTGATGGTGCCGCCCCACAGCTCGACCTCGGTCGTCTGGACGGCGCTGATCAGCACCGGCACCAGGATCGTCGAGCCGAACAGCACGATCTTCATCAGCGACTGGTAGATCGCGTTGATCCGGCCGCGGATGGAGTCCTCGATCCGCGAGCCGATGATCGTGACACCGGTCAGGAACGCCGTCCCGGCCCAGACACCGACGGCGGAGACCGCGACCAGCGAGACGGCGAGGTGCGGCGACAGCGCGACGACCACGAGACACAGCCCGGCGGCGACGATCGAGAGGCCGAACAGCCGGTCGTGCGCGAGCCGCCGCGCGAGCTTCGGGGCCACGGCCATCCCGGTGGCGAGCCCCAGGAAGACGGCGAGCACCAGCAGGTTGAACGCCGCGTCACCGGCGAGCAGGCTGGACGAGTACGGCTTGGCCGAACCGATCACCGCGCCACCGGCGGCGAAAGCGCCGAAAGCGCCGATCATCAGCCCGCGCACCAGCGGCGTCGTCCGCACGAAGCGGGCGCCGTCGGCGATCATCTGGCGGAAGCCGAACTTCTCCTCGTCGGCCGCCTTGACCTTGGGCTTCTCGACCGCGTGGACGTTGCGCAGCGAGAGCTCGGGGATCCGGGTGGCGATCACGATCGCGCTGGTCAGGTACAGCAGACCGGTGATGACGACGGCGACCTTCGCGATGCCGAGCTGGGCGTCGCCCTGGAAGAAGTGGAACGTCGTGTTGCTGCCGGTGAGCACGGCGTTCGCCCCGGCCGCGGTGATCACCGCGAGGCCGTAGGTCATCACCATGCCGAGCTGGTTGGCCGTCTCGACCTGGTCCGGACGGCGCAGCAGGTTCGGCACCGCCGCGTCCTTCGACGGGATCCACATCATCGAACAGCAGCCGACCAGGAAGTTGCCGACGAACACCCACCACGGCGTGCCGACGAACGCGATCGACAGCAGGAACCCGCAGCGGCCGAGGTCGCAGAGCACCATCACCTTGCGCCGGTCGAACCGGTCGGCGAGCAGCCCGCCGAGCGGGGCGAACAACAGCCCCGGCAGCAGCGAGGTCAGCACGACCCCGACGAACGCGAAGTTCTGCGCGGCGTAGCTGTCGGTCAGTTTGGTGACCAGACCGGTCAGCGTCAGCAGGTTCAGCCAGTCCGCGACGCTGCACAGGTAGGAGACACCCCAGATCCGGCGGAACGGCTTGATCGCCAGTACCCGCCGCACACGGTGCATGGTGGACGCGTCTCGCCCCGCCGCACCCGTGCCCGCTTCGGGCACCGACTGCACGCCCTCGCTGATACGCCCACCCCACTAGTCACGCGGCGCCGGGAGCGACCCGGGTCAACGCCGAGTCCCCCGACCGTATGGCCAGGGTATCCCGATGGGTGAGGTGGGGGCGGACGGCCCCGTCCGGCGCTACCGCCGGACGGGTTACCCGAAGATCCCCGCGATGCTACTGAACAGGCTGGCCAGCAGCTGGATGGCGAGAACCGCGAAGACGATCATGAGGGCGATCGCGATCATCACGCCCGCCGTGTTCGACGACGGTTTGCCGATCCGCGGCATCTGCATCGATCGCTTGGCACGCCGCACTTCGGCCTCGGCCTCTTCGTCGACCTCGACCGGCTCTTCCTGCTTCAGCCGTCGGGGCTGACGGATCAGCTGGGACGGCCTCGACGGCCAGGTGCGCTGCTGCGGCAGGATCCCGATCGGCGCAGCGCCTTGCTCACCCACCGTGCTGACGATCTTGTTCGGCGGCTGGTCCGCGGTCTGCTCGGGACCCGGGCTCTCAGCGGGCTGATCGTCGGCGAGCATGGCCGCGTTGACCATCTTGCTCACCACTTCGGGGTCGTGCTGGACCGGTCCCGGCACCTGCACGTGGACCTCGTCGGCACCCGCCGACGGGTTCCCTGGCGCCGTCGTGCCCGTCGTGACCAGCCCGGACAGGGGATCGGCGAACCTGTCGCCCGGAGGATCTGCCTGAGTGCCGTCGCCTTTCACGAAGTCGGGGGCATCGAAGAAGGGGGTTCCGCCCTTCCCGCTCATGGTGACCACCTCACTACGGAATGTCTTCTGCTTCAAGGGTAACCACCTCGGCCCGGCGCACATCCGCCCAATGGGCCAGATAAATGTCACGCGCCGCGAGGCTGATCTTCACGTCTTCGAGCAAGGGTTCGAAGAAGGAACGCCGGTAACGGGCATCCGTCGCCGTCGACGCGGCGAAGTACAAACCGGAGAAAACGGCAAGGAAAAGGGAGACATTGACGAGTGCGGAACTCACCGGAAGAGGGACACCCAGCAGTGTTCCGGGCGCCGATTGCCTGCCGGCGAATTCCGTCACGACCTCCGGCCGGAGAATCAGCACCCCGAACACGATGAAGAAGGCGAACACCAGCACGCCGAACGCCACGATCTGCACCGCCTGGGCGAAGAACAGCACCAAGGCGATGTTCAGCCGCTCCGTCTTCGCCAGCGCGCGCCGGGCCCGTGCCGGCTCGGCGTCGTCGAAGGGCGTGTCGTCGTCGAACGGCGTGCCGCGCAGGACGGCCGCCCCCGGCTCCACGGTCCAGGACTTCAGCTCCTTCATCTCGTCGGACAGCATCGACGCCAGGAACACCGCGCCGATCAGCACGAGGAACCCGACCACCAGCCACAACCGTCCCGGGTCCAGCCCTTCGACGGCCTGCCACAGCTCCGCGGTGAAGAAGCTGAACATCACCACCAGCAGAAGCAGCGGCAACGCCCGCGACGCCAGCGTGCCGATGGCCCTGACCTGCGCGACCGCGCTGCGCGCCGCCCAGGTCAGGATCGAGCCGACGCCGATCCGCACCAGCAGCATCAGCACGGCCAGCGCGACGAGGTTGGTGAGCACGGCGGCCCACAACGGGTTGTCCCACGACACCAGCCCGGTGAGCCGCTCGCCGAGCGGCAGCACCAGCACCCAGAACCCGATCGTCGCCGCCATGACGGCCAGCCGGACCCGGGTGCGGCTCAACGCCCTGAGCAGCTTCACCATCAGGCGTCCGGCGATCACCGGGACCACGGCCACGGCGAACGTCAACGCGAGCACCCCGAGGACGTACGCGAGCCCGCTTTCGCGCATCCGGGCGTCGAGCACGTCCTGCGGGACGTCGAGCAGCTTCAGCAGGCCGGCCAGCAGCAGGTCGAGCAGGCACAGGAACACCAGGCCGGGCGTGGAGCGGCGCAACATGCCCGCTCCACGCCTCCTCCGGTGGATGACCATCGGCAACCCGCGCCGCCGGAACCACGCGTCGGCCGCCCGCCGATCCAGATCCATTCCCGCCCCCTCGTCGAAAGCGGCTACGTGCGGCTCATGTCCACCGCCTCGTGCAGCCAGCCCGCCAGTGCCCGGCGGTCCATTCCACCGAACATCAGCCACCCTTCGGAAGGGGCCGCGTACACCACGAACCTCCCCGAATCGTTGTCGACTATCACGAATCCGTAGTCCGGGTACTCGGCGTTCAACCCGCCGAAGGCGACCAGGTCGAGGATCGCCGTCCCGGTCCGGGGACGGTCGAGCACGTCCCCGACCAGGCCGACCTCTTCGTCCTGCCCAGGCAACGGCACGCCGTGCGCGTCGATCCTGATGCGCATCGGCTCCGTCTCCCCGGCGGGGACGTGCGGGAGCCCGCCGAAGACACGGGCTCCCAGCTCCTCGAAGTCGCTCAGGCTGAACGTGGTCCGCCGCCCCGACCGCATCCGCCAGACGACGGCCTGCTGCCCGTCGCCGTAGCAATCGACGCGCACCGAGCGGGGCGCGGACGCGAAGACGCCGGTGAGGACGCCTCGCACCGAACCCCTCAGCATCACGCCGTGCATCCGGACCGCGGCGGGATGGATCTCGCCGTTCTCCATCAGCCCGGCCTCTTCGAGCATCGCCGCCTTGGCCGCGTACCGCTCGGCCTGGGTGACGAGGTCCGCCGGCCCGTCATAGGACGGGCACAGCCGTCGGATCTCGTCGTCGGTGATCTCCGGGTCGTAGCCCAGGTAGACGCTCCGGCGCTCGGGCACCGCGCGCAGCACCGGCTCGGCGGCGCGCCTCATCAGTTCCCTCACCGTGGTCGGTTCACGCATGGTTCTGCACCGCCTTCACGATCCATTGCTCGGCCATCGACCGGCTGGCCGGGCCCCAGGTGAGCGTCCAGCGCCCGTCGCCGTTCATCGCCGCGCTGAACTGGTATCGGCCGAGGTCGTTGTCCACCAGGCCGAAAGCGCCGTGCGGGTACTCGGCGAGGATGGAGTTCCGCACCGCGAGATCGACGAGGACCGTGCCGTGACGCGGCCGCGAAGCACCCTCACGGATCACTTCGACGGCTTCCCTGGCCTTCAGCGGGATCAACCCGTCCGCGTCCGTCTCGATGCGCACCGTCTCGCCCGGCCCCGTCGGGTGGTCGGGCAGCCCGTCGAACACCCAGCCCGGCAGCGCGCTGAGGAAACCGGACCGCAGCCGCGCTCGTTTGCCGAGCTTGTTCAGCACCGTGGTGTAGTCCTCGTCGCCGAAGAACCGGACTTCCCACGGCTCCTCGCGCGACGGGAAGACCCCGGTCACCACACCGCGGATGAACCCGCCGCGCAGCGCGCGATACAGCCCGACGGCCTCGGGCGTGACCTCGCCGCCGGGGGCCAGCCCGATGGTCGCCATCCCGCTCACGAACCGGGTGTACTGCTCCACCTCCTCGGCCAGGGTGAGCCCTGGAGTCGGCTCCTCGTCGGCCAGCACCGGCGGCACGGCGAGCTCCGGGTCGTAGAACTCCATCACCGAGGGACGCTCCGGAACCTCGGCGGCCAGCGGGGCGATGACCTCGTCGATGACGTCGAAGACAGCGGTCGTTGAAATGCTCACCCGACCATTGAACACCCTGGTACCGACAATTTTTAGAACTTTTGTTCGAATGGGTGAGACGGGTCTGCGAGCGGTCGGCGAGCGGTCGGCGGTCGACAGATTTGCTCGGCTGAGCTATTTTTTGCTCATGCAAGCAAAAGCGAGGTCGTTCACCGAGAGCGCGCGGCGCGCACAGATCGTGGCCGCGGCCATCGAGACGATCGCGAGCCTCGGATACGCCCGCGCGTCGTTCGCTCAGATCGCGAAGGAGGCGAAGCTGTCGAGCACCGGGCTGATCTCGTACCACTTCGCGAACAAGGAGGAACTGGTCCGCACGGTCCTCGAAGACGTCTTCGGCGAGATCGGCGCGTTCATGGCGGAGCGGATGAGCGAGCCGTCGTCCGCGAGCGCGGCGCTGCGGACCTACATCGAGACGAACCTCGAATTCGCCGCCGCGCAACCGACCCGGATGCGGGCCCTGCTGAACATCTTCCTGGGCGGCGCGCTCGACTTCGACGCGTCGACCGAACAGGCGGCGCTCGAACCGGTGGAACGCATCCTGCGCTGGGGCCAGGAAAGCGGTGAGTTCCGCGAGTTCGACGTCCGGGTGATGGCGACGACCGTCCGCCGCTCGGTCGAGGGGCCGGTGTTCCTGCTCGCCGGCGAACCGACGATGGACCTGACCTCCTACGCCGAGGAACTGGTGACGCTCTTCGCTCTCGCGACCCGGCGATCGACATGACTCCCGCGATCCGCCAGTGGGGCGTGGTGCTCCTCGAAATCGTGGTGCCGCTCGCGGGCTACTACGTGCTGCGGGGTTTCGGCGTCGGAGCGCTGCCCGCGCTCGCTCTCGGCGCGCTGCCGACCGTGGCCTTCGTGCTGTACCGGGCGATCCGGCGGCGTTCGATCGACACCCTCGCGATCTTCGTGCCGGCGATCTTCGCGGTGAGCGTCGGCGTCTCGTTCGTGACCGGCAGCCCCCGGTTCATGCTGGCGAAGGCCGGCTGGGTCACCGGGGTGATCGGCGCCGGCTTCCTGATTTCGCTGCTGTTCACCAGGCCGCTCGCGTTCGGCATGGGTCGTTCCATGGTCGCGAAGAGCCGGTTCGCGGACACCCTGCGCGTCACCGAATGGAACGACCTCTGGCCGCGGCACGCGTGGTTCCGGCGTGCTTGGCGGGTCGCGACCGTCCTGTGGGGCGTCGCCCTGCTCGCGGACGCCGCCGGACGGGTCCTGATGGCGTACGCCCTCCCTGTCGACGCCGTTCCCGCTCTCGGCACCGCGCTGTACGTCGTCACCTTCGTCGCCGTGCAGGTCCTGCAACACCTCTATTTCCGCCGTGTCGGCCTGTGGCGCCGTCTCGCGGACTCCTGAAAGGACATCTCATGCATCTCTTGCTCGCACTCGTCACCGGCCTTCTCACGATCGTCGCGCCCGCGGATCCGCTGGTCGTGCGCACCGACGCGGGCGCTGTCCGCGGCGCCGAATCCGGACAGGCGCGGACGTTCAGCGGCATCAGGTACGCCGCGCCGCCCGTCGGCGAGTATCGCTGGAAGCCGCCGAGGCCACCGCAACCGTGGAAGGGCGTCGCCGACGCGACGAAACCGGGGAACGTCTGTCCCCAGGCCACCGGCGGCGACGAAGACTGTCTCTTCCTCAACGTCACCGCGCCCCGCGACGCGGGGAACCGCCGCCTGCCGGTGATGGTCTGGCTGCACGGCGGCGGGTACACCATGGACGCGGGCAGCCACTACGGCGCGCAACGCCTGGCGGATCAAGGCGACGTCGTCGTGGTGACGGCGAACTACCGCCTCGGCGTCTTCGGCTACTTCGGGTTGCCGGGGCTCGCCGGATCCGGCGATTTCGGCCTGGCGGACCAGATCTCCGCGCTGCGCTGGACCCAGCGCAACATCGCGTCGTTCGGCGGGGACCCGCGGAACGTGACCGTGGCCGGGCAGTCCGCGGGCGGGATGAGCACCTGCGCGCTGCTCACGTCACCCGCGTCGACCGGGCTGTTCACCAAGGCCGCGATCATGTCCGGCTCGTGCCTGCTGGACTGGCCGTACGGCGGTCTGGTCCCGAATCAGCCCGCGCAGACGCCGTACTCCCCGCTGGCCAAGACCGAGGCGGACGGCGTCGCGGCGGCCGCGAGCCACGGGTGCGCGGGCCCGGACGCGGTCGGCTGCCTCCGCCGTCTCCCCGCCGCCGATCTGCTGAAGCACACGCAGACGTTCTCCAACCATCTGACCTACGGCACCCCGCTGCTGCCCCTCGACCCCGCGAAAGCCTTGCGGCTGGGCGCTTTCCCTCGGGTGCCGGTGATCTCGGGCGGTACGCACGACGAGATGCGGTCGTTCATCGCGGGTGTCGCCTTGTACAAGCCGATCACCGAAGAGCGCTACCAGGAGTTCCTGCGCGCGTCCTTCGGCGAGCACGCGGACGAGGTGGGCGCGGAATATCCGTCGCGGGACTACGAATCGCCCGCGATGGCGTGGGCGACCGTCACCACCGACCGCTCCTGGGCTTGCCCGACGTCCGAGGGGAACAGGCTGCTGTCGAGGCGAACTCCCGTGTACGCCTACGAGTTCGACGACAAGAACGCGCCCAACGTCAACCAGATCGAGGTGCCGGGCCTGCCGCACGGCGCGGCGCACGCGCTCGACCTGGCCTACCTCTTCGAGCTCCACGGGCAGGAACTGCCGCTGCTCCCGGAGCAGAAACGCTTGTCGGAGCAGATGATCGCGTACTGGACCACCTTCATGCGCACGGGTGATCCGAACGCCGCCGGTTCGCCGCGGTGGCAGCCGGGCGACGTGCTGTCGCTCGCCCCGGACGCTGTCCGGCCGGTCGATCACGACGGCGATCACCGGTGCGGGTTCTGGGCGGGCCTGGGTTCCTGACCGGGGCTGCGACCTCCCCCGGATGTCATGAAAGGGTCGTTCAGGACGTTTTTCGTCCTGAACGACCCTTTCATGACACTTGCGGTCCGGGAGCTACTTCGTCTTCGTGGCCGTCGAGCGCGAAGCAGGCTTCTTCGCCGCGGTCGTCTTCGCGGCCGTTGTCTTCGACGCGGCGGTCTTGGTCGCGGCGGTCTTCTTGGCCGCGGTCGTCTTGGTGGCCGTCGTCTTCGACGCCGCTGTCTTCCGCGCCGGAGCCTTGCGCTTGGGCGCGGGGCCCTTCGCGCGCTTCTCCGCCAAGAGCTCGGCGCCGCGCTCGGCGGTCAGCTCCTCGATGCTGTCCGACTTCCGCAGGGTCGCGTTGTACTCGCCGTCGGTCACGTACGGACCGAAGCGCCCGTCCTTGACCACCATCGGCTTGCCGGACACCGGGTCGTCGCCCAGTTCCTTGAGCGGCGGCTTCGCGGTCGCCGAACGGCCACGCTGCTTCGGCTCCGAGTAGATCTTCAGCGCCTCTTCGAGCGTGATCGAGAACAGCTGGTCCTCGGTCGTGAGCGAACGCGAGTCCGTGCCCTTCTTCAGGTACGGCCCGTAGCGCCCGTTCTGCGCGGTGATCTCGTCACCGGATTCCGGGTCCTTGCCGACCACGCGCGGCAGCGAAAGCAGCTTCAGCGCGTCTTCGAGGTTCATCGTCTCGATCGACATGGACTTGAACAGCGAACCCGTACGCGGCTTCGGCTGCTTCGCCTTGGCGGCCTTCTTCTGCGCGGCGGTCGCGCCCTCGGGCAGCGGCTCCGGCTCGGGCAGCAGCTCGGTGACGTACGGGCCGAAGCGGCCCTCCTTCGCCACGATCTCGTGCCCGCTGACCGGGTCCTTGCCGAGCACGCGGCCTTCCTGCGGCGTCGCGAACAGCTTCTCCGCGATGGCCGGGGTCAGCTCGTCCGGCGGCAGATCCTCGGGCAGGTTCGCCCGCTGCGACGTCCCGTCGACCTCACGCTCGAGGTACGGGCCGTAGCGGCCGACGCGCACGACGACCGTGTGGCCGTCGGCGTCGCTGAACAGCGGGATCGAGTTGATCTCGCGGGCGTCGATGTCCTCGACACCCGAACCGACCAGCTTCTTCAGCCCGCCGAGGCGGCCGACGGAACCGTCGACGCCCATGTCGCCACCGAAGTAGAACTTCGACAGCCACTGCGTCCGGTGCTCGTCACCGGCGGCGATGCGGTCGAGCTCGTCCTCCATGCCGGCGGTGAAGTCGTAGTCGACCAGCCGCTCGAAGTGCCGTTCCATCAGCCCGATCACGGCGAACGCGACCCAGGAGGGCACCAGCGCGGAACCCTTCTTCCACACGTAGCCGCGGTCCTGGATGGTCTTGATGATCGACGCGTACGTCGACGGGCGGCCGATGCCCAGCTCTTCGAGCTTGCTGACCAGGCTCGGCTCCGAGTAGCGCGCCGGCGGCGATGTGGTGTGCCCGTCCGGGCTCAGCTCGGTCGCGGTCAGCGCCTGGTCCTTGACCAGCTGCGGGAGACGGCTCTGCTTGTCGTCCGCTTCGCCGCCGCTCTCGGTGTCGACGGCCTCGACGTACGCCTTGAGGAACCCGGCGAAGGTGATCGTGCGGCCCGACGAGGCGAAGGTGACCTCTTCGCCGCTGGTGGCGGTGCCGACGATGCGCACCGACATCGTGGTGCCCTTCGCGTCCGCCATCTGCGACGCGATCGTGCGCTGCCAGATCATCTCGTAAAGGCGGTACTCGTCGGTGTCCAGATCCTTCGCGACCTGGCCCGGCGTGCGGAAGACCTCGCCCGAGGGACGGATCGCCTCGTGGGCTTCCTGCGCGTTCTTCACCTTGCGGGTGTACTGGCGCGGCGACGGCGAGACGTACTCCTTGCCGTACAGCTGCGTGGCCTGGCTGCGCGCCGCCGTGATCGCCGACTCCGACAGCGTCGTGGAGTCGGTACGCATATAAGTGATGTAACCGTTCTCGTACAGCTTCTGCGCGATCCGCATGGTGCGCTCGGAGGTGAACCGCAGCTTGCGGCCCGCCTCCTGCTGCAGGGTCGAGGTCATGAAGGGCGCGTACGGCTTGCGCGTGTACGGCTTCTCTTCGACGCTCGCGACCTTGAAGTCACGGTTCTTCAGCGCCTCGGCCAGGCGGACCGCGTCGGCCTCGGCAAGCACGCGGATCTCGTTGTTCGAAGCCTTGAGCTGCCCGTCCGAACCGAAGTCCCGGCCGGTGGCCAGGCGCGCGCCGTCGACGGCGATCATCCTGGCCGGGAAGCTGCGCGGCGAGGCCTCGGCCCCCGCGTCCATCGTCGCCGAGATGTCCCAGTACGACGCCGAGGTGAAGCGCATGCGCTCGCGCTCCCGCTCGACCACGATCCGGGTCGCCACGGACTGCACGCGGCCCGCCGAGAGCTTCGGCATGACCTTCTTCCACAGCACGGGCGAGACCTCGTAGCCATAGAGCCGGTCCAGGATGCGGCGGGTCTCCTGCGCGTCGACCAGGTCGCCGTCGAGCTCGCGGGTGCTGTCGGCCGCGGCGCGGATCGCCTGCTCGGTGACCTCGTGGAAGACCATCCGGCGTACCGGGACCTTCGGCTTGAGGGTCTCCAGCAGATGCCACGCGATGGCCTCGCCCTCGCGGTCGGGGTCCGTGGCGAGGTAGAGCTCGTCGACGTCCTTCAGGAGCCCCTTCAGCTCGGTGACCTTGGATTTCTTGTCCGGTGTGACGACGTAAAGCGCCTTGAAGTCGTTGTCGACGTCGACACCCAGCCGCGCCCAAGACTCACCCTTGTACTGGGCGGGGACGTCCGCCGCGCCGCGGGGAAGGTCGCGGATGTGTCCGACGGAGGACTCCACGACGTAGTTTCCGCCGAGGTACGGGGCGATCTTGCGGGCCTTGGTCGGCGACTCGACGATCACCAGCCGACGACGGCCGGCGCCGTCGTCCGACGCCGCGGTCTTCTTCGTCCGTGCTCCTGCCACGCTGTCCTGCTCTCCGCTCATCTTCGGCGCTCTCGCGCCGCCTCTCGACCCGTCAGTGTGCACGCTCGTACCGCTCGGACCCCGGCTAGGTGGCGCAACACGCCGCCGATCGTGTGTCCAGCGCATCGCCGCTGACCTCGTCGATGTTTCCTTTCAACACCTAGCACGTGATGTCGGACACGTCCGCCTGGGGTACCGCGTGACGGGGTGAACACCCTCCGTTCGACGGTGGTGGGTCCCTTCCGCCAACGCTTCACTTGGTATCCACGCCGACCCGAAAGGACTCCACGTGACTCGACGACTCCTCGGCACACTGTTCGCCATGCTGACCGCATCCGCCCTGGTCGGAGCCGCCCCGGCGGAGGCGGCGACGACCACCTTCGCCGGCACCGTGGCGTTGTCGAACTGCTCCGGGTCGGTGGTCAAGCCGCCCGAGGCGAGCCTCGACGACCCGGCCCTCGTCCTCTCCAACGGGCATTGCCTGCAAGAAGGTTTCCCGGACCCGGGAGAAGTACTCGTCGATCAGCCTTCGTCACGGACCTTCACCCTGCTGTCCAAGGACGGCCGTTCGTCGCTGGGCACGCTCAAGGCGAAGAAGCTGCTTTACGCGACGATGACCGACACCGACGTCTCGCTCTACCAGCTCAACACCAGCTACTCGAAGATCCAGTCGACCTACGGGATCGCCCCGCTGACGCTCTCGCCGACCCGTCCGTCGGCGGGCGTCGCGATGGACGTGGTGTCCGGCTACTGGAAGAAGATCTACTCCTGCAACGTCGACGGCTTCGTCCACGAGCTGCACGAGGCGAACTGGGTCTGGAAGGACTCGATCCGGTACACCCCGGCGTGCAAGACGATCGGCGGGACCTCGGGGTCGCCGATCGTCGAGACCTCGACCGGGAAGGTCATCGGCGTCAACAACACCGGCAACGAGAGCGGCCAGCGCTGCACGATGAACAACCCGTGCGAGGTGGACGCCGCCGGGAAGGTGACCGTGCGGAAGGGCATCAACTACGGGGAACAGACCTATCAGCTGACCTCCTGCCTTTCCCACAGTGAACTGAACCTGTCGAACCCGGACTGCAAGGCGCCCAAGCCCTGACCCGCGTGGGTCGTGAGAGGCGTTTCGAGCCGGCATTCGCCTATCTGCCGGGCTTGGGCTCGTTTGAGGAGTTCGGCCGCTGAACGTCCGGATTCTTCCCCGCTCGGCTGTCGGCGGAGAGGCCTTGCCACTCACGAGGCCGGGAGGTGGCGCCGGGCGTGTCCTGAAGGGTCCTTTGGGGCGTTCAACGTCCTGAAGGGCCCCTTTGGGACAAGGCCCGGCGACGCTTGAAGAGGCGAGGGTAATTATTGAGGGGTAAGGCAAATGTGGCGTGGTGCTTCGCTCGCCTACCTGCCGATCGCGACACCTCCACACCTTCGCCGCCCCGAGGCCCGCAAGACCCGAGCACCAGTCCGTGAAGGCCTCCTTGAGGGACCCAGGGTCCCTCAAGGAGGCCTTCACGGACTTGGCACCCGACAGGACCTTGCCTCTCAAGAGAACCCGAAACGCCACTCACGAGGCTCAGACGGCGCGCACCACCGGCACCAGGCTGGGCCAGGCGGGCTCGGCTCCCGCGGGCGCGTCCCCGATCAGCTCCAAGACGTGCGCGAGCCGCCGCCGTCCGGTGACCCGGAGCAGCGCGTCCTCACCTTTCTGCGCCTTCGCCGGCACGCCCAGCTGGGCCAGCGCCGTGATCAGCCGCTCATGCGTTTCCGGCGCCTCCGGATCGAGCGCGAGCAGGTAGCCGTTGCCCTGCGGACTGCCCGCCGCCAGCGCCCACATCCTCAGCATCGCCCCGTCGAGCCGGAACCCGTCCGGCAGGACCTTCTCCTCACCATGGGTCCAGCGCTGCTCCAGCGGCAGCAGATCGACCCGGAACGGCGTCCTCACGAGCGGCCGCCCGCATTCGGCGGCCGAGACCTGCGCCTGGACACCGCGCCGACGACATTCCCTGGCGAGGGCACCCGCCCGCCAAGGCTCGTCGACCAGGGCGGACAGCCGTGCCGCCGTCCGCCCGAAGCCCGTCATCCGCCCGGGCCCGCACAGCACTCCGGCGAGATCGGCGAGCCCCGGCCCGCTCGCCTCCGCCGAGAAGAGCGAGATCGTCCCGTCCACCCGGACAGAATAGAACACAAGTTCGAGTCGTGGCCAGTGATAGCCCGGTGACTCAGCGCGGTTGTTTGACCAAATCCTGGCAGGCCGGGATCCGGCTGCTCGCCGAAGCGAGCTGAGGCACGTCGTTAAGGCCCCTGAGAAGGTCGAGGCGGTCGAGTTCGTCGAGGGAGGTCCTCGCGTCTCGAAGCGCCGTTTTCGTCGTCTCGGCGTCGGCTGAGGAGTCGAGGCGGCGGCGGACGTCGTCGGTGCGGGTGCGGATGCCGTCGAGCTGGGCGACGGCGGACGTCCGGGAGGTGTCCCCGCCGGCGACCGGGGCCGGGCCGAGGTTCGTGAGGGCGGAGGACGTGCGCTTCAGGCCTTCGGAGAGCGAAGCCATCAGGTCACCAGAGGTCCGTGAAGCCTGCTGCGGAGTGCTCGGGTCGACGCTGGGCAACGTCGCCAGCGTCCGGACGAGGCCGCCCGCCGCGTCGCAGTACCCCTCGGTCCAGGCGGAGGTGGGGTCGGCCTCCGACGCGCTGACCGTCGCGAGACCTTCTTGTCTGGCGTGGGAAGTCACCGCGGGCTGCTGCCCGCACCCGGCGAGGCCGAGCCCGATACCTGTTGCTAGCGCGGCAAGGACGGTGAACCGCGGCCGCACGAAAACACCTCCCGATCTCCACGACTTCCCAGCTGGTCCCCGACGGTACCGATACCGGGGGGCAATGCAAATCGCCGGGCGATCACCGTGGCGAAAAGAATGGTCAGGAGGGCAGCTTCTTGCAGTTCGGGGCCTGTTCGGCGAGGGCCTTCAGCGAAGCGTTCGTTTCCAGCTGCTGGAACGGGTCGGGCATGTCGTTGATGTCGGACCCGATCTGCCGGAAAGCGACCGCCGCTTCGGCCGCGGCCGTCTTGTCGTCCTTCGGCGCTGAGTCCAGTTTCGCCTTCGCGGCGACGACCTGGTCCCGGATCGGCGTCAGCGCGTCGACGATGCTTTTGCGCGCGTTCTCGGCATCGGCGTTCGGCGCCTGACCGAGCCCTTTCAGGCCGTTGACGGCGTTGTCGAAACCGGGCGCGAACACCCCGAAGGCCTCGTCCATCGCCTTCCGCGCACTGGCGACGTCACCCTGCTCGACGTCGGGCATCTTGAAGTCGCCGATCTTGGCGAAGTCGATCATCGATCCGCAGAAGCCGTCCATCCAGGAACCACCGGCCGCGGGGGCGGAAGAAGGCGGGGCGACGGCAGCCGGCTCGGCGCCAGTGCAACCCGCCAGCAGGAACGCGGCGGCGAACAGGAGGAACGAACGCCTCATGGCGGGACTCCCGGGATCAGGATCGGTGTGACGCGCAGAGATTAACCTGCCCGGACACGGCGCCGGGCCCGCCACGGGAATGTGGCGGGCCCGGCGGGTACTGCTTTTACCGCTATGCCTTCGCTTCCGCGGGGCTGTCGGAAAGAACCGACTCGCGACGCTTGGAAACGACGATCGCCGCGACGATGATCGCGACCGCGACCAGCGAGATCGCGATACGGACGCCGACGTTGGCGTCCGCGCCGATCGAGAACTGCACGATCGCCGGGGCGATCAGCACCGACACCAGGTTCATCACCTTGATCAGCGGGTTGATCGCGGGACCGGCGGTGTCCTTGAACGGGTCGCCCACGGTGTCACCGATGATGGTGGCCTCGTGCGCGTCCGAACCCTTGCCGCCGTGGTTTCCGTCCTCCACGAGCTTCTTCGCGTTGTCCCAGGCGCCACCGGAGTTGGCGAGGAAGATCGCCATCAGGGTGCCGGTCGCGATCGCGCCGGCCAGGTACCCGGCGAGCGCGCCGGTGCCGAGGCCGAAGCCGACCGCGATGGGCGCGAAGACCGCGAGCAGACCGGGCGTGGTCAGCTCACGCAGCGAGTCGCGCGTGACGATGTCGACGACCCGGCCGTACTCGGGACGGGTGGTGCCCTCCATGATCCCCGGGATGTCGCGGAACTGGCGGCGCACCTCGTAGACGACCGCGCCGGCGGCGCGGGACACCGCGTTGACCGCGAGACCGGAGAACAGGAACACGACGGCCGCGCCGACGATCACGCCGACGAGGGTGTTCGGGCTGACCACCGAGTTCACGAAGAAGTTCAGCGTCGACATGCTGGCTTCGGCCGCTTCCGGGATCGACTTCAGCGCCTTGCTGATCGCGTCCTGGTAGGACCCGAACAGCGCCGTCGCCGCGAGGACCGCGGTGGCGATCGCGATGCCCTTGGTGATGGCCTTGGTGGTGTTGCCGACCGCGTCGAGCTCGGTGAGGATCTGCGCCGCGTCTTCGTCGACGTCGCCCGACATCTCCGCGATGCCCTGCGCGTTGTCCGAAATCGGGCCGAAGGTGTCCATCGCGACGATGACGCCGACGGTGGTGAGCAGACCGGTACCGGCCAGCGCCACGGCGAACAGCGCGACGCCACCACCGAGCAGGTACGCGCCGAACACGGCCGCGCCGATGACCAGCGCGGTGTACACGGCGGACTCGAAACCGACCGAAAGACCGGACAGGATCACCGTCGCCGCACCGGTTTCCGAGGTCTTGCCGACCTCCTTGACCGGCTTGTACTCGGTGCCGGTGTAGTACCCGGTGAGCTTGAGGATGACCGCCGCGAGCACGATGCCGATGATCACCGAGATGGTCGCGATGAGCGCCGGGTTGCCCGGCTCGCCCGTGGCGCCACTGGTCAGCTCGGAGAACGAACCGGGCAGGTAGACGAACGCCGCGATCGTCGAGAGCACCGCGGAAATGGCGGCGGAGATGTAGAAGGAGCGGTTGATCGTGACCAGACCGCCTTCGCCCGCCTTGGCCTTGGTGATGTAGACACCGATGACCGCGGTGATCACGCCGATGGCGGGAACGATGAGCGGGAAGATCAGGCCCTGCACGCCGAAGGCGGTGCTGCCCAGGATCAGTGCCGCCACGAGCATGACCGCGTACGACTCGAAGAGGTCCGCCGCCATGCCGGCGCAGTCGCCCACGTTGTCACCGACGTTGTCGGCGATGGTGGCCGCGTTGCGCGGGTCGTCCTCGGGGATGCCCTGCTCGACCTTGCCGACCAGGTCCGCGCCGACGTCGGCGGCCTTCGTGAAGATACCGCCGCCGACACGCATGAACATGGCGATCAGCGCGGCACCGAACCCGAAGCCCTCCAACACCTTCGGGGCCTGTCCCGTGTAGACGAGGACGACCACCGCGGCGCCGAAGAGACCGAGACCGACGGTGATCATGCCGACCACGCCACCGGTGCGGAACGCCAGGCGCATCGCCTTCTCACGACCGCCGGACTCGCGCGATGCGGCCGCGACGCGCAGGTTCGCCTGCGTCGCCAGCCACATGCCGAGGTAGCCGATCGCGAAGGAGAACGCCGCGCCGACCAGGAAGAAGATCGACCTGCCGATCTTTTCGTTCCAGTCATCGGCCGGCAAGGCGAAGAGCAGTACGAAGACGATCGCACCGAAGATCGCGAGGGTGTTGCGCTGCCGTTTCAGATAGGCAGCCGCGCCTTCCTGCACTGCCTTCGCGATGTCCTGCATCTTGGTGGTGCCCTGGCCGGCGGCCAGCACCTCCTTGAGCAGAACGTAGCCGATGACCAGTGCGGCAAGGGCGACCACGGCGACTACACCGACGACGGTGTAGCCACCTCCGGTGAGCGAGAGTTCGCCCGCCGCGAGGAACTGCCGGGACATTCGTCCTCCTGGAGACGTCGCCGTTGGCCAGCGACGCTCCGCCGATGGATCCGGCGGCTCGTGCGCTGGCATGGGGATCTGAACCGAATGTCACGCTAGTCGCACTGCAAGGTACGTCTCACATGACGCTCGCCACAGACGGTGTGGATTGCGGGAGTGTATTGGTAGTGGGATGGCGGGCGGCAAGGCGTCCCTGCCACCATACGTTCCGTAACCTTGTGAGTCTGATCACTGTATCGATCATCCGCGGCCCCTTTCCGGCGTCCGCTCCGCCCGGCGGCGGTCCGTTTCTGTCGGTGCGCTGTGCGAAGCTTCCGAAGGTGGACGGCACGGCGGAATCCGGTAAGGGGCGGCGGCTTCTCGACCGCGCGACGGCGGGAATCCCGGCTTCGCTGTACCCGGTCACCCATGTGGCCGAGCTGCCGGCTCGCGCGGCGGATTCGGTGGACTGGCCGGGATGGGCGGCGGCCGAAGTCGTCGAGGCGCTGAAGGCGAGCGGCGTCAAGGCGCCGTGGCGGCATCAGGCCGAGGCGGCGTCCTTGGCCCGCGAGGGCGAGCACGTCGTGATCTCGACGGGGACCGCGTCGGGCAAGTCGCTCGCGTACCAGTTGCCGGTGCTGTCGGCCCTGGTCGAGGACGAGCGGGCTTCGGCGCTGTACCTGTCGCCGACCAAGGCGCTCGGCGCGGATCAGTTACGGTCCGTGTCCTCTTTGGACATCAAGAAGGCGCGGGCGGCGTCGTTCGACGGCGACACCCCGCTGGAAGAGCGGGATTGGGTCCGCGCGCACGCGAACTGGGTGTTCACGAACCCGGACATGCTGCATCGCGGGATCCTCTCGTCGCACGCGCGCTGGTCCCGGTTCTTCCGGCGGCTCTCGTTCGTCGTGGTCGACGAATGCCACAGCTATCGCGGCGTCTTCGGTTCCCACGTCGCTCTGCTGTTGCGCAGGCTGCGGCGGGTCGCGGCGTACTACGGCGCTTCGCCCGTCTTCGTTCTCGCGTCGGCGACGACGGCGGATCCGGCGGCGTTCGCCTCGAAGCTCTCCGGGCAGGACTGTGTCCCGGTCACCGAGGACGGTTCGCCGCGCGGCGCCCGCACGGTCGCGTTGTGGGAGCCCCCGCTGCTGTCCGAGCTTTCGGGCGAAAACGGGGCGCCGGTGCGGAGATCGGCCGGCGCCGAGGCCTCCCGGATCCTCGCCGAACTGGTCATCGAGGGCGCACGCTCCCTGGCGTTCGTCCGCTCGCGGCGGGGCGCGGAACTGACCGCCCTCGGCGCGCGGCGGATTCTGTCCGAAGTGGATGGTTCACTGGCGGAATCGGTCGCCGCGTACCGATCGGGATACCTGCCGGAGGAGCGCCGCGCCCTCGAAGCGGCCTTGCTTTCCGGACGGCTGCTCGGGGTGGCGACGACGAACGCGCTCGAACTCGGCGTCGACATCGCGGGGCTCGACGCGGTGGTGCTGGCCGGTTATCCGGGAACGCTCGCGTCGTTCTGGCAGCAGGCGGGTCGGGCCGGGCGCGCGGGAGACGCGGCACTGGTCGTCTTCGTGGCCCGCGACGATCCGCTGGACACCTATCTCGTGCACCATCCGGCCGCGATCCTGGACAGGCCGGTGGAAGCCGCCGTCCTCGACCCGTCGAACCCGTATGTGCTGGCACCGCAGCTGGCCTGCGCCATCGCCGAACTCCCGCTGACCGAACCGGAGGTCGCGGCCTTCGGCGGGAACGCGGCGCGTGCCGTGCTCGCGGATCTGGTCAAGGAGAAGATCATCCGGCGCCGCACGAGTGGCTGGTACTGGACTTCGCGCGACCGTCCGCACGCCGAGGTCGGCATCCGCGGTTCCGGCGGTGAGCAGATCGCCGTGGTGGAAGCCGATTCCGGGCGGATGCTCGGCACCGTCGACCCGGGTTCCGCCTGCTACGCGGTGCATCCCGGCGCGGTGTACCTGCACCAGGGTTCGTCGTACGTGGTCGACGAACTCGATCTGGAGACCGGGCTCGCGCTGGTGCACGCGGAGGATCCGGACTGGACCACGTCACCGCGCGAGATCGTCGACATCAGTGTGCTGCGCACCGAAGAGACTCGGGTGCACGGCGGGATCACGGTGAACCTCGGCGAGGTTTCGGTGAGTTCGCAGGTAGTCGGCTACTTGCGAAGACGGCCCTCGGGCGAGGTCCTGGACCAGACTCCGCTGGACCTGCCGGAGCAGAGCCTGCACACCCGCGCCGTCTGGTACACGATCTCGGCGGAGCTGCTCGGCTCTTCCGGTGACCTGTCTTCCGATGGCATGGCGGGGACCGGGGGCCATCGGTCGGGGACCGGGGTTCTGGAGCCGGTGGGGACCGGAGGCTCCAGGGTGGGGACCGAGGATCTTGGCGGAGCACCGGGGACGGGCGCCGGAGTGGATCCGGCGCGCGTCCCCGGTGCCCTGCATGCCGCCGAGCACGCGGCGATCGGCCTGCTACCGCTGTTCGCTACTTGCGACCGCTGGGACATTGGCGGGGTGTCTACCGCGTGGCACGAGGACACCGGGGAGGCGACGGTGTTCGTGCACGATGGCCATCCCGGGGGTGCGGGATTCGCCGATCGCGGGTTTGCCGCAATTGTCCCTTGGCTGGCCGCAACGCGGGAGGCGATCGTTTCCTGCGAATGCCCGGCCGGCTGCCCGTCCTGCGTCCAGTCGCCGAAGTGCGGGAACGGCAACGAACCGCTGGACAAGGCGGGGGCAGTGGCCGTTCTGGACACCGTGCTCGGGGCGTTGCGTCAGCACGGGTCCCGGTCAGGCCACTCGGAGCTGTGAAATTGTGGGTTGAGATCGCGGGGTGATCAGGCGGCGGTGGTCAGGCTCGCCACGGGGGCGACGACCTGGTCACCGGCCAGCGCACGGACGAGCACGTCGTGCACTTCGGTGGCCTCGGGGAGCTGCCAGCCCCAGACCTCGGGCTTGACCCGCCAGTGCACGACACCGTGCTGGAACGGCGACGGGGGCAGCGGGATGTAGTCGTTCGCGCCGTGCCACTGGATCGAGGCGTGCTCGGCCAGCTCGCGGGGGATGCTCGTGGCGACGGTGGTCAGGAACAGCCAGCGGCCGTTCGGCATCGCGACGATCGGGGCCGGGTGGCCGGTGGCGCGCAGCAGGCGGGCGGCGGCCTTGCCGAGTTCGTCGTCGACCTCGATGGCGTCCAGCACGGTGCCGGTGGCCACGAGCAGGCTGTGGGTGTCGTCGCCGAACCAGGTGGCGACGTCGTGCGGGTGGGCCTCGGTCAGCTCACGCCAGTTGTCCTGAGCGGGGACGGGACGCCGCCAGGTGAGGTCGTCACCTTCCGCGGTGATCGAGACGGGCTCCGCACCGGGGAGCACCGGCCAGCCACGCCACGCGAGACCGATCGCCTCCGCCCGCATCTCGATGCGGAAGGCGCCCCGCCAGCTGTCCGGCCAATTCGCGTCCAACATTACTGTCCCTGCCTCAGGTCAACTCTGTCCTGTGTCTGTCCCGCGCTACCCGGCGACCTTCTCGAGGTGGCGCACATCTCAATAAACGGCAAGTTGCACATCGGGAGAAGACCTCACGCGACAACCGGCCGTTACTTAGCGATGAACGCGCGGTAGTCCGACAGGACGGACTGAAGGCCGGACGTCCGATTAACGGGCGCGCCCGACCGGTTCGAAGCCGTTCGTCGCAGCCGAGCTGGGCAGCCTCACCCGTGTGACCATGCTCACGACCTGCGGCGCGCGACCGTTCGGCGGAGCGCTGATCATGACTTCGACCGCTCGCCGCGCGTCAACGACCGCTGCTCGCGCCTGGCGGTTACTCGCCCGTACTACCCACAGGTCACCGCTGGGCGACCGTTCACCGTGCGACGTCCGTCACGGTGGCCAGTCGACCGGCCCCGCCCTGGCCCGTGCCTCCGCCCGCCCGGCGGCCGCCGGCTGTCCCGACGGCTCCGCCCGCACCTCGACCAGGGCATCGCCTCGTTCCCACCGGCAGGTCAGCAGGGTGACCGACATCCTGGCAGCCACCTGCCGCGCCCGCTCGCAGGCCGCGCCGGGCCCGTCCGCCGAGTGCGAAGCCGCGGCGAGCGCCGCCAGATCTGCGGCGGCCTCGGTGCGGTGCCGGGTCGTGACGGCGGCGCCGATCCAGAAGACGAACGCCGCCGCGCAGACCAGGACGGCGACGATCGAGGCGGTCCACACCGTCGCGACGCCGCGATCGTCGCCGCTCACGGCCCACCGCCCGGCTCGGCGACCGCGAACGCGTGTGAGCGCACCCGGATGCCCGGCAGGAGTCCGGCCACCGGTTCGGCCTCGACACCGGCGGTGATGGCGTCGCCTTCTCGGACGACATCCAGCCGCGCGCCGGGCGGCGCGATCTCCCGCATCGCCTGTTCGGCGCGGGCGGGCTGCCCCCGGGCCAGGAGCCTGGCCGCCTCGCGGGCCGCGTCGGTGCAGCGGAGCTGATCGGCGGCGACTCCGATCCCGGCGAGCAGCAGCGCCGCGACGAAGGTCAGCGCGCCGATGCCGAGCGCGGCCTCCACCGTGACGGATCCGCGGTCGTCGCGAGGCATCAGAACTTCACCGACAGGGCCCGCTCGACGAGCGCGGTGAGCCAGGTGGCGACGGCGTCACTGGTCAAGACCAGATAGAGGACGGTGGCCAGCGCGGCGGCGGCCACGGTCGCGATGGCGTACTCGACGGTCACCATTCCGTCGTCTCTGCGGAAGGTGGGGGGCTTGCGCATGGGAAGTCGCCTTTCGGTTCAGAGGACGCCGTCGAGACGACCGGCGAGGCCGAGCACGACGGGCAGGACGCCGAGGCAGAGGAACGCGGGGAGGAAACAGAGGCCGATCGGTGCCGCCAGAAGCACTCCGGCCCGTTCGGCGCGTTCCTCGGCTTCGGAGGAGAGCGACTCGCGCAACCTTCGCGCGAGGTCTTTCGCGTGTTCCGCGAGCGCGGTGCCCGCTCTCGCCGTGCGGACGGCGGCGACGGACAGTTCGGTCAGGCCGGGCCGGCCGCGGACCGGCGCCCAGGCTTCGGCCGGTCCGACGCCCACGGCGAGATGCGACGACACGGAACGCAGGGCCATCGCGGTTTCCGGGGACGCCGTCGGGGCGACGGCTCCGAGCGCGACCGGAACCGGCAGCCCGCCCGCCAGGCAGGCGGCCAGAAGATCGAGGGTGGCGGCCGACCGGAGGAGTTCGGAGACACCTTTCTCCCGCGCCGCCCGCCCCCGGAGCCAGGTGAGGAAACGACCCGGCCGCGCGACGGATCCGGGACCGGCACGCGGCAGGCAGAAGACGGCACCGCCCAGCAGGATCAGCGCCACCCCGGTCAGCACGACGCCACCCGCCCGGTCAGCGCCCGGCACCAGGCCGTTCCAGCCCAGATCAGCCCGCTGCCCACGACGAGCAGCAGCTGACCGGCACCGGTCCCGGTGAGGACGGTGAGCGGGCTCGCCCCCATCGCTTCGCCGAGCAGCAGGCACACCGGCGGGAGGACGGCGAGCACGGCGGCGCTCGCGCGAGGTCCGGCCATCTTCGCTTTGAGACGACGCCGGAAGCCGATCTCCGCCTCGGCGTCCCGACGCGCGGCATCGAGCACGTCGGCCATCGGGAGCCCGTACCGGCCCGCGAGCTCCCACGCGTTCGCCAGCGCCGGTGGCGCGTCCGGATCCGCCGTCCCGCCGCCGAGCCGGGCGGCCGCGATGAGCCCGCGCAACCGTCCGGCCGCGGCGGGCATCGCTTCCGCCACGGCCTCGGCCGCCGCCACCGGATGGGCGCCCGCCCGGAGTTCGCTGATCATCGCCCGCAGCACGGAGGCGGTGAGTTCGGCTTCGGCCAAGGCAGTTTTCGCCCGCGCCCGCCATCGGTGCTCCTGGCGGACGGTCACGGTGAGCACCAGCGTCGCCATGGCCCAGCCGATCCCGAGGAACGGCAGGACCAGCAACGCGGGCAGCGGCCACCAGCCCCCGCGAGCGACCCGCGGCAGCCGCCAGGCGAACGGCAGGCGCACCGCCGTCCTCGGCCAGCAGGCCAGCCCGGCGCCGCAGGAGAGGAGGAACCAGGGGTTCATGCCGCCATCTCCTCGAACGGTGTCTCGTCGCCGATCCAGTTGCCTTTGCTCCAGACCGGGACGACCTTGGCCTCGCCTCGGAACGACCGGAGGACGCCGACCTCGTCCAGCCGCCGGATCCCGCTCGGCAGGCGGCGCATGTGCAGGACCACCCGCACCGCCGCCGTCAGCTGACTGTGCAGCGCGTCCCGTTTGAGCCCGCCGAGCGCGGCCAGCGCCTCCATCCGCGCCGGGACCTCCGCCGCCGAATTGGCGTGCAGGGTGCAGGCTCCGCCGTCGTGCCCGGTGTTCATGGCGTTGAGCAAGGCGATGACTTCGCCGCCCCTCGCTTCGCCGACGACGATGCGGTCCGGGCGCATTCGCAACGCTTGCCGCACCAATTCGCCGAGTCCGATCTCGCCCGCTCCCTCGACGTTGGCCGGACGGGCGATCAGGCTGACGAACTGCGGATGGTCCGGTCTCAGTTCGCCCGCGTCCTCGACGCAGACGATGCGCTCACCCGGGGGCACCGCGCCGAGCAACGCGGACAGCAGCGTCGTCTTGCCCGTCCCGGTTCCGCCGGACACCAGGAACGTGAGCCGGCGCCGGATGACCGAATCGAGCAGATCCGCGCCGCTGGTGCCGAACACCCCGCGCAGCCGGAGTTCGGCGAGATCGTGGGTGGCGGGCCGGAGGATCCGGAGCGAGAGCGCGGTCCCGGCGGGTGCGAGCGGAGGGAGGACCGCGTGCATCCGGATCCGGCCCCGCGGTCCGACGCCCGGCAGCCAGCAGTCGGCGAACGGTTGGGCGTCGTCGAGGCGCCGGCCGCCGGCAAGGGCGAGGCGCTGGGCGAGCCTGCGGACGGATTCCTCGTCGGCGAAGCGGACTTCCGTCTCTTCGGGGCCTCCCCCGGTGTCGACCCAGACCTTGTCCGGTGCGGTGACGAGAACGTCGGTGACGCCGGGCTTTTCGAGAAGCGGCGCGAGCGGGCCGGCACCGACGAACTCGTCACGGGCCAGCCGGACCGCTCCGAGGACGGCGTCCTGGCCGAGCGCGCCGCCTGCCTCGGCGCGGACAGCCCGCGCCACGCTCACCGGATCCGTCGGGGCGTCCGACGCGGCCAGCCGTCGCCGGACCCGCTCGAACAGATCATCGGTCATCGCGAGGCACCGGCCAGATTTCCCCGCGCGGCGGCGAGGACCTCGGCGGCGGCCGTGGCCAGATGCCCGCGATGCCGGAGCAGGAACTCGCCGCGATCGAGGGCCACCGACAAGGACCGTTCGCGGCCCATCGACGTGATCAGCGGCGCGCCCACGGCGTCGGCGACCTCTTGCGGGACCAGCCCCGCGGGCGACGGTCCGCGGACCGCGACACCGATCCGATTCGCGTGGGGTTCGAGCCGGGCGAGGACCTGCTTCGCCGCGGCGCAGGCACGGAGTTCCGCGGGGACGACGACCACGATCAGATCGGCCAGCCCGATCGCGGTGGACGTCTCCACGCCGAAGTACCTCGGCAGATCGCAGACGACCGTCCGTCCCGCCCGGCGACCGGCGCACAGCACGCCTTCGATCGCGTCCGGTCTCGGACCGCTCCCTTCCCTGCCATAAGACACAAAGGACAGTGAACCGGTCGCGTACTTCTTCCGAGGCAGGGCTTCGCTCAACGCCGTCATGGTCACCCGGCCGCCGAGGTCGAGTTCCGGCCAGCGCGGCCCGCGATCGCGTTCCGCGGCGAGGAGCACGTCGACACCGCCGCCGAGCGGATCGCAGTCGACGAGCAGCCCGCCGCCCCCGGATCTCTCCGCCCGGTACGCGACGGCGGCCGCCAGTACGGAGGCTCCGGCGCCGCCCCGGCCGCCGATGACCCCGATGACGACGCCGTCGTCACGCGCGGGCCCGTCGACGACGTCGGCGAACTCGCCGATGAGGTCGCCCTCCTCGTCCGGCAGCGAAAGGACCTTTTCCGACCCGGTGTTGAACGCACGCTCCCAGGTCTCCGGTGTCGGCGCGCCCTTGCACACGAGCAGGACCTTGTTCCGCCGCAGCAGGCGGTTCGGCGCGCTCGCGGCTTCTTCGTCGAGCACCACGAGCGGCGCGCGGGCCCATCTCCCGCGAGCGGCGTCCAGATCGGGTGCGCGTTCCACCTCGCAGCCCGCGGCGGCCGCCACGCGCAGGATCTCGTCGAGCAGGATGTCGTCTCCGGCGACGACGAGCGGATGGTGTTCGGTCATGACTTCCCCCGGGGATTCGGTCGGACTCGGGCTGTGTCTCCACGGTCGCGCCGCATCCCGGTCGCGCACAACACCATTCCGTCCCACCTGTGGACAACCGGGGTGTTGTGGACAACTCCTCCTCCGAAAACCGGTTCCGGAGCGTTTCCGTCGGCCTTTTCCGGCATACTTCCCGGCCTTTTCACACCGGATACCCCGAGCTCGTTCTTCCAGCCGAACAGTGCCCGAAAACCCTTGAGAAAAAGGAAAGTTTACGAACATCGACCGATTAAGTCTTGCCCAGCAGAGTTTTCCACGATCGCCGAGGTCTGAACCATTGGCAGTAAAGGAAAAGTAAGAGGGCGACCCTCGCCAGGGGGGAGGGACGAGGGCCGCCTGAGGTTCAGCCCCGGGGGGTCGGACTGAACCTGGGTCCGGTTCGACACCGGACAATCTCACTGTAACTCCGATACCTGCCCGTTGCGTGCGATCTCCGTACCCACAATTCGATAACGGCACGACGCGCCGGAGCGGCCGCGCGGTCGTGAATTTTCCACCGCCTCGGCCCTGGCGTGGTCGACCAACGGGCGGGCGGCCGCCCGGCTCTCCTATCCTTGGCGAGTGGACCGACCCAGCACGACGCCAAGCCCGGTCGCGGCGTTCTTCGATCTCGACAAGACGATCATCGCGTCCTCGAGCGCGCTGGCCTTCAGCAAACCTCTTTTGCGCGAAGGCCTCATCAACCGCCGAGCGGCGCTTCGCAGCGCGTACGCCCAGCTCGTGTTCTCACTCGCGGGCGCGGACGCGGCGAAAACCGAGCGGATGCGAGCCGAGGTTTCCGCGCTGTGCGCCGGCTGGGACGTCGCGCAGGTGTCCGCGATCGTCCGCGAGACGCTGCACGACGTCGTCGACCCGCTCGTCTACGCGGAGGCGGCGGAACTGATCTCCGCGCACCGCGCGGACGGTCACGACGTCGTGGTGCTGTCCGCGACCGGCGAAGAGGTCGTCGCCCCGGTCGCCGAAATGCTCGGCGCGACGCGCAGTGTGGCGACGCGGATGCAGATCGTGGACGGCCGCTACTCGGGCGAAGTCGATTTCTATTGCTACGGCGAGAACAAGGCCATCGCGGCGAAGGAACTCGCGGCCACGTACGGCTACGACCTCACCCAGTGCCACGCCTACACCGACTCGAGCACCGACATCCCGCTCCTCGAAGTCGTCGGGCGGCCGCACGCGGTCAACCCCGACCGCGTCCTGCGCAAGCACGCGGCCGAACAGGGCTGGGAGATCCTCACCTTCGAACACCCGATGTCCCTGCGGACCCGGATCCCGGCCCGGTCGGCGGGCCTGGTCGCGCTCGGCGCCGTCGCCGCGGGGGCCACCTGGTACGGCTACAACCGGCGCAAACGCACCCGCTGAACGCGTACCCGGACGGCGGTACGGAGCCGGTTTCCGCAGACAGGACGGCGAGTTGTCCGTCGCCCAGTGTGCCCGTGTCACTAGATCGAGCCTCTGTACCGGTGCACCCGTCTGCGCACTTGAAGTGACCCGGCTCACGGCGTAGAAAGTAGGTGCGGACGTTCGGTCGGCCAGGGAACAGGTAGAAGAGAAGCCTGTTCCACCCCGGCGAATCTCCGTGTGCGGACACCGGGTACCCACGCGCAGCGCGCCGCGGGAGGCTCGTCGTCTAGGGACTGCGTACCGGGACGCCGGACGCCGAGTCCATGAAGGTACGACCAGAGTTGCACGCTTGGTCGCCCGAGTGGTCCGCGCTGACTGGCGGCGCCCGCCGGCTTAGGCCGACGGGCGCCGCCAGTGTTTTGTCCCTGTTTTCAAGCGTGACAGGCCCGTTCGCGTCCCTTTGTGTATGAACGGACCGTTCGTGCGCCTGGCCGATGGACAAGCAAAGTGCTCGTGGGTAGCTTCCGGATATCAGTGCTTCCAGGTGGACTTCTTTCCACCTGTGAGTCAGGCACGAATCTGGGAGGCTTGAGGTGACGACCCGAATCGCGCACGCCCGTCATCGGAGGATCCATGCGCTCGCCGTGCCCCTCGCGGGTCTGCTCACCCTCGCCGCTGGTGTCGCAGCGGCCGGCCCGGCCACCGCGCAGCCGGTGAGCGCGGACGCGGAGGCCCAGCGGGCACTGCGCGGGCTGACCCTGGAGCAGAAGGTCGGGCAGCTGTTCGTCACGTGGGTGAACGGGAAATCCGCCGACGAAGTCAACGCCAAGAACAAGGCCGACTTCGGAGTGGACACCCCCGCGCAGGTGGTCGAGAAGTACCACTTGGGCGGCGTCATCTATTTCAACAACGACAGCCGCGACAACTTCGACGACCCGGTCCAGGTCGCGAAGCTGTCGAACGGGCTCCAGCGGGCCGCGATCCGCAGCGGCGCCCACATCCCGTTGCAGATCGCGACCGACCAGGAAGGCGGCACGGTGACCCGCATGGGCGCCCCCGCCACCGAGCTGCCGAACGCGATGGCGATCTCGGCCGGCCGTGACACCAAGGCCGCGCGGGAGGCCGCCCGGATCCTCGGGCACGAACTGCGCGCCGTCGGCATCAACCAGGACTTCGCCCCCGACGCGGACGTGAACTCGAACCCGGCGAACCCGGTGATCGGCGTCCGTTCCTTCTCCGGCCGCCCGGATCTGGCGAGCCAGTTCGTCGGCGCCCAGGTCAAGGGCTTCCAGGACTCCGGACGGCGTTCGGAGACGGTGTCCGCCGCGGCGAAGCACTTCCCCGGCCACGGAGACGCGGCCACGGACAGTCACCTCGAACTGCCCCGGATCGACCGGAGCGAAGCCAGCTGGCGCGAGACCGACGTCCCGCCGTTCAAGGCCGCCATCGGCGCGGGCATCGACTCGATCATGAGCGCGCACATCCAGTTCCCCAGTCTCGACCCGTCGGGCGAGCCCGCCACGCTGTCGAAGCCGATCCTCACCGGCAAACTGCGCGACGAGCTGGGCTATCGCGGCGTCGTCATCACGGACTCGCTCGAGATGGACGCGGTGCGCGAGATGCACTCCGACGCGGAGATCCCGGTACTGGCGCTGAAGGCGGGCATCGACCAGCTCCTCATGCCGGTGCACCTCGAAGTCGCGATCAACGCGGTGCTCGACGCGGTCCGCAAGGGAGAGCTGACCGAGAAGCGGATCGACGAGAGCGTCCTGCGGGTGCTCAAGCTCAAGCTGAACCGGGGCATCCTGACCTCGCCGTTCGCCGACCCGGCCAAGGTCGCTTCGAAGGTCGGCACCCCGGCCAACCTCGCGACCGCGCAGGGCATCGCCGACCGGTCGGTCACCGCGATCCGCAACGACGGCGGCGTCCTGCCGCTCGCGCAGCAGCCCGCGAAGACCCTCGTGACCGGCTGGGGCGCGACCACCACGACCGCGCTGGCCTCGAAGCTCACCGCGCACGGAACGCAGGCGACCGCGCTGCAGACCGGCCAGACCCCGACCGACGCGCAGATCGCGCAGGCCGCCGCGGCGGCGAAGAACGTCGACCTGGTCGTGGTGCTGACCAACAACGTCGGCACGTATCCGTTGCAGGGCAAGCTGTTGCAGGCGCTGGCCGACACCGGGAAGCCCGTGGTCGCGGTCGCCGCCCAGATCCCCTACGACGCCGGTTACGAGAACCCGGTCAAGACGTGGCTCGCGACGTACGGCTACATCACGCCGTCGCTGGAGGCGCTGGCGAAGGTGATCCTCGGGAAGGTGAAGCCGCAGGGCAAGCTCCCGGTCGACGTCCCCGCCGGCAAGGACGTGGGCACCGTGAAGTACCCGTTCGGTCACGGGCTGACCTGGTGAACCTCAACCGCCGCCACTTCCTCGCCACCGGCGCGCTCGCGGTCCCAGCGCTGACGGCTGGGTCCTCGGTCGCGACGGCCCAGCCCGAAAGCGAGAGCAAAGGTCCCCCGCTCACCCGCACCGGAGCGGACGTGCTCGCCGCCCGCGGCTGGGCGGCGCTGGCCGGGCGCAAACTCGGCGTGCTGTCGAATCCGACCGGGGTCCTGGCCAGCGGCGACCACATCGTCGACTCGATGGTCGCCGCCGGGGTCCGGCCGCTCGCCGCGTTCGGGCCGGAACACGGCTTCCGCGGCAGTGCGCAGGCCGGCGGCTCCGAAGGCGACTACACCGACCCGCGCACGGGTGTGCCGGTGTACGACGCGTACGGCGTCGACGCGACGAAGCTCGCCGGGATGTTCACGAAGGCCGGCGTCGACACCGTCGTCTTCGACATCGCCGACGTCGGCGCGCGGTTCTACACCTACATCTGGTCGCTGTACACGGCGATGGTCGCGGCGGCGAAGGCCGGCGCGGCGGTCGTCGTGCTGGACCGGCCGAACCCACTGGGCGGCAAGGCAGCCGGGCCGATGCTGGACCCGGCGTACGCCTCGGGGGTCGGCCGGAAGCCGATCGTGCAGCAGCACGGCATGACCGTCGGCGAACTCGCGCGGTTCTTCGCGGCCGAGTTCCTGCCCGCCGAGGGCGTCACGCCGGGCAAGGTCGAGATCGTCGAGGTGCGCGACTGGCGGCGTGATCAGCTCTTCGACCGCACCGGGCTGACCTGGGTCCCGCCGAGCCCGAACATGCCGACGCCGGACACCGCGCTCGTCTATCCCGGCACCGGGATGTTCGAGGGCACCGTGTTCTCCGAAGGCCGCGGCACCACCCGGCCGTTCGAGATCATCGGCGCGCCGGGGCTCGATTGGCACTGGCGCGAGAAGCTCGGCGAGCTCCGGCTTCCCGGGGTGAAGTTCCGCGAGACGTACTTCGTGCCGACGTTCGGCAAGTTCGTCAACGAGCCCTGCGGCGGCGTGCAGCTGACGATCACCGACGCGCGGGCGTTCGACGCCATCCGCACCGCGGTCGCCATGTTCGTCACCGCGAAACAGGTGCACCCGGACAAGTTCAAGTGGCGGCCGGACAACTTCCTCGACAAGCTCTCGGGCTCCGACAGGCTGCGCACGATGATCGACAAGGGCGCCGGGGTGGACGAGATCGTCGGTTCCTGGCAGGCCGAACTGGCCGAGTTCGACCGGAAACGCCGCCGCCATCTCATCTATCGCTGAAGGGAACGACCGTGCGTGTTAGGAAGATCCTGATCGCGGCTGTTTCCGTGCTGGTCGCGGCGACCACGCTGTCGACGGCGGGAGCACAGGCGATTCCGAGTACCGGACAACAGGAAGACCGCGCGGCGGGCCGGTTCGACAAGCCGCGCGGAGGCTTCGCGCCCGCGTCCACCGTCCTGCGTGACGGCGCGCCGTCCGACGTCGGTCTCGACCCGGAGCCGATCAAGGCGGCCGAGCGGTTCATCGACGGCTGGACGAAGCCGGACGCCACCGGGCATCCGCACTTCTCCGGCGCGGTCGGCCTGCTCGCGCACGACGGCGTGGTCGTCGAGCGGCAGGCCGTCGGCGGTGCCGTCCGCTACGCCGACGCGAACGGCACCGAACTGCCGCCGGAGCAGCAGGTGCCGATGCGCGCGGACACCATCTTCGACATGGCTTCGATCTCGAAGCTGTTCACCTCGATCGCGGTGATGCAGCTGGCCGAGTCGGGCGCGCTGGAGATCTCGGCGCCGGTGGTGCGGTACCTGCCGGAGTTCGGGGTGAACGGCAAGGAGTCCGTCACCGTCCAGCAGCTGCTCACCCACGTCTCGGGTTTCGCCGCGACGCCGCTCCCGTCGCTGTGGGAGGGCTACCCGGACATCCCGTCGCGCCGGAAGGCCGTCCTCGACAGCCCGTTGAAGAACCCGCCGGGCAGCACGTACCTCTACTCCGACATCAACCTGCTGACGCTCGGATTCCTGGTCGAGAAACTGGCCGGGGCGCCGCTGGACAAGGTCGTCCAGGACCGCGTCGCCGGTCCGCTCGGCCTGGCCGACACCGGGTACAACCCGCCGGCGTCGAAGCTCGCCAGGATCGCGGCGACCGAGTACGCCGGGAAGCCGCCACGAGGTCTCGTACGCGGCGAAGTCCACGACGAGAACGCCTGGTCGCTGGGCGGCGTCGCCGGGCACGCGGGCGTGTTCTCCACCGCCTCCGACATGGCCGTGCTGGCGCAGACGATCCTCAACGGCGGCGCGTACCGCGGCCATCGGATCCTGCGGCCGGAGACGGTGCGGGCGATGCTGACGAACTACAACCACAAGTTCCCCGACAACGCCCACGGACTCGGCTTCGAACTCGACCAGCCCTGGTACATGGGCGCGCTGTCGGCGCCCTCGACCGCCGGCCACACCGGGTTCACCGGGACCTCGCTGGTGATCGACCCGCTGTCGCGGTCGTTCGCGATCCTGCTCACCAACCGCGTGCATCCGACGCGGAACTGGGGCTCGATCAACCTCGCCAGGGAGACGTGGGCGAGCTCGCTCGCGAAGGCGATGGCCGTCCGCCCGGCACACGGGCGCGACGCGTGGTTCAGCGGCGCCGGGGACGCCTCCACGGCCACGCTCACGACGCCGCCGTTACAGACCCGCGGCGGCCCGGTGAAGGTCTCCTTCGACACCTTCGTGGACACCGAGGGACCGTCCGATTCGCTTTTCCTGGAAATAAGTACCGACGGTGGCGCCACCTGGAAAACGATTACTGTGCGTGTAAGCGGCCCTGGGGCGCCCGCGGGGGACCAGACCGGCCTCGGCGGGCACGGCCACCGGGCTTGGTGGAAGGCCGCCGCCGAGGTGTCACAAAGCTCACAAATCACCCTGCGCTGGCGTTACACGACCGACGCCCGTTACACGGGACGCGGAATTTCCTTGGACAGTGTGAAAGTCACTGAAAGCGGCCGCATGCTGCTGGACAGTGAGCATAATCGCCCTCCTTTCGTCGCTACCGGATGGAAGTTGAGCAGTAGGTGACCGGGCGGCTCCATTCCGCTCACCGAACTGCCCCGTTGACCGGGACACAGCCCCTTGCGTCGCGACACTAAGTTGCCAAGTCGTTAGCTCGACCTCGTTAACGGCCTCGACCTGGTTAGCGACTTTCTGGTCAACGATTAATCGCAAATCGAATCCGCAGACACGGATAGGTTGCGATCTTCCCGAAGGGTGTGGGTAGCCTTGTCGCAGATGCCAACGGTTAGTAACTTTCCCACGGTGGGCGATACCGAATCAGTAATCGCGGCCGCACCGTCCGAGGCCGTGCCGGCGCAGCCGACACGGGACGCTGACGCGAGCCCGCTGGTCCGGATCCGCTCCCTCCTGCCCGGGCTCGCCCGGGCCGAGCAGCGCGTCGCGAAGGTCGTCCTCGACGACCCCGCGCAGGTCGCGCGGCGCAGCATCACCGAGGTCGCGCTCGCGGCCAACACCAGCGAAACCACCGTCACGCGGTTCTGCAAGGCGGTCGGCGTCGGCGGATATCCGCAGCTCAGGATCGCCCTGGCGGCCGATACCGCCCGGTCCGAGGCGCGGTCGAGCCGCAACCTCGGCGGCGAGATCGGTCCGGAGGACGACCTGGCCGCGGTCATCGGCAAGGTCAGCTTCGCGGACGCGCGTGCCGTGGAGGAGACCGCCGACCAGCTCGACGTCCCGTCGCTACAGCGCGTGATCGACATCGTGGCGGGCGCGGGCCGGGTGGACGTCTACGGCGTGGGCGCGAGCGCGTTCGTGGCCGCGGACCTCCAGCAGAAGCTGCACCGCATCGGACGGGTCAGCTTCGCCTGGTCCGACACGCACATCATGCTGACCTCGGCCGCCGTGCTGAGCCCCGGAGACGTCGCGATCGGCATCTCGCACACGGGCGCGACCACGGACACCGTCGAGGCGCTGCGGGTGGCGCGTGAGCACGGCGCGATCACCGTCGCCGTGACGAACTTCCCGCGGTCGCCGATCACCGAGGTCGCCGACCACGTGCTGACCACGGCCGCGCGGGAGACGACGTTCCGTTCCGGTGCGACCGCCAGTCGCATCGCGCAGCTGACCGTCATCGACTGCCTGTTCATCGGTGTCGCGCAGCGGCACATGGACGCGTCGGTCAACGCACTCGACGCGACCAGGGACGCGGTTGGCTCGCACCGGCTGGGCGTACGGCCCGACGGCAGGCGGCGGCCGCGGGAAACCGGCAAATGAGCGAAAAAGTGAGGCGCATGATGACCGTCCCACGCCAGGTGGTGCACGTCGATTCGCCAACCGAACAGCGGAATCCACGGACCACCGACATCGACCTGATGTCGACCATGGGCATCCTCGGCGCGATCAACGCCGAGGACCGCCGGGTCCCCGAAGCCGTCGCCGCGGTCCTGCCGCAGGTGGCCCGGGCGGTCGACTTCGCCGTGGAAGCGCTGCGGTCGGGACACCGCGTGCACTACTTCGGCGCCGGTACCTCCGGCAGGCTGGCGACGTTGGACGCGGCGGAGCTCGTGCCGACGTTCAACGTGCCCTCCGACTGGTTCATCGCGCATCACGCGGGCGGCGCGCGCGCTCTGCGGCAAGCCGTCGAAGACGCCGAGGACAACGCGAAGGCAGGAGCCGCCGAAGTGGCGGACTCCGTCTCGCCCGGCGACTTCGTGCTCGGACTGACGGCTTCCGGCCGGACGCCCTACGTGCTCGGCGCGCTGGCCGCGGCCAGCCGTCTCGGTGCCCGGACCGCGCTGGTCTCGGGCAATCCGGCCGCGGTGATGCCGCCCGGTGTCGACGTCCTCATCGCGGTGGACACCGGCCCCGAGGCGATCGCCGGATCGACGCGGATGAAGGCGGGCACGGCGCAGAAGATCATCCTCACCGCGTTCTCCACGGCGACGATGATCAAGCTCGGCCGCACGTACTCGAACCTGATGGTCAGCATGCGCGCGACGAACGCGAAGCTGCGCGGGCGGACCATCCGGATCCTGCGCGAGGCCACCGGGATGAGCATGGCGGACTGCTCCGACGCGCTCACCGAGGCCGACGGCGACCTGAAGGTGGCGCTGGTCCACCTGCTGTCCGGCGAGGACGTCGCGAACGCGGCGAAGGCTCTGACGGCCAATGACGGCCACGTACGGAAGGCTCTCGACTCCCTGCGGGTGCGCGCGAGCTGAAAGATCAGATGAGCACCGGCGGGCGACCCCGTTCATCCCGACGCCTCGCGCTCACGCGACGCGAACGGGTGTCCGTCGCCGGGATGGCCGGATTCATCCTGTTCCTCAATGTCGTGGGCTGGGGGGTCCTGACGCTTTTCGTGGCGCCGCGCCAGTACGAGCTCGGCGCCACGGGCGTGTTCGGGGTCGGTCTCGGCGTGACGGCCTTCGTGCTCGGGATGCGGCACGCTTTCGACGCCGACCACATCGCCGCTATCGACAACACCACCCGCAAGCTGATGGCCGACGGGCAGCGGCCGCTCTCGGTCGGGTTCTGGTTCTCCCTCGGCCACTCGACGATCGTCTTCCTGTTGTGCCTGCTGTTGTCCTTCGGCGTGCGGGCGCTGGCCGGCGCCGTCGAGGACGACACGTCGGCGTTGCACCATGCGACCGGGCTGATCGGGACGTCCGTTTCGGCGGTGTTCCTGTACCTCATCGGGATCATGAACCTCGTGGTGCTGGTGGGTATCGTGAAGGTGTTCCGGCGCATGCGGCGGGGCGAGTTCGACGAAGCGGCGCTGGAACGGCAGCTCGACAACCGCGGCTTCATGAACCGCCTGCTGCGCGGCGCCACCAAGGCGGTGCGGAAGCCTTGGCACATCTATCCGATCGGCGTGCTGTTCGGTCTCGGCTTCGACACCGCGACCGAGATCAGCCTCCTGGTGCTCGCCGGTGGCGCGGCCGCGTTCTCGCTGCCCTGGTACGCGATCCTGGTGCTGCCGATCCTGTTCGCCGCCGGGATGACGCTGTTCGACACCGCCGACGGCTGCTTCATGAACTACGCGTACGGCTGGGCGTTCGCGAAGCCGGTGCGGAAGATCTACTACAACCTGACGGTGACGGCGCTTTCCGTCGCGGTCGCGCTGCTCATCGGGACGATCGAGGTGATCTCGATCGTCACCGAACGGTTCGGCATCACGACCGGACCGCTCGCGGCGATCGGGTCACTGAGCCTGGACTACGTCGGCTACGCGGTCGTAGCGCTCTTCGTGCTTACGTGGCTCTTCGCGCTCCTCGTGTGGCGCTTCGCGCGTATCGAGGAGCGTTGGTCGGCCCGGCTGCCCGCGAAGTAGCCCCTGACCTGCGAAAGAGAGCAAGGGACCTTTGCTATCACCCCGCCGAGGCCGTTCATGACCTCAACTGTCCACAAGGGACAGTAAGTGCCACCCGAACGCCCGATTTGAGCGCTTTGCATTGGGTCGTGAGTGGCGTTTCGGGTTCTATTGAGGGGCAAGGCCAATGTGGCGTGTTGTGTCGCTCGCCCGTGCGTCGGCCTCGGGCGTCGCGAAAGCCACTTTCGGGACACCCTATGCCCCGAAAGTGGCTCTCGCGACACCTCCGGGCCTCCGTCACCCACGACCACCGCAAGACCCGCGGAGATGGGGGCTTTCCACTCACGCGACGCGGGGAAAGTCCCCATCGTCTCGTTCGTCACCGTCGGTCGCCGGTCCGTGAAGGCCTCCTTGAGGGACCCAGGGTCCCTCAAGGATGCCTTCACGGACTTGACACCCGGGCAGGGACACCTTTGCCTTACCCCTCAATAGAACCCGAATCGCCACTCACGACCACCTGTACCGACGCCTCACCGCAGCCCCTTCAGCTGCCGCCCACGATGGGTTACGCTCTCGCTAGAGCGATCTATCAAGTCGCAAGGGGGCGATCATGGAAGCTCTGCGAAGCCAAGGGCTCACCGCGCTGAGGCTGATCCTGGCCTTCACGTTGCTGTCCACCACGCTGCACTACGCGCACAACGTGATCAGAGCGGCGGACTACCCGCAGATCGACGGGATCCCGGTCGGCGTCGCCGCCACGCTGGTCGCCGTCGCGTACTTCGTCTTCACCGCGTTCGGCCTCGCCGGCTACCGCGACTACCTGCGCGGACGCTACTGGCGGGCGCTCGTCTTCCTGATGGTCTTCTCGCTGTCGGGGCTGGCGAGCCTCGGGCACTTCCTGGTCGGCGTTCCGCAGGTCCCGGCGTTCTGGTTCGCCACGATCTTCACCGACGGCGCCTCGGCGCTGTTGCTGTGGGGCTTCACGACCTGGGCGGCGACGAAACTCAACCGGGTGCCCGCGCCCGCCTAACCGCCATAGGTGATGTGGTGCGGCGCGGCGACTTTGTTGATCTTCGCCGGATCGATCGCGCCCTCGGTGAACACGGCCGGACCCGCCTCGAACAGGTCCTCCAGATAGTGCTCCCACCCTCCGGGGGACGAGATCTGGAGGACTCGGGGCGGCTCCGAGTTCCGGCGCAAGGCGTGCGGGACGCCACGCGGCAGCAGGAGGAACGTGCCCTTGGCCGCGACGTGGCTCTCGTCGTCGAAGTCGATGCCGAGTTCGCCTTCGAGGACGTAGATGCACTCGTCGGCCTCGTGGTGCACGTGCCGCGGGATGTCCGTGGTCACGGTGACCTCCAGCAACGAGAACCTCGTCTCGGTGTCCTCGGTCATCGCCTTGACGCTGAACGCGGGCGGCAGCGGTACGCGGCCGGGTCGCGCTTCGCCGGGTTTGAGCAGGAGGAAACGGTCCTTCGACATGCTATGCTCTCCTTCAATCGGAATCGGAGTCCGTTTCCACTTAATCGCGAGGGAGGCAGCTTGTCAACCAAGCCGCGTGCGGACGCGGAGCGCAATCGGGCTCGGGTGGTCGAGGCCGCGCGGGAGCTGTTCGCCGAACGCGGGGACGACGTGCAGATGCCGGAGATCGCCCGCGCGGCGGGTGTCGGCGTCGGGACCGTGTACCGCCATTTCCCCGACCGTCAGGCGCTGGTCGAGGCGGCCGCCGAACATCGGTTCGCGGAGATCGAGGAGTACGCCCGGACGCACTGCTTCGGCGAGGATTCCGGTCTGGAGCGCTACTTCCGGTACGTCGGCGAGCTGCTGTCTCGCGACCGGGGCCTCACCGCGGCCATCGATTCGGCGCGCGGGCGGCCCGGCAGCGAGCCGCGCGGAACCGCTCGCGGAAGCCTCGAAAGCGTGGTCGCCGAGATCGTCGCCCACGACCGGGCGGCGGGACTCGTGCGCCCGGACTGCACGGTCGCCGACGTTTACCTGCTGATCGGCGCGCTCTCGTCCGTCATCCGCACGGGTTCCGACTGGGCACGGTTCCTCGATCTGACGCTTCCCGCGCTTCGTGACCAACTTTCTACAGAACATTGACGGTAGTCAGTGCAATGTAGACAATCGGTAGGGTGACGCGGACCACATCGGTGACGTTCGAACGTCATCCCAGCGGCTACCGGCACTGGAAGCTGTCCACCGACGGCGACGTCGCGTGGCTCGAACTCGACGTCGATGCCGACGGAGGGCTCGTCCCGGGGTACGAGCTCAAACTCAACTCGTACGACCTCGGCGTCGACATCGAGCTGTACGACGCGACGCAGCGGCTGCGGTTCGAACATCCCGAGGTCCGCGTGGTCATCGTGACCAGCGCGAAGGACAACGTCTTCTGCGCCGGGGCGAACATCCGCATGCTGGCGTCGTCGTCGCACGAGTGGAAGGTGAACTTCTGCAAGTTCACCAACGAGACCCGCAACGCCATGGAGGACGCCACCGCGCACTCCGGGCAGCTCTACGTCGCCGCGGTCAACGGCACGTGCGCCGGCGGCGGCTACGAAATCGCGCTCGCCTGCGAGAAGATCCTGCTGATCGACGACAACTCCTCGACCGTCGCGCTGCCGGAGGTCCCGCTCCTCGGCGTCCTCCCCGGCACCGGCGGGCTCACCCGGGTGGTCGACAAACGCGGCGTCCGGCGGGACCTGGCCGACGTCTTCGCCACGCGTCCCGACGGGGTCAAGGGACGGACCGCCGTCGACTGGCGGCTCGTCGACGAACTCGTGCCGCGCCAGGGTTTCCGCGAAGCCGTCCTGGCCAGGGCGAAAGAACTCGCGCGGACGACCGAGCGGCTCGACGGTGAAGGTGTCCGGCTCGCGCCACTGAAGCATCGCTATGTCGACATCGTCCACGGCGAGACCGAAGCGACCATCACCGTCAAAGGACCCGAAGACGACGAGGGCTGGTTGCTGGACGTCACCCGGGAGCTGGACGACGCGATCCTTCGCTTGCGCACCAACGAACCCGGACTCGGCACCTGGGTGCTCCGCACCGAGGGTGATCCCGCGAAGGTCCTGGAGCACGAACGTGCCGTTTTCGACGCGAAAGACTGTCTCGGCAACGAAATCGTCCATTACTTCAAGCGGACGCTGAAACGCCTGGACGTCACCAGCCGCAGCCTGATCGCCCTCATCGAACCCGGCGGCTGCTACGCCGGGCTCCTGCTGGAACTCGCGCTCGCCGCGGACCGGCAGTACATCTTGGACGGTCCGCCGATCGACGACGAGGACAGTGCGGAACGTGCGTCGATCACGTTGTCCGAAGCCAACTTCGGCCGCTTCCCGATGGGCAATGGCCTGACCCGTCTGGAGTCCCGTTTCTTCGGCGACCCGGAGCACGTCACGAGGCTCGCGGAGCGACGCGGCCGTCCGCTGAACCCGGCGGAGGTGAACGAACTCGGCCTGGTCACCGACGCCCCGGACGACCTCGACTGGGAGGACGAGATCCGGATCGCGCTGGAAGGGCGGGCTTCGCTCAGCCCGGACGCCCTGACCGGGATGGAGGCGAACCACCGGTTCGTCGGCCCCGAAACGACGGAAAGCAAGATCTTCGGCAGGCTCGCCGCCTGGCAGAACTGGATCTTCACCCGTCCGAACGCATCCGGTCCCGAGGGCGCGTTGCGTCGCTACGGTACTGGTCAGAAGGCCGTCTTCGACAGGAAGCGGGTCTGAAACCCATGCCCACCAAGATCGATTACGACGCACTCATCCCCAACAACGTCGATCTCTCCGGCGACCGTCGGCTCCAGCGGGCGCTGGAGGGCTGGCAGCCGAAGTTCCTGGACTGGTGGGGCGAAATGGGCCCCACCTTGCGGACGCAGGGTGTCTACCTGCGCACCGCGGTCAGCGTCGGCCGGGACGGCTGGGCGCATTTCGACCACGTCAACGTGCCCGACTACCGCTGGGGGATCTTCCTCGCGGAGCGCGACCCGGACCGCGTGATCGGCTTCGGCGAGCACAAGGGCGAACCGGCCTGGCAGCAGGTTCCCGGCGAATACCGCGCCGACCTGCAACGGCTCATCGTCATCCAGGGCGACACCGAACCCGCGTCGGTCGAACAACAGAAATTGCTGGGACTCACCGCGCCGAGCCTCTACGACCTGCGGAACCTTTTCCAGGTCAACGTCGAAGAAGGCCGTCATCTGTGGGCGATGGTGTATCTGCTGCACGCCTACTTCGGCCGGGAAGGCCGCGAAGAGGCGGAAAGTCTCCTGCTCCGGAATTCCGGAAGTCCGGACGCCCCGCGTATCCTCGGCGCCTTCAATGAGGAGACCGCGGATTGGCTCGCGTTCTACATGTTCACCTATTTCACCGATCGCGATGGCAAATATCAGCTCGGCACCCTCAAGGAAAGCGGCTTCGATCCCCTTTCCCGCACCTGCGAATTCATGCTCAAGGAAGAGGCACACCACATGTTCGTCGGCACCACGGGCGTCGACCGGGTGGTCACCCGCAGTGCCGAACTGATCCGCGAACACGACACCTTCGACATCGCCGGGCACGGCGGGATCCCGCTCGACGTGATCCAGCGTTACCTCAACTTCCACTACACCGTCTCGCTCGACCTGTTCGGCAGCGAGACCTCGACCAACGCCGCGAACTACTACACCGCCGGGCTGAAAGGCCGCTGGCAGGAGCCCCGCCGCAAGGACGACCACCGGCTCACCGACGCCGCCGGAACACTGTCCCGGCCGAAACCCGACGGCACCTGGGAGAGCGAGGAACACCAGGCCATCCTGTTGCTGAACCTCGACCTGCGGGAGGAGTACCGCGCCGACTGCCAGACCGGGGTCAACCGCTGGAACAAGATCCTGGACGAGGCGGGCATCGACTTCCGATTCGTCCTCCCGCACCCTGGATTCAATCGCGAAGTCGGCATAAACTCCGGCCACCATGTGACGCCCGACGGCACCGTTGTCGACGAGCGGACCTGGCTGGCCGGCAAACGCAAGTGGCTGCCCACTCCCGAAGACCTGACCTTCGTCCGATCGCTGATGCACCCGGTGTACGAGCGAGGAAAGATCGCGAGCTGGGTGGCGCCGCCACGCCAGGGCATCAATGGGAAACCGTTCGATTACGAATACGTTTACCTGAGCTAGCCGATAGAAGGTGCGCCCGTGACCGCTGCTGCTACCGGGTTCAACGCGACGAGCTACTTGCTCGACAGGCATTCGGCGGAAGGGCGTGGAGCGAAGAACGCCGTCGTTTCCCCGCGGCGAAGTCTCACGTACGTGGAACTCGCGGCCGAAACCCGCCGGTTCGCGGCCGGGCTGAAGGCGATCGGCGTCCGCCCCGAGGAACGCGTCCTGTTCTGCATGGTCGACGACGTCGAACTGCTCACCGGGATCCTCGGCGCGATGCTGGCCGGAGCGGTCGCGGTCCCGGTGTCCACCATGGTCACCGGGATGGACCTCGGCAAGGTGCTCGCCGATTCGCGCGCCAGGGTGCTGTGCGTCTCCGGCGAGTTCGCCGCGCAGGCGACGATCGCGCTGGGGCTGGCGCCGGAGGTCACCGACGTCGTGCTGGACCGGGCCAAGGCTGCCGAGCTGCCGCCCGGGGTCCGCGCGCATCAGTGGAGCGATCTGTCCACAGTGGACGACAAAGATTTCGAACCGGCGCGGACCTGGGAGGATTCGCCCGCGCTCTGGCTGTACACCTCGGGGACGACCGGCAAGCCGAAGGGCGCGACGCACCGGCACGCGGGTATCCGCGCGGTCTGCGAGACGTACGCGCGCGGCGTGCTGGACGTCGGGCCGAACGACCGTTTCCTTTCCGTTCCGAAGCTGTTCTTCGCTTACGGCTTGGGGAATTCGGCGTTCTTCCCGCTCGCGTCGGGCGGGACGTCACTGCTCGAACCGGCGAGGCCGACCCCGGGACTGATCGCGGCCAGGGTCCGCGCGGAGCGGCCGACGTTGTTCTTCGCCGTCCCGACGTTCTACGCCGCGCTGCTCGCCAGCGACATCCCCGACGACACGTTCGCCTCGGTGCGCCAAGCGATTTCGGCGGGCGAACCGCTGCCCGCCGTGCTGTACGAGCGGTTCCGCGACCGGTTCGGCGTCGAGATCCTCGACGGGATCGGTTCGACGGAGGCGCTGCACGTCTTCCTGTCCAACCGGCCGCACCAGGTGCGTCCCGGCAGCACCGGGGTCCCGGTGCCCGGCTACGAGGTCGCGCTGCGCGACGAGCACGGCGATCCCGTGCCGGACGGGCAGCCCGGTGAGCTGTTCGTCGCCGGACCGTCGATCGCGACCGGGTATTGGGCGCGGTACGAGACGACGAAGCAGGTCTTCCAAGGGGAATGGCTGCGGACCGGCGACAGTTTCGTGCGCAACGTGGACGGCAGCTACACCTGTCTCGGGCGGTTCAACGACATGCTGAAACCGGGCGGGATCTGGGTTTCGCCCGCCGAGGTCGAGGACAGGCTGCTCCAGCATCCGGCGGTCGCCGAGGTCGCGGTCGTGGCCGCCTTCGACGCCGACGGCATCGAGAAACCGGTCGCGTGCGTGGTCGGCGTGCCCGGGCACCGGCTGGACGCGGACGAGCTGATCGGCTTCTGCCGGGCCGGGCTGGCGTCGTTCAAACGGCCGCGGGGCATCGTCGAACTGGGCGAACTGCCCAAGACCGCGACCGGCAAGATCCGGCGCGACGTCATCCGCGAACTGGTGCGGGACATGTACGAGGTCCAGGCCTTTCAGTCCGATCCCGCCTCACCCCTGCCCGGCTGACGTCCACCCGATCACGCGAGTTCCGCCTCTGATCACGCGAGTCCCGTCTCCAAGCACGCGAGTCCCGCCTTCAAGCACGTGAGTTCGGGGAAACCGCACGCCGGGCCGGTGTGACCAGATGGACGACTCGCGTGATCGAGCGGCGAGCTCGCGTGCTTGGAAGCGGAACACGCGTGCTTGGAAGCGGAACTCGCGTGCCTGAAGGCGGATGTCAGGAGCCGTTGACGGTCCGCAGGGTCCGCATCGCTTCGGCCAGGCCGTGCGCGTCGTCGCCGAGCGGGGCCAGGACGATGCGCCGCAGGATCTCCGCGCACGCCTCCCTCGCCCGCTCCGCGACGTCGAGCCCGTGCTCGGTGAGCGCCGCGAACGTGACGCGCCGGTCGTCCGGGCTGGGCACGCGGCAGATCAGGTCCGCGGCGACCAGCCGGTCCGCGACCTTGGTGAACCCGCCGCTGGACAGCGCCGCCTCGACCGCGAGCCGGGTCATCGGCATCCGGTGCTCGGGTGACCGCACGAGCCGCAGCAGGATGTCGAACGACGCCGGCGCCAGGCCGAACCGTTCGGCGATCTCGCCCATCAGCTTGTTCTGCGTGGCCAGGTAGCCCTCGATCACCAGGCCCCACCACGTGACCACTTCGTCGTCGTTCGGTTCCTCCGGTTTCACCACTGTCACGCGAGCGAGGGTACACCCAAAACTCTTCCAGGAATATATCTTGCGCGCGAGAGGTTATCGGGTTAGCGTGATTTCACCGGCTACCGGAGGAGGGGCACCATGTCGATCAAGACCTCGGGCCTGCATCACGTCACCGCCATCGGTGGCGACCCCCAGCGCAACGTGGACTTCTACACCCGGGCCCTCGGCTTGCGGCTGGTGAAGACCACCGTCAACTTCGACGACCCTGGGACCTTTCACCTCTATTACGGCGACGAGCACGGCAAGCCCGGCTCGCTGATGACCTTCTTCCCGTGGCGGGACGCGCCGAAGGGCCGTCACGGCACCGGTCAGGCGACCACGACGTCCTTCTCCGTGCCGGAAGCCTCGCTCGGCTGGTGGAAACAGCATCTCGCCGAAAACAAGGTCGAGACCAGTCAGATCCGCAACTCCGACGGCGAGGAGACGCTCTCCTTCGCCGACCCGGATGGCCTGAAGCTCGCCCTCGTCGCCCATCCGCAGGGCGACCCGCGCGATCCGTGGGACACGAAGCTCGTCCCCGCCGAGCACGCGATCCGCGGCCTGCACTCCGTCACGCTGTCGGTGTCCAAAGAGGACGCGACCGCCGGGATGCTGACCGACGGGCTCGGCCTGGCCTTTGTGAACCAGGAAGACAACCGCCTGCGGTTCTCCGCCGGTGAAGGCGGCCCCGGCGCGCTCGTCGACGTCCTCGTGACGCCCGACGCCCCGCGCGGTCTGGTGGCGGCCGGCACCGTGCACCACGTCGCGTGGCGCGCGCCGGACGAGGAGACCCAGGCCGCCTGGCGCGACGAGCTGATCGACGACGGCGTGAACGTGACGTCCATCCTGGACCGTCAGTACTTCCGCTCGATCTACTTCCGCGAGCCGGGCGGCACCCTGCTCGAGGTCGCGACCGACGAACCCGGGTTCGCGATCGACGAGCCGCTGCTCGAACTCGGCCGCGCGCTGAAACTGCCGCCGTGGCTGGAGCCCAAGCGCGAGGACATCGAGGCCATGCTGCCGAAGCTGGACCTCCCGAGCGAGAACAACCCGCGATGACCACCTTGGAACACAAGTACGTCGAAGGATCGCCGGACGAGCCGGTGCTGCTGCTCCTGCACGGCACCGGCGGCGGGCCGGACGATCTCGTGCCGCTCGCGCGTCAGCTGAGCCCGGCCTCCGCACTGCTCGCGCCGGCCGGGCCGGTGTCGGAACACGGTGCGGCGCGCTGGTTCCGGCGGCTCGCGGAAGGCGTTTTCGACCACGAGGACGTCGTCGTCCGCGCGAACCAGCTTGCCGATTTCGTGGTCGCCTCGCGGGAGGAGTACGGCCTCGGGGACCGGCGGCTGGTCGCCATCGGGTTCTCCAACGGAGCCAACATCGCCGCCGCGGTGTCCCTGCTCCGCCCGGACGCCGTCCGGGAAGCCGCGCTGTTCGCGGCGATGTCCCCGCTTCCGGAACCGCCGCGGACCGACCTGTCCGGGACGCGGGTCTTCCTCTCGAACGGCGAACACGATCCGATGGCGCCGCTGGCGCCGGCCGAAACGCTCGTCCGTGACCTGCGCGAACGCGGCGCGGACGTCGTCGCCCACCGGCATCCTGGCGGGCACCAGGTGACCGGCAACGGTTTGGCGGCGGCCACGGGGTGGCTCAACCCATAGCGCGGAGAGCAAAGCACGCGAACGTAAAATCGTCCGATGACTAACGGGGACCTCGTCCGCGCCCAGGCACTGCTCGACAGGGTGCTGCTCGCGGACGGGCACAACGATCTGCCATGGGAGCTGCGGGTCACGACCGGGCCGGACCCGGTCGAGGCCGTGGCCGGCACGGATCTCACGGTCCGCCAGCCGCATCTGCACACCGACTTCCCGAAGCTCGCCGAAGGCAGGCTCGGGATGCAGTTCTGGTCCGTCTACGTGCCCTGCCAGTTCGAGGGGCACAGCGCCGTGACGGCGGTGCTCGAACAGATCGAGATCGTGCACCAGATGGCCGAGCGGTACCCCGATCGCCTGGCCCTCGTGGACACCGCCGACGAGGCCGAGGCCGCCTTCCGTGACGGCAAGATCGCGTCCCTGCTGGGTGCCGAAGGCGGCCACAGCATCGCCGAATCCCTTGGCGTGCTGAGGATCCTGCGCCGACTCGGCGTCCGCTACATGACGCTGACGCACAACTACAACACCACCTGGGCCGACTCGGGCACCGACGAACCCGCGCACAACGGGCTCACCGGCTTCGGCCGTGACGTCGTCCGCGAGATGAACAAGATCGGCATGCTGGTCGACCTCTCGCACGTCGCGCCCAGCACGATGCGCGACGCGCTGGAGGTCAGCTCCGCGCCGGTGATCTTCAGTCACTCCTCGTGCGTCGCGGTCAACGACCACGCCCGCAACATCCCCGACGACGTCCTGGAAACCCTCGCCGCCAAGGACGGCGTCGCGATGGTGACGTTCGTGCCGGGCTTCATTTCGCCGAAGGTCTCCGAGTGGGACGCCCAGCTGCGGCAGGACATGGAAGCCGCCGGCGCGGACTACCGGAACATCGACCAGCGCACGAAGTTCACCGCGGAACGCGGCGGCCCCGAGAAGCCGAAGGCCACCGTCGGCGACGTCGTCGCGCACATCGAGCACGCGCGTGAAGTGGCCGGTGTCGACCACATCGGCCTCGGCGGCGACTACGACGGAGTCGCGTCGCTGCCCGAAGGCCTCGAAGACGTTTCGAAGTACCCGGTGCTGTTCGCCGCGCTGCTGGAACGCGGCTGGAGCGAAGAGGATTGCGCGAAGCTGGCAGGCAAGAACACCTTGCGCGTGCTGCGCGCGGCGGACGAGGTCACCCGTTCGGACGCTTGAGAGCGCGATCGCGCGCACTTCGGCGGACACTGTCCTGCATGACGCAGCCGCAGGATGGTGCCGCCGAGGTTCCGGTCGAGCCCGTCAAGCCGCCCGAAACCGGCGGCGCGCGCCACAGCGGGAAATTCGAGGCCGGCCCGAAGCTCAAGCGCACGCGGGTGAGCGGCACGTGGATCGCCGTCATCGTGGCGCTGATCGTGCTGGTCTTCCTGCTCGTGTTCATCCTGCAGAACCAGGACACGGCGACCGTCCACTTCCTCGGGATGTCCGGCAGCATGCCGCTGGCCGTCGCGATGCTGTTCTCCGTGATCGCCGGCGGCGCGCTGGTCGCGCTCGTCGGCGGCGCCCGGATCCTGCAGTTGCGCAAGCAGGCCAAGAAGTCCCGCCATCAGCTCCGCTGAGGGGTGCCGCGCCGGAACTCGCTGGGGTTGACGCCCCGCACGCGTTTGAACGCCGCGCTGAACCCGAAGGGATCCGAGTAGCCCACGGTGCGCGCGATGTCGGAGATCGTCGCGGATTCCTCGCCGGTCAGCAGATCCGCCGCGAGGGTCATCCGCCAGCGGGTGAGGTAGGTCAGCGGCGGTTCCCCGACCAGCTCGGCGAACCGTTTGGCCAGCGTCGACCGGGACACCCCGGTCCGCCCCGCCAGCGAGCCGACCGTCCACGGCGCCGCCGGTTCCGCGTGCAGCAGGCGCAGCGCGTCGCCGACCACCGGATCCCGCTGCGCCGCCCACCACGCCGGGGGCTCGCCGCCGGGCCGGTCGAACCATTCGCGCAGGGAACAGACCAGCATCCAGTCCAGCAGCCGGTCGAGGACGACCTGCTGACCCGGCGCGTCGATGGCGACCTCGGCGGCGAGGTGGTCCAGCACGGGATCGCCCGCGCCCCCGGCGTCCACCCGCAGCACGACGGGCAGCGCGTCCAGCAGCGGCCTGCCGATCTCGCCGCGTACCGGATACGCGCCGACGATCAAGGTCGTCTCGCCGCCGGGATCGTCGACCCAGCCGAGCCGATGCCGGGTCCCGCCCTGTTCGGGCGTCGCGCAGTGCTCGCCGCACGAGATCGGCTCGGCCGCGGTGCCGACCTCGTCGACGAAGGTGAACGTCGCGGGGCCGCGCACGATGATCGTCTCGCCCGCGCGAAGCGGTTCGGGCGGACCGTCCTCCGGCACGATCCAGCCCGCCCCGGTGAGCACGGCGCACAGGGTCAGCGGCGCGCCGTCCACGAAGTGCAGTGACCAGGGCGGGGACAGCGTCGAGCTGCCGAACAACGAGCCCTGGGACCGCACCCCGCGGATCAGGTCACTGAAGACGTCCACCTCTCCGAGGTTAGACGAATAGACAGGTGATCCGGCTTTTCGCCTATGGGCACGTCCAAGACTGACCGGTTGAATCGAGCCCATGCTGACCGCCGAAGACCTCGAATTCCTCCGCCGCCCCCTGCACGGGTTCCTGACCGTGGCCGACGGTCCGGTCCGGCCGGTGTGGTTCGAAGCCGCCGCCGACGGCACCGTCCAGCTGTTCACGCCGAGCGACTCGCCCAAGGTGCGGAAGCTGAACGGCGATCCCCACGCTTCGATCGTCGTCGCGGCCCCGGTCGGCGAGCGTGAACGCTGGGTCTCGGTCGCCGGTCGCGTCACGGTGGAGCCCGGCGGGGCGCACGAGCTGGCCGCCCGCCTCGCCGGGCGTTATTGGGACCTCGAAGACCCGGCCCACGCGGGCGAGCTCGCCGGGATCCAGACCCTGGAACTCGTCCGGCTCGTCATCCACCCGGAGAAGGTTGGTCGTTACTCGATGTGATGATCGACGTCATCCCGAGCACGGCCGCGCAAACGTTTTCGTCGCCCGTGGCGGTCACCCGGTCCCGGTCCGCCGGGTTCCGCGTGCACAGCCGCCAGAAGGTGTCCGCGTCCGTCGTCACCGAGGCCAAGGGCGCGCGTGACGTCGGCGCGACCCGGTCGATCTCCCAGCCGTCCGCGGTTCGCCGCGCCGTCCACTTCCCGCCGCCCTGACCGGTGACGGTGTACGCGACCTGGCGCCCCGCCCGCGCTTCCACGTCACGCAGCGTGTGCGGCAGCGCGCGCATGAAGGTGTCGATCACCGGCCCTCGGAACTCCGGATCGTCGAGTGGCCGAGCCCCGACGGCTTCGCGGATCTGCTGCTGGTGCACCCAGAACTCGGTGTACTCGCGGGCGACGTCGAGCCACACCGGCGCCGGTTCGTCCCCGGCCCAGCTCATCGGACCTCCCAGGGCTTCGAGGTCGGCGCGGCCGAACATCTCGGCGATCTGCGCGGTGCTGTCCACCAGCATCGCGAACAGCACTTCGGGGGACAGCCGCCGGCACGCGACCACCCATTCGTCGTTGATCCGGTCGATGAAGGCCCCGAACCGCTCGCCTTCGCGCGGGGCCGTCGTCCGGTAGTCGTCGCGGTCGCGGGACAGCCTGCCGAGTTTGTCGCCCAGGATGTGGGCGGCCAGATCGTGCGCCGTCCAGCCCGTGCACACCGTCGGCGCGGCCCACTGTTCCGCGTCGAGCCCGGTGAGGACGTCCAGCAGGGCTTGTTCCTCCCGCGCGAACATCGGGAGGACGTCGATCGGCGGACCCCAGCGCGTGAAGCTCATGATGACCATCCAAACACCCTGGTCGATCACAATTTCGGCCATTCGGCCTACTCGCAGGTAGCATCAGCGCGAACGCGAGGGGAGTGTCCGTGAGCAACGATCGACCCGCCGGTGACGACCTGGCCGCTTTCGCCAAACGCGCGGGGCAGCTGGCGGGCTGGGCCGCCCGCACGGGGTTCGAGTTCACCCGCAAGCTTCCCGGCGTCGAACTCGCCGAACAGATCGTCAAACAGGGTGAGCGGCAGCTGCTTTCGGAGCTGCGCCGCCGTCTCGACGAGGTCGACGACCCGTATCACGCCGCGCTCACCGCCGCGTCCGCGATGAACCGGCCCGACACCAACGGCGCGCGCCCGGTCGAAGCGACCATCACCCTCGTGCACACGCGCGACCGGCTCGAACCGCTTCGCGCGGCGATGGCCGAACTGCTCAACCACTCGATCGGCTTCGGCCGCGAACGGGCACGCGAGTACCTCTACGCGATCATCCTGCGGCAGCTGACGCCGGACGAGGCCCGCATCCTTTCCGCGCTCTCCGACGGCTCGCCGTTCCCCGCGGTCGACGTCGCCGAGCGGACGAACCTCGGTGGCGCCGGACGGTTCGTGCTGCGCAACGCCTCCACCGTCGGCAAGGCCGCCGGGGTGTCGCTGCCCGACCAGGTGCCCGGCTACCTGACCCGGCTGATCGGGCTCGGCCTGGTCGAGCTGGACGAGGAGGTGCCCGCGCTGGAGACGCAGTACGAGATCCTGCTGACCGACGAGACCGTCCGCGAGGCGGAGAAGTCGGTGAAGCGGGCCAAGTTCGTCAAGCGCACGGTGCACATCTCGCGGCTCGGCGCCCAGTTCTGGCAGGCCTGCGACCCGAGCGCCGGCTGATCCCGGCATGGGCGCGTTCCTCGACGGGATCCTCGACGACTTCGGCCGCCACTGGCCGATCTACGTCTCCATCCCGATCGTCGCCGCGCTGATCGGGTACACCACCAAACTCGTCGCGATCCGGATGATGTTCCAGCCGGTCGAGTTCATCGGCATCAAGCCCTTCCTCGGCTGGCAGGGCATCGTGCCCAAACGTGCCGCGCGGATGGCGAGCATCGCCTGCGACACGATGACCGAGCAGCTGATCAAACCGGCGGAGGTCGTCGCCCGGCTCGATCCGCAGAGAATCGCGCGGGAGATCGAAAAACCGCTCCAGGCCGCCGTCGAGGACATCGTGCGCGACGTCGCGGCGCACTATCAGCCGGGGCTGTGGGAATCGCTGCCGGTGGGGATGCAGCGGCTGGTGATCCAGCGCGTCCAGGCCGAGACGCCGAAGATGGTCGCGGCCGTGCTGGAGCTGATCAAGTCCGATGTGGACAGTGTGTTCGACCTCAAGGGCATGGTGGTCACCGCCCTGGTCAAGGACAAACGGCTGCTGAACCGGATCTTCCAGGAGGCGGGCGACAAGGAGTTCAAGTTCATCGCCCGCTCCGGCATCGTCTTCGGCGGGCTGATCGGCGTCATCCAGATGGTCGCGTGGGTGCTGTTCAAGTTCCCGCTGATCATGCCGCTGTTCGGTCTGTTCACCGGCTGGTTCACCGACTGGCTGGCGCTGCGCATGATCTTCTACCCGATCGAGGAACGCCGGTACTTCGGCGTGCGCTGGCAGGGCCTGTTCCTGAAGCGGCGCGGCGAGGTCGCGGAGGCGTACGGCGCGCTGATCGCTAAGGAGATCATCACCCCGCACAACGTGATCGAGGCGGTGCTGCACGGACCGCTGTCGGACCGGGTGCTCGGGCTGATCCAGCGTCAGCTCGACGAACAGCTCGGGCGCCGTGTCGGCGTCGGGAAGCCGCTGGTGGTGTTCGCCGTCGGCAGCAGGCGGTATCAGGACATGAAGCTGAACATCGCCGAGAAGATCATGGACAAGCTGCCCGAGACCATGCGGTACATCGAGGACTACGCCAACGACGCGATGGACATCCGGAACGTCCTGGTGACCAAAATGAAGGAGCTGTCGCCGCGTGAGTTCGAGGGCCTGCTGCGTCCTGCTTTTCAGCAGGACGAATGGATCCTGATCGCGACCGGCGCCGTCCTCGGCTTCGCCGTCGGTGAGGCCCAAGTCCTCCTGCTCGAACACTTCGCCGCCTGACGCGCCGCACCGCCCCGCGCGCAAAGTCCGTGAAGGTCTCCTTGCCTACCCTCAAGGTAGTGAAGGAGGCCTTCACCACGTGCGCGATGCCCGAGGCGGAGGCGTGTCGCGAAAGTGGCTTTCGCGACACACGCGCCCCCGCCCGATGACGCCCTACCGCTCCCCGTACGCAGAGGACGAAACGCGGGCGAGTTGCCCTTACGGGTGAACGAATTTCGGCACCAACGGCGGTACAGCGGTTCGCCCGTCCGGTCTACAGTGCTCGTGCACTGAGCCTTGGGGAGGGCGCACATGGCCGACGCGGGGAGCCCGTGGCCGCAGGAGATCCGGCTGGCGATGACCATGGTGGGCGGGGCGAGCCTCGCGGTCTGGATGGGCGGGGTCGCCACCGAGACCTCGCATCTGCTTCAGGCGTCGAGGGCGCCGGATTCCGAAGGGCCGTACCGCGCCCTGCTCGACCTGCTCAACGCCACCGTCTCGCTCGACGTGCTCACCGGCACGAGCGCGGGCGGCATCAACGCGGCGTGCCTCGGGCTGGCCGAGGCGTTCCGGTCGAGCCCGCAGGTGCTGCGCGACACGTGGATCAGCACGGGATCGCTCGACAACCTGATCCGCGATCCCGGCGAGAAGGAACCGCGCTCGCTGCTCGACGGCGACAAGGTCCTGCTCGGCGACCTGAAGGACGCGCTGCACCGGATCACCGACAAGGCGACGGTGAAACCCGACTGTCCCGACATCACCGTGCTGCTCACCGGCACGATGATCGACGGCGAGATGACCAGGTTCGACGACGCGCTCGGGAACCTGGTGCGCGACACCGAACATCGCCTGCTCTTCCGCTTCGATGGTCCTTTGTGGACGGATGACGTGGTGGGCCCGCTCGCGCTCGCGGCCCGGTCCACCGCGTCGTTCCCCGGCGCGTTCGAACTTTCCCGGATGCCGATCGGCGAGAACACCGGGCCGCTGCATCCGGACATGACCAAGTACACCGACGTCGCGCGGTCGCATTGGCTCACCGACGGCGGTGTACTGCTGAACAAGCCGTTGCGCCCGGCGCTGCGGGAGATCTTCGAACGGCCGTCGCATTCGGACGTCCGGCGGCTGCTGCTGTATGTCGTGCCGACGGCGGAACGCGAAGCCGAGCGGGTCGCGGTCGATCCGGAGCGCCCGCCGCTGCTCGGCAGCGCGATGAGCAAGGTCGTCGGCACCGTGCTGAGCCAGACGATCAGCGCCGAACTCGAAGACCTGACCCGGCACAACGACGCCGTCGTCCGCACCAGGGGGACCCGTGTTTCCCTCGCCGCGATGGGGGTTCGCGGCGGTCCGGACACCCTGGTCGACCAGCGGCTGATGAACGACTACCGCGACAGGCGGGTCCAGGAGGACGCCACGGCGCTGGTCCGCGAGGCGACCCGCAGGCTCTCACTGTCCGATGTGGAGGGACGTCAGTGGGCGTCCGGCACGGCGGCGCAGCTGCGCGCGGCCGCGGCGGACGGGCTGCGCGACGGCCTGCCCACCGAACCGCCGAGCGACACCTGCGAACTCGACGAGGTGGTCGCCTTCCGCACCACCGCGCTCGACGATTCGGTCGCGACCGGACTGCAGCTGGTGAACGCGGGCTTCCGGCTGGACCCGTCGCCGGAGCAGGCGACGCAGCTCAACCAGTGCCGGGTGCTGCTGCACGAGGCCCGGCACAAGGCCGCGCGCGGCTACCGGATCGCGGGCTGGGTCACCGAGCAGGAGCCGCCGAAGTCCGAGGACACGTTGGCGGCCTGGATCGAGGCGCTCGCCAGGAAATGGGCCGGACTCGGCCGGGCGGACACCCTCAAGGAAGCGTGGCCGCTCGTGGTCGCCGCGCTCCGGCAGGCGACGCCGATCCTTTTGCCGCTGGCGCAAGCGAAACCCGACACCGAGGCCGCCGACACGGTCAGCACGCTGCTGGCGTGGACCGGGCTCACCTCCGACGACAAGAGCGCCGGCGATCCCGTCGTCACTTCGCGCCTGGTGCGCCTGCACATCGCGACCCGGGGACTGCTCGCGCAGCCGCCGTCGGTCGATCAGCGCGTCGATCTCGTCCAGGTGAGCGCGGATTCCCGGACGCTGCTGGACATGAAGCGCCGTCGTTCGTGGACGAAGCTCACCGGCATGCAGGCCGACTACTTCGGCGCGTTCTACAAGGCGTCCTGGCGCGCGAACGACTGGATGTGGGGCCGGGTCGACGGCGCGGGCTGGCTGATCCAATGCCTGCTCGACCCGAAACGCCTGCGGCTGCTGCGCGACGTCGTCGGGCGGGAGGCGTTCCGGACGCGGGTGCGGGACACCTTCACGAAGATCGGCTGGCGCCGTCCCGGGACTGAAGACGGGCTGTCCCAAGAGGAAGCGGACGCGCTGTGCGCGCAATTGGCCGAAGAGCTGGCCTTCCTCGGCCTCGACGGCGAACTCGCCGACGTCGAGGGCGAAGCCGCCCTCCCGATCAGCATGCCGGTGACGGCGATGGTGCTCGCGCGGGTCCGGCAACTGGAGATCGCGCGCGAAGAGCTGCCCTGCGTCGGCCTCCACAGCGGACACGACGCGAAAACGGCCAAAGGGAATGGGAAGCCGTCGGAACGGTTCAGAAAACTGATCGAGAACGAGCCGGAGACCGACGAGCAGACCCAGCGCGCGTTCCAGGCCTGCCAGGTCTCCGGCGAGCGGTTCGAACACGAACGCGGCACGATGCTGCTGACGAAGACGCTGGTCAAGGCGGGTGCCGCCGGGCTCAACGCGGCCGCGGGGGCGACACGGGTGCCGAAAACGGTCCAGCCCGCCGCGACCTTCGCCCAAGCGGCGGGGCGCAGCGCCTGGTGGATCACGCGCGGCGCGGCCACCCTGCCCGCGCCGTGGAACGTGCTCGCCGCGCTGATCACCGTGCTGGCCGGCTTCGTCATCGGCGGACAGGGCGGTCCCGTCCTGCAATGGGTCGGCGTCCCGGTGGCCGCGGGCGCCGTCGTGTTCCTGGCGGTCAGCCTGATGACACTGCGCAAGACGTGGCGGATGGTGCTCACGGTGCTCTGCGTGCTGGTGGGAGCGGGCCTGCTGTTCGCCGCCTTCCTGCCGCCGGTCCGCGAGCCGCTGTTCGGCTGGCTCGGCGACGTCGTCGCGGGCTGGCGGCGCGGCGAGGCGCCGGTCTGGTGGCTGGTCGTCTGCCTGCTGCTCGTGCTGCCCGCCGTCTGGACGCCGCTCGGTTCGCTCACCCGTCGCAGACGCGGCCGTAAATAGCGGAATCGAGGCCCGAATCGCGCCCTGACCGTGCGACGAAGTGGTAACGGTTGGTATCGTCACATGCAGTGAGACCGTGTCGAAGCGGCCTTACCCACGCGTGCTGCGTTTCAAACGTTACCGTTACCTTTGTCACGTGTGTTTCGGGGTTGTTGCAGGTAGCCGCGTTGCCGCCGCCGCGCTGATCTGACCGCGCCCGAATCCTCCGGTACGTTTCTTGAACATGTCCGGAAAGCACTTGATCGAAAATCCGACCAAGGCAGACGGTGCCGCGCTCTGGAGAATCGCCCGCGATTCGAAGAAGCTCGATCTCAACACGCCTTACGCCTATTTGCTGTGGTGCCACGATTTCGCGGACACCTCGGTCGTCGCGAAAGTCGACGGCGAGCCGGTCGGTTTCGTGATCGGGTATCGGAAGCAGGACACCGGCTTCGTCTGGCAGGTCGCGGTCGACGCGTCCCAGCGTGGAAAAGGCCTGGCCGGGGCACTGCTCGACGATCTGTTCGCCAGGCTCGCCACCCAGGGTGTGCGATACCTCGAAACGACGATCACCCCGGACAACGAGGCTTCGATCCGGTTGTTCGCCTCGTTCGCCAAGCGCTGGGACGCCACCTTGGAACGCCAGGATCTGTTCTCCGCGACGGATTTCCCGGCCGAGGAAGGAACGCATGAGCAGGAGGACCTGTACCGAATCGGTCCGCTCGGCAACAACTAGGACGTAAAACCGGGGATCCCAGGGAGAAAGAAAACGTGATGAGTATTTTCGAGGAACTCGAATCCGAAGTACGCAGTTACAGCCGTGGCTGGCCCGTGGTGTTCGACCGGGCCCAGGGGAGCTACCTGTACGACGAAGACGGCAAGGCCTATCTCGACTTCTTCGCCGGCGCCGGCGCGCTCAACTACGGGCACAACAACCCGGCGCTCAAGCGGGCACTGATCGACTACATCGCCCGTGACGGCGTCACGCACGCGCTCGACATGTTCACCGTGGCCAAGCGGGACTTCCTCCAGACCTTCAAGGAGAAGATCCTCCAGCCGCGCGAACTCGACTACAAGGTCGTCTTCCCCGGCCCCGGTGGCGCGAACGCGGTCGAGGCCGCGCTGAAGCTCGCGCGCAAGGTGACCGGCAAGGAATCGGTCATCAACTTCACCAACGCCTTCCACGGGATGACGCTGGGCGCCCTCTCGGTGACCGGTAACTCGATGAAGCGCGGCGGCGCGGGCGTCCCGCTGGTGCACGCCACGCCGATGCCGTACGACAACTACTTCGACGGCTCCATCCCGGACTTCCTCTACTTCGAGAAGCTGCTCGAAGACTCCGGCAGCGGCCTGAACGAGCCCGCCGCCGTCATCGTCGAGGGTGTCCAGGGCGAGGGCGGCATCAACGCCGCGCGCATCGACTGGCTCAAGGCGCTGGACGACCTGTGCAAGAAGCACGGCATCCTGCTGATCCTCGACGACGTCCAGATGGGCTGCGGCCGCACCGGGCCGTTCTTCAGCTTCGAGGAAGCGGGCATCAAACCCGACATCGTCTGCCTGTCGAAGTCCATCGGCGGCTACGGCATCCCGATGGCGCTGACGCTGATCCGCCCCGACCTCGACGTCTGGGAGCCGGGCGAGCACAACGGCACCTTCCGCGGCATCAGCCCGGCGTTCGTCACCGCGACCGAGGCGCTGCGCGTCTACTGGAGCGACGACGAGCTGGAGAAGTCGACCAAGGCCAAGGGCGAGCGCATCGCCGCCGCCTTCCAGGGCATCGTCGAGGCGTACCCGGACGCGAACCTGTTCGCGAAGGGCCGCGGCCTCGCCCGCGGCATCGAGTTCGCCAACGGCGATCTCGCGGGCAAGGTCTGCGCCGCCGCCTTCGAGCGCGGGCTGCTGATGGAGACCTCCGGCCCCGACGGCGAGGTCATGAAGGTGCTCCCGCCGCTCACTCTGACCGAGGACGAGCTCACGAAGGGCCTGTCGATCATCGACGAGGCCGTCGCCACCGTCCTCGCCTGACCCGAACCGACCGCCCTCAACCGAGAACGAGAAGGAGTTTTCCGTTGCTTGTCAGAACCCTCGACGAGGTCACCGACACCGACGCCGACATCAAGACCCCGAACTGGCGCAGCAAGCGCATCGTGCTGGCCAAGGAGGGCGTCGGGTTCTCCGTGCACGAGACCACGCTCTACGCCGGGACCGTCAACGACTTCTGGTACGCGAACCACATCGAAGCGGTCTTCATCACCTCCGGTGAGGGAGAGCTCGAAAACACCGCGACCGGTGAGGTCTTCCAGCTGAAGCCGGGAACGTTGTACCTGCTCAACGACCACGACAAGCACCAGGTCCGGCCCAAGACCGAGATCAAGTGCGTCTGCGTGTTCAACCCGCCGATCACCGGACGCGAGGTCCACGACGAAAACGGCGTGTACCCGCTCGTAACCGAACCCTAGGAATCGCTCGAGGAGGCGACCGCTTTGACGCTGACCGACACCCGAGTCGACGACAGTTACCCGACACGCATCACGGGTAAGCCCGAACACCTGCCCAGGACGCACCCCACCGTCTGGGGCACCGAGGCCGAGGGACCGCTCGACGCGGCCACCCTGGCCAACCACGAGACCCGTGGTTACACCGTCGTCGACCAGTTGTTGTCGCCTGGCGAGATCCAGACGTACTGGCAGGAACTCGTGCGGATGTCCTCCGGGGACCACCGCGACGACGAGCGCGTCATCACCGAGGCCAGGACCGGTGAGGTCCGCTCCATCTTCGACGTCCACGAGACCAGCGAGCTGATCGCGGAACTCGTCCGCGATCCGCGCGTGCTCGACCGGGCCCGGCAGATCCTCGGCTCCGAGGTGTACATCCACCAGAGCCGCGTGAACTACATGCCCGGCTTCAAGGGCACCGGGTTCTACTGGCACTCGGACTTCGAGACCTGGCACGCCGAGGACGGCATGCCGGCGCCGCGGGCGGTCAGCTGCTCCATCGCGCTCACCGACAACTACCCGTTCAACGGCGGGCTGATGGTGATGCCGGGCTCACAGCGGACCTTCGTCCAATGCGCCGGGGAAACCCCGGAGTCCAACTACAAGAGTTCGCTGAAAGAGCAGCGGGTCGGTGTTCCGAGTGAGGATGACATCACCAAACTCGCCGCCGAATACGGAATCGATCAATTCACCGGACAGGCCGGTTCGGCGCTCTGGTTCGATTCGAATGTGATGCACGGTTCGTCGAACAACATCACGCCGTACCCGAGGTCGAACATCTTCATCGTGTTCAACAGCGTCGAGAACGCGTTGCGGGAGCCGTACGCGGCGATCGAACGACGGCCCACGTTCATCGCCGGCCGCGACACGGCCCCGCTGTCCCGGTGAAGAACCGCAGGTAGCGAAGGCCATGACGGGGTGCCTGTAGCCGGTAGTGTGCGCCCTGTTACGTTGTCGCCACGTGAGCGGGCCAGTGGGCCCGCTCACGTAGGTGTTGTCGACGGTCGAACGGGTTCTTCGCTCGGGGTGAGCCCACCCGGACGGACGTGGACGCCGATGTCCGGTGTGGGTCGCGCCCCCAGGTGGCCCAAATCGGACATCCCCCGGCTCCGTGCCATCAGATCGGGACTGATGGCACGGAGCTTTTTTATTGCCGCGCGCTGACGCGCTTCCGGGGAGACGGTTCGCCGGTGCCCCCTCGCGTCGGCTTCCGGCCGGACTTTGGATCAATTCGCGGGGTCGGTTGTGTCCTGCTTTGTCTCTCTTTCCTCGTGTTTTCTGGTTGGCGGCGTCTTCGCGCGGTAGGTTGGCTACTCCGGTAAGGGGAGAGATCGGAGGAGGGGTGCTTGCCATGGGCGAAAACGGTTCCCCTGCCCGTTTCCAGCTCCTCGGTCCCGTGCGCCTCCTCGACGGTGATCACCCCGTCCCCGTGGGCGGTCCCGGCGTCCGCGGTCTGCTCGCGCTGCTGGCCCTGAAGGTCAACAAAGTTGTCGCGCTCGACGAGATCATCGACGCACTTTGGGGACACGATCCGCCGGCCACCGCCCGCACGATCGTCCACGGCAACGTCTCCCACCTGAGGCGCGTGCTGCGCGACATCCAGGGAGATCATCCGCGCGGCGCCCGCATCCTCACCGCGCCGCCCGGCTACCAGCTCACCGTCGAACCCGCCCGGATCGACGTCCACCGTGCCCGGTCGCTGCTGGAGCAGGCGTCGGCCGAGGATCCGGAGAAGGCGTCCGAGCTGCTCGCCGAGGCCCTCGCGCTCTGGCAGGGACCCGCGCTGGCCGGCGTGCCGGGCTCGGTCCGCGCCCCCGAACTGGAGGACCTGCGGCTCGCCGTCCACGGCGCCAGGGTCGACGCGGACCTCGAACTCGGCAGGCACGCGGAACTGATCGTCGAACTCAGCCCGCTGGTCCGCGCGAACCCGCTCGCGGAGCGCACCGCCGGTCAGCTGATGCGCGCGCTCTACCACGCCGGGCGCCGCGGCGACGCGCTCGAGCTCTACCGCACGGTGTCCCGGGCGACGCTGCGGACGCTCGGCGTCGAGCCCGGCGCGGACCTGCGCTGGCTGCACGAGCGTGTCCTGAACGACGATCTGCCGGTCAAGGTCGTCGCGGAACCGAAGGCCGAGACGGCGCCGGTGCAGCAGTTGCCGCCCGCCGTGCCGAACCTCGCCGGACGCGAGGCCGATCTGGCCTGGCTCGACGACCTCGCCGAGCGGGCCGAAGCGGGCGAGACCGCGGTCGGCGTCGTCACCGGGACGGCCGGCATCGGCAAAAGCAGCCTCGTGGTGTGGTGGGCGCATCGCTCGGGCCGCCGCTTCCCCGATGGCATCCTTTTCGCCTCGCTGCGCGGTTTCGACCCGCACCATCCGCCGCTGGAGCCCGCCGACCTGCTCACCCAGTTCCTCCTCGGGCTCGGCGTCCCCGCCGAGGGCGTCCCGGAGCAGGTCCACGAACGCGTCGCGCTCTACCGCTCGATGATCGCCGGACGCCGGATGCTGGTCATCCTCGACAACGCCCGTTCCGCCGAGCAGGTCCGGCCGCTGCTGCCGCCCGGCTCGCGGTCGATGACGCTGGTGACCAGCCGGTCGCGCCTCGACGGGCTCGCCGTGTCCAACGCGGCCAAACTGCGCGTCCTCGGCACGCTCGCGCCCGGCGACGCCGTCCGGCTGATCGAGGAACTCGCCGGGCCCGCCGGGTTCGACCTGAACCACGCGCTCGCCCGGCTCTGCGGTTATCTCCCGCTGGCACTGCGGATCGCGGGCGCCCGGCTCGCCGCCAGCGCGCAGTGGTCCGCGCAGGATCTGGTCGACGAACTCGGCAACGAGCGCACCAGGCTGGCCGCGCTCGACGTCGAGGGTCCGGACGACGGGGTCCGCGCCGCGTTCGACGTCTCGTTCCGCGGGCTGCCGCCCGAGGTCGCGAACACGTTCCTGCGGCTGGGTGTCGTGCAGGTCGTGTCGGCCGGTTCGCATCTGACGGCCGCGATCGGCGGGATCACCGTCGCCGAGGCGCGGCGGCATCTGCGGGTGCTCGCCGCGCACAACCTGCTCGCCGAAACCGGCCGCGACTCCTTCGTCCCGCACGACCTCGTCCGCCTGTTCCTCCGCGAACTGGCGGAGAACGAACTCGACGAGACCGACCGGCGGGACGTGCTGACCCGGTCCGTGCGGTACTACCAGGCCGTCGCCGACCGGGCCCGGCGCAAGATGCTGCGGATCGTCGATCCGCTCGACTTCACCGGCCTGCTGACCGACGCGCAGACGCCGCCGATGGGCTCCTTCGCCGAAGCGCAGGACTGGTTCGCCGCGGAGTGGGTGAACCTCCTGGAGGTCCTCGAAGCGGCCTGTGCCGACGGACGCCACGACGACGTCTGGCGGCTGGCCAGGGTCGCGCACACCTATCGCGCGGTGTATCCGTTGCTGGACGATTGGACGCGGCTGGTCGAGATCGGACTGGCGGCCGCCGAGCGGTCCGGTGACGTCCTCGGCCGGTGCTGGATGCTGATCTCCCGCTGCGCCATCGCGCTCACCTTCGAACTCCCGCAAGGCTGTCTCGCCGACGCCGAACGCGCGCTGGAACTCGCGAGCGCGATCGGCGACAACCGGCTGATGGTCTCGGCGAACATCCACCTCGGTTCCGCGCTGACCCTGCTGGGACGGCACGACGAGGCCATCGGGACGTTGCGGCGGGCGGTCGAGGAGACCGACCGGACCGGCGACCTCGATCTGCGCGGGCAGGCGCTCAACAACTGCGCGGAGGCGGAAAAACGGGCCGGGCGGTTCATCGAGGCGATCGGGCACCAGGTCGCCTCGCTGGAGATCGACCGGACCCTCGGCGACGAAAGCTACGTCGTCGTCTCCTTGAACAACCTGGCCGAGCTGAGCATGCGGATCGGCGAACTCGCCGCGGCGGAACGGTATGTCTGGGAGGCCGTGGACCTGACGATCAGCCGCCGGTTCGTCCTCCAGGAGGGCGTGCTGCGGATGACCCTGGGCAGGGTGCTGCGGGCCGGGTCGGATGTGGACGGTGCCCGCGAGCAGTTCGCGCTCGCGTTGAAAATCCTGGCGGACGCCAATCCGAAGCTCGCCGCGCTGGTCCGGGCGGAGCTGACGGGCCTCGGCGAAGGTCCGTGAGTGATCCTTAGCGGATTCTTAGTGGCCTCGCCGCACACGCGCGTAGGGTCCCGTTCAGCGTCGATCGAGCCCTAGGGGAGGGGCATGCGGTAGGGATCGGCGCTCGGGCGGCCCCTTCGGGAGCCGTCTGAAGAGCCGCCAGGAGCGGCTCGTGGCGGTCCGGCCGGTGGAGGTGGGGGCGATACCGGCCGGCCGCCAGGCGGGTGATCCGAAACAGGGGGACTCAGCCGGTGCTCGCCGTGCACAGGGCGATGGTCTGGCCCTTGTTCTCCGCCACCTTCTGGCCGTTGACCAGGATCGTGCAGGAGATCTGGTTGCTGACCGACGCGTTCCGGGTGTCCGCGGTGACGGTGAGCAGGTAGTCGCCCGAGTTGAAGGACGCCGTGCCGCGCCATTCGTCGGTGCTGGCCGGGGTCGTCTCGCTCCGCTGGTCGTTGAGCGAACCGAACCGGACGGTCGCGCCGCCGGACGCGCTGACGACGAACTCGACGGTGTGCTTGTCCCCGGCGACCGCCGGGATGTGCAGTCCCGACTGACCGGTAGCGAAGAAGTTGGTGTAGACCAGTAACCCGCTCGCGGCCAGCAAACCGGCGACGGAAAGCGCGAGTCCCGCGATCCCCATTCCCTTCTTGTCTGCTTCGCCCTTCTTGATTTTGGTAAGACCGATCACGGAAAGAACCAACCCGATCACGGCGAGCGGCCAGGCGGCGATCCCGGCGACCGGGACGAAGGCGACCCCGAGTGCCGCCAGTCCGACCAGGAAACCGGCGATGACCAGGCCGTTCTTGGGCTTCCGATGACGGGTCCCGTGGGTGGCGAAACCCGGGCCGTAGCGGGTCGCCGGCGGGTGCGGGAGAGGTGGATCGGTCGGCATACGTGCCCTTTCGGAGGCTTCCGTCCGAAGACGTTAACCCATCGTTCGGGGCAATGGCCGAAATTGTTACCTGCCGGAAAAAGTCATCATTCCACGATGATCAAGCGGTCATCGACATTTTCTGACGAGAATTGTCGCATCGCCGAAATATCGGAAACCCGATCACTGATCGAACAGGCTGACTTCGGGGGTGATCTCCAGCAGTTCGTGCACCGGCCTGCCGCGCCTGCCGTCGATGGTCGTCGTCCGCACGACCCGCAGGCGGGCGGTCACCGGCCGGTCCAGGTTCTCCTTGATCTCGTCGAGCAGATCCGGCGCGACCGCGCCCTGGATCGTGCCGCCCGATTCGCGTTCGAGATAGAAGATCCGGCGCCGGGTGCGGACGCCGTCCAGCCTGCCGCTGACCGTCTCGTAGCCGACGGCCTCGCGGGACTCGCGCAGGCTCCCGGACAGGATCCGCGCCTGCTCGGTGGTCATGCTGCGGGTCAGCTCGTCGCCCGCGGTCGGGGTCAGCGCCATGCCGACCCCCGCGTGCTTGCTGACCGCGTTGACGATGTCGCTGACCGCGTTGCGGACGGTGTCGCGCTGCAGCAGCACCGCGTCCAGCGCGCCGTCGTCGGAGCCGTTGGCGGGCAGGAAATCGCACAGTTCCTTGACCGCGCGTTCGGACAGCGACTCGATCCCGTCGTGGATGAGCGCGTCGTCGAGCGCCGGTTCGGGGAAGCCGAAGAAGATCGCGTTGCCCGCCTGGCCGCGCTGGATCAGCGGGGCCTTCTCCCGGTCCGCCGGCTGGACGAAGGTCACCTCGCCCGACGGGTTCCGGATGATGTGCCCGATCTTGGCCGTCGCGTCCTGCAGCGCGCGGCTGATGTCCGAGAAGGTGTACGCGTCGAGATGCGACTCGCCGAGCACGGACACGCGAAGCAGCGGAGAGCGCGACGTCCGCTCGAACTTGGCGTACGCGGCCATCGCCGAAGCACGGGCGAGGTCGTCGAGCCAGGTGCCGCCGGGGATCTCGTCGGCGATACGCCGGAATTCGTTCCTCACCAGATCACTTCCGGAATCCCCCTGCCGTCGGCCGCCCACACTTCTTCCCAGATCTCCTCGTCGCCGGGACGGCAGAGGAAGCCGTCGAGCATGCCGCCGACGGGCTGGACCTGGTCCAGGTACATGGCGGGCTGGCCGACGATGACACCGCGCAGCGTCAGCAGCCCGTACAGCGCCGAGCGGCCCGCGTCGTCGAGTCGTTTGAGCGCGCCCCATTCGTCCGGGAACAGCACCACGTCGAGCCCGAGCGGCGCGTGCGGGGTCCTGGCGGTCAGGTCGCCGCCGATCCACGCGCGGCCGGTCGGCATGATCCGCCGGGCGACCCCCAGGTAGCTGTTCAGCGCGCTGAACAGGATTTCCCGGTCGTTCTGATGCGGCGCGTCGAAGACCAGCCGCTCGTAGACGTCGGCCAGGTCGGCGGGGTGGCGGCCCGGAGGCAGCAGGTTGTGCGGCGTCCAATAGGGGAGCGCCAAATCGGAGCCTCCTTCGTGTGCCGGAGCTCCCGAACGAAGAAACGTACCCGGCGTCACGCTCACAGTGCGTAGCCGAATTTACCAGGCGAGTGTCAGCCGCCTTGCCCCGGCCGGTGCTCGGACGCGCGCCCGGCCGGTGGCCAGTCCTCGTCGCTGGGCCAGACCGGTTCGGGTTCGTGGCCGCCCTCGCCGTTCCGGCCCGCCGGCCCCGGTTCGCCCGGGTGGTGGGCGTGCACCGGTTCCGGGGTCAGCTGGCCCTCTCGGTGGCCTTCCGCCTCCTGGTCGTACGGCTCGTCGTCGTCCTGGATCCGCGCGGGCGGGATGAACTGCGTCTGTTCGGACGAGAGCAGCTCGGGCACCGGCTCGGGGTCGGGCTCGGTGCGGACGGCGCGTTCCGGCTCGCGGACGGCGGGCTCGGGCGCGGTGCGCTCACGTCGTTCGCCGCGCGTCATCAGCCACGTGACCCCGCAGCCGAGGGCGAAGGAGATGAGCAGCCAGAGCCAGATCTGCCCGAAGAGCCAGAGCATTCAGCCATCACCTCTGTTCTGCCGTGATGTCGACGCGGCGGCCCTCGCCGCTCGCGCCGTCGGAGGTCCTGCGTTGGGTGGAGTACGCCTGGTCGCGCTTGACCCCGTTGCGCTCCAGCAGCCGCTCCACCGTCAGTGCCCGGTTCAGCGAGAGCTTCTTGTCCGAACCGGTCGCCACCGTCCCGGTGATCCGGAACCGCAGCTCGCGCGGTGCGTCCGTGAGCAGCTTCGCGATCTCCAGCGCGCCGCGTTCGCCGTCCGCGGTGAGGTCGGTGGTGTCCGGTTCGAAGGTGATCGGCGTGGCGGCCAGCAGGCGGTCGATCTCGGCCTGGAAGCCCGCCTTGTCCGTCGGTTTGGCCGGAGCCGTCGAGCTGGGCGGCGGGCTCGGCGGGGCGGGCGGCGGGCTCGACGGTTCGCCGCTGGTCGTCACCGGACCGGTGGGCGGGGCGGTGTCACCGGAGATCTCGACCGTGCGGACCCCGTCGATCCGCTGGATGGCGTCCATCGCCTGCGCGGCCTTGTCGGGCGGGAAGCCGGTGAGGTTCGCGTCGCGGCCGGAGAAGGTCACCTCGCCGCCGGAGACGCCGACGTCGGCGAGCGCGTTCTTCGCGCGTGCCGTCAGCCCGGCCTCGATGTCGTCCGAGGTCGACCAGACGGAGATCGCCGTCAAGGCGAGCGTGACCAGCAGCGCTGTAGGCAGCAAGCGGCTCCAGCGTGTACCGGGCATGAAGGGACTGTAAGCCGGGGCAGGCCCGGGTGCATCGGACGAACAGGACATGACCCGTTCGGGTGACGTCCAGAGACGGCCGAAGGGGCCCTTCCCCGCATGCGGCGCGGTGAGGGGCCCCTTCGTGGCGGCGGATGAGGGGAAAGTCCCCTTCAGCTCGCGTGGTGGTGGATCTCGCGCGCGGGCAGCATCGGCTCGGCCGGGAGCGAGACGCTCGCCGCCTCGATCTGCTCCAGCGGCAGCAGCGGCGCGAGCTCGGGGCGCTTCGGGGACAGGCCGTCGCCCATGGACTCGCCCTTGAGCTGACGCCGGATCCACGGCAGCAGATGCGCCTTCGTCCACTCCAGGTCGGAGCGGCGCGAGGTGATCCAGGTGTTCGGCTGCTCGGACGCCGGCCACGGCTCGCGCCAGTCGTCGGCGACCGGGACGCCGAGGACCTCGGCCGCGCGCAGCGCGATCCGCCGGTGGGCCTCGGGGGTGAAGTGCAGCCTGTCGTCGCTCCAGGCGCGGCGGTCGTGCAGCGGGGCCATCGCCCACATGTCGACCATCTTGGCGCCGTGCCGGTCGGCGATCGCCCACAGATGCGCGTTGTAGATGCCGACCTTCCCCCGGAGGACGTGCATCACGGACAGGTACTTGGTGTCCGGGCCGTTGAAGATGAGCACCGGGATCCCGGCCTCGCGCAGCTTGGCGACCCCCGCCTCCAGCCGCGCGGCGACGGCGTCCACGTCCGCGCCGGGCACGATGATGTCGTTCCCGCCCGCGCACAGGGTGACCAGGTCGGGCTTGACCGCGAGCGCGATCGGCAGCTGCTCTTCCAGGATCTCGTCGAGCATCTTCCCGCGGAGGGCGAGGTTCGCGTACTGGAAATCGGGCCTGCCTTCGGCCAGGATCTCCGCGAGCCTGTCCGCCCAGCCCCTGAAGGTGCCGTCGGGCAGATCATCGTTGAGTCCTTCGGTGAAGCTGTCACCGATCGCGACATAGCTGTCGAATCCGTACACGTTGGGTCCCCTTCCGTCCGTGTGCCCCCGGTTGGTACTTGTACACCACAACTAACAGCTGAGAGCGCCCCTGCAATCCCGCCTGACCGAAACCCGTGGTTCAGCCCGTTGACACAGTCTCTTATTTTGTCGGACGTCCATGCATCTCCATTACTGGGATGTACACTCCTGGGCTGCTGAGATTCACCTCAAGCAGGTGCGAAACGGACACGGTATGTGGCGAACGTCTCCCCGCCCGGGTGTCCGGGGTCATGGATCCGGCAGGCTGTGAGGGTGACCTCACGACCCCCGCGCGAGTCGCTCGCCCAGATCCTCGGCGGGCGGCGTGGCGCCATCGACGCGAGCATCCCGCCCGCGGCCTTCGTCCTGGGCTGGCTGATCGCCGGCCAGTCGATCGCCTGGGGGGCCGGCGTGGCCATCGGGGTGGCGGTGCTGCTCGGCGCGTTCCGGGTCGCGCGCGGGGATAAGGCCCGCGCGGTCGTGGTGAGCCTCGCCGCGGTCATCGCCGCCGCGCTGATCGCCCTGCACACCGGCCGCGCCGAAGACTTCTTCCTCATCCAGCTGCTGTCCAATGTGGCCAGCGCGCTGCTGTGGGCGGCCAGCATCGTGGTCCGGTGGCCGCTGCTCGGCGTCGTGGTCGGGCTCGTCATCGGGCAGAAGACCCGCTGGCGCCGCGATCCCGCGCTGCTGCGCGCCTATTCGCGGGCGAGCTGGGTGTGGGTCTTCCTCCAGTACACGCTGCGCGTGGTCGTGTACGGCTCGCTGTGGTGGAGCGGGCAGGTGGTCGCGCTCGGCATCGCGCGGACGGTGCTCTCCTGGCCGCTGGTCGCGGTGACGGTCGCCGTGAGCGGCTGGGTGCTGTACCGCACGCTGCCGCCGGAACATCCCGGTCTGCGGGTGGTGGAGGCGAACGGAGATCCCTCGGATCCGGCGCCCGGCGGGCTGCCCAGGACATAAGGCGGCCCCCGGCGAGGGGGGAGGGTCCGGGGGCCGGGTCCTACGGTACCCGGAGTTCGGCCCCGGAGTCGATGGTTTGGTCTTTTAGGGCGCGTTTTTGGTGATTTTCCCGGCTGCGACCGGCCGGGGCGCGTCCTCCCCGTAGGCGTCGACGGCAGCGAGCCACGCGGCCCCCAGGACACCGTCGGTGCTGGTCAGGGCCTCGAAACCGGCGAGTTCGGCACGGACTTTCGCCCCGACCGGGCCCTCCGGGGACAGCACGCTGCCGACGAGGACGATCGGCGTGGTCTCGCCGGGGTCCCGCACCGCCATGACGTTCGTCACCAGATGGGCCGCCGCGCGGGTGGTGATCCCGTCGGCCGCCGGGTCGCCCGCGCGGTCGGCCTCGCTGACGAACGGGGCGAACCTGGCGAGCCGGATCGGTGCTTCGGAGTTGGCGCTCGTGATGAGCGCGCGCCACAGCCCGGCCCGATCGCCCGGGGAGTCCACTGCGGACGGTCCGAGCGCTTCGGCGAGCACGGCGCGCGCGAGCGATCCGGGTTCGCCGCCGAGGCTCAGGACATCCAATGTGGAGCGAACGGCTTCACGGCCGAGCCAGTACGCCGAACCTTCGTCACCCAGCAACCAGCCGTAGCCGCCGGCGGTGGAGACCACGCGCCTGCCGCGGACCCGTCCGGCGATCGACCCGGTGCCGGCCACGAGGACCGAACCGTCCGGCGCGGAAGTGGCCGACGCGTAGGCGACCTCGGAGTCGGGGACCGTCCGCACCGGACTGATTCCCGCGTCCTTCCAAGCGGTTTCGAAGATCCCCGCGATCGCCGGATCGCTCAGTTTGCTGACCCCCGCCATGCCGACGACGCACGCGGCGGTCGCGGCCGGGTCCAGCCCGCCCAGCGCCTGCGTGATCGCGCTCGTGATCCGCGCCGCGGCCTCCGCGGGCGGATGGGAGTGGGGATTCGCCCCGCCCGCGCGCCCGGCGCCGAGCACGACGCCGGAGGCGTCGACGGCGATCGCTCGCGTCGACGTGCCCCCGGCGTCCACACCGATGACGTGACTCACCGCGTCTTGGTCACCTTGAGCAGCCCGCGAGGACTGTCCGGGTCACCGCCGCGCGCCAGCGAAAGGCCGAGCGCGATCCGCTGGATGGGCAGGATCTCCAGGATCGGGGCGACCTCTTCGGCGGACGGCGCGACACCGATCCGCAGCGCCGCCGGGACGTCGGCCGAAGCCGAACCGACCGCGAGCACGTCCGCGCCGCGTTTGCCGACGGCCTCCAGGACCTCCTGCATCGCGCCGACGCCGTGGCCCTGGCTCGTCACGGCGAGCACCGCGGTCTCGCCGTCGACGGCGGCGACCGGACCGTGCAACAGGTCCGCGCCGCTGTACGCGCGGGCCGCGAGGTAGCTGGTTTCGGCCAGCTTCAAAGAACCTTCCAGCGCCGAGGCGTAGGAGTAGCCGCGGCCGGTGGTGAGCACCCGGTCGACGAAGCGGTAGCGGTCCACCGCGCGCTGGACGCCTTCGTCCGCGCCGTCGAGGGTCTGCTGCGCGAGTTCGCCCAGCTTCTCCGCGTCCTCGCCCTTGCCGCCGCGGACCGCGTCGATCAGCAGGTAAAGGGAGAGCAAGGTGGCCGAGTACGTCTTCGTGGCGGCCACGGCCTTTTCCAGCCCCGCGCCGATGTCGACGCCGAGCTCGGCGGCGGCGCGCAGCGGCGATTCCGGGGTGTTGGTGACCGAGACGGTCAGCGCTCCCTGGCGACGCGCGGTTTCGGTGACCTCGATGAGATCCGGGGATCCGCCGCTTTGGCTTACTGTGATGAAGAGAACGTCCCGCAGATCGGGACGGGCGCCGTACAAAGTCGCGGTGGAGGGCGAGACGAGACCGCAGGGGAGACCGAGGAGTACTTCGATCAGGTACTTCGCATACAGGGCGGCGTGGTCGCTGGAGCCACGGGCGGCGAGCAGTGCGAACCTGGGCGGACGCTTGGAGATGGCTTCGGCCACCTCGGCGATTTCGGCCTGTCGCTCCACGATTCCTGCCAGAATGGCGGGTTGCTGGGAGATCTCCGCGGCCATGTGCTCGCCGGGGCGCTGTTCGGTCATCTCGTTCCCTTCCACCGGGACGTACTTCGTCCCCCGAGTAGGTCTAGACCAATGCTAGCCCGAATGGACGTTTGTGGTGAAGGGTACGTTTCCTAGCGGGGACGGTGCGCGTTTGAGTGGAAGGGCTTAGGGAGTCGGTCATGTTGGAGACAACCACCGCGAGTGAGGCGGGCGCTACGGCTGGGATGCGCGGGCAGCGCGAACCCAAGTACTGGGCGCTGAAACAGCATCTGCTCGATCTGCTCGACGCGTTGCCCCCGGGCTCGCCGATTCCGACGGAACGGGCGCTCGCGGGAGAATTCACCGTTTCGCGCACCACGGTCCGCCAGGCGCTCGCCGACCTCACCGCCGAGGGGCGGCTCCACCGCGTGCAGGGCAAGGGCACCTTCGCCGCCGAGCCGAAACTCGCGCAGCGCCTCCAGTTGTCGTCCTACACCGAGGACATGCGCAAGCAGGGCCTCAAGCCGTCGTCCAAGCTCCTGGAGATCGACGAACTCCCGGTCGAAGCCGATCTGGCGAAACTCCTCGGAATCCGTGTCGGCGCGAAGATTCTTCGCCTTCGCCGCCTCCGGCTGGCCGACTCGCAGCCGATGGCGCTGGAGACCACACACCTCCCGCTCGGCCGCTTCCGAGGTTTGCGCAAACACGTTTCCGCAGGTGGTTCGCTGTACGCCGTGCTGCGGGAGCACTACGGCGTCGAGCTGGAAAGGGCCGAGGAAACGATCGAGACCGCGCTCGCCGGACCGCATGAGGCGGAGATGCTCGGCGCCGACGTCGGAATGCCGATGTTGCTCCTTTCGAGGCATTCTTACGCCACGGACGGAAAACCGGTCGAGTTCGCCAGGGCGATCTACCGTGGCGACCGTTACAAATTCGTCACCACGCTGCTTCCCTGACGAGTCAGGTAATTCCGGGAAAGATCGCTTTCCCGGGAAATGTGCCGATTTCGCGGTGGCCCGGTACCGCCCGTCGTGCTTCAGTCGACCCATGACTGACACGGCGGCGGGAATCCGCTGGGGGACGCCGGTGGCGCGCGGGGTGCTCGCGACGACCATCGTGGGCTCCGGCATGGCGATGCTCGACGGGACGATCGTCAACGTCGCGCTGCCGAGGATCGGCGAAGAACTCGAAGCCTCCGTCGCGGGCCTGCAATGGATCCTCGACGGCTACCTGCTCGCGCTCGCCGCGCTGATCCTCGTCGCCGGTTCGCTCGGCGACCGCTACGGCCGCCGCCGGATGTTCGTCGTCGGCGTCGTCTGGTTCGGGATCGCGTCCGGGCTGTGCGCCGCCGCGACGACGACCGAGATGCTCGTCGCGACCCGGATCCTCCAAGGGATCGGGGGAGCTTTGCTCACGCCCGGCTCGCTCGCGATCCTCCAAGCCTCCTTCGCCCACGACGACCGGGCCCGCGCGATCGGCGCGTGGTCCGGGCTCGGCGGGATCGCGGCGGCGGTCGGCCCGCTGCTCGGCGGCGTGCTGGTGCAGGTGTGGTCCTGGCGGCTGGCGTTCCTGATCAACCTGCCGCTCGCCGCCGTCTGCGTCCTGCTCGCCCGGCGCTACGTGCCCGAGTCCCGCGACGAGGAGGCGACCGGGCATCCGGACTTCACCGCGGCCGCCGTCGGCGCCGTCGGCCTCGCCGGGCTCACCGGCGCGCTCGTCGAGGCGCCCGGACGCGGCATCGGCGACGTCGTCGTCCTGGTGGCCATGGTGCTCGGCGTCGGCGGACTCGGGGCGTTCCTGGTGATCCAGCACCGCTCGGCCGATCCGCTGGTGCCGCCGAAACTGTTCCGCGACCGGACGTTCAGCCTCGCCAACGCGCTGACCTTCGTCGTCTACGCGGCGCTCGGCGGCGTGATGATGCTGATGGTCATGCAGCTCCAGGTGTCGCTCGGCTATTCGCCGACCGCGGCGGGGCTCGCCGGGTTGCCGATCACCGTCATCATGCTGATCTTCTCCGGCCGGTCGGGCGCGCTCGCGCAGAAGATCGGGCCGCGCGCGCAACTGGTCATCGGCCCGATCCTGGTCGGCGTCGGCATGCTGCTGCTGATGCGGGTCGGGCCGGGATCGTCGTACCTCGGATCGGTGCTGCCCGCCGTCGTCGTGTTCGGCGCCGGGCTGGCGACGGTCGTCGCGCCGGTGACCGCGACGGTCCTCGCCGCCGCGCCGGACCGGTACGCCGGCGTCGCCTCCGGGGTCAACAACGCCATCGCCCGCTCCGGCGGCCTGCTCGCGATCGCCGTGCTGCCCGCGGTCGCCGGGCTCTCCGGCGCGGCCTACACCGACCCGGTCGCGCTGACCGCGGGCTGGCGGACGGCGCTGCTGGTGTGCGCGGCGCTGGCGATCGGCGGCGGGCTGATCGCGCTCGGCATCCACAACGGCGTCCTCGACACGCCTTCCGCCGAGGAGACCGCCGACACCGGGGACGCCGACGAGTCACCGCATCCGGGTGAATGTCTCCACTGCGGGGTCGACTCGCCGCCGACGCACGTCCGGCCCGCCGGCCACCCGAGCTTCACGGTTCTTCGATCGCGACGCCCATCGAGCGGGCCGTGCCCGCGATCGTGCGCACGG
>NZ_JBFBGL010000037.1:0-85186 GCF_040684635.1 Amycolatopsis sp. NPDC089917 | reverse complement strand
ACACACACTCTTTTTTACTCGGCCCAAACACCCAGGCGGGGGCGGGGGGGGGGCTGGGGTGCCTTGCCGTCCACCACCCCCCCCCCCCACTCACGACCCGGACGCCGCGCGCGAGCACCAGGCGGAGGTTCCGGAGGGCGGAAAGATCGGCGAGAGGGTCGCCGTCGACCACGAGGACGTCGGCGCTCAGGCCGGGGGCGAGCCGCCCGGTGACGTCGCCGAGGCCGAGGCCCGCGGCGCTGTCCTCGGTCGCGATCTCGAGGATCCGCCGCCTGCCGAAACCGAGCCATTCGTAGAGTTCGAGTGCGCCGACGGGATCGTCGAAGACCGATCCGGGCAGTCCGGCGTCCGTGCCCGCCAGGAGCGGGACACCCAGCTCCTCCAGCCAGGAAAGCCTGCCGTAGACGGTTTTCGCGAGTTCCTCGCCCATGCGCTCGGCGAGCATCCGCCAGTTGCGGCTGCTGGTCGAACAGGCCGCGATGCCTTCGGCCGCCATCCGCTTGGCGACGCCTTCGCGCCTGTCCTGCTGCTGCGGTCCGGTCATCCAGGTGCAGTGCTCGATCGTGGCCACGCCCGCCGCGACCGACGCCTCGATCGCGTCGGCGCCGTGGGCGTGCGCCGCGACCGGAAGCCCGTGGGTCGCCGCGTGGTCGACGATCAGCCGCAGAACGCGGGCGTCGAACTGGGACTCCCACATGTCCGCGCCGCCCTCGGTGATCTGGCCGCCGCTGGCCATCACCTTGATCACGTCGGCGCCCGCGGCCGCGTTGGCGTCGATCATGGCTCGCACGGAGTCGTCGTCACCGACCTCGCCGCCGAAGAAATGGCAGTGTCCTTTGAGGACGGTCAAGGGCGCTCCCGCGGTCAGCAGGCGCGGGGCGGCGGTGCCTTCGGCTTCGAGTTCGGCCCGGACGCGTGCGCCCAGGGCGTCGCGGTCCCCGAGGTCCCGCACGGTCGTGACGCCGCTGCGCAGCAGTTGTCCCAAGCGGTCCTTGGCGCCCGCGCGGAGAGCGTCGTCCTCGCTCGCCAGGAAGTTCGGCAGCATCTCGCGGGTGGCGTCGAAAGCCAGGTGCACGTGGGCGTTGAACAGGCCGGGCAGCAGTGTCGCGCCGGGGAAGTCGAGCCTTTCGGCGTCCGGCGACGCCTGCGCGACGACCTCGGCACGAGGGCCCGCCGCGAGGATCCTGTCGCCCTCGACGAGAACGGCACCGTCTTCGAGGGGCGTGCCCGGACGCGGCAGGATCCGGTCCGCCGTCAGGAGAAGCTGCAAGGTCATGCCCCATTCCGGGATACGGCGGCCGAGAGCGCGAGCAACGGCCGCACGTCGGATTCGATGTCCGCGGCACCGCCCGGGAGCACGAGTTTCGCCCGTCCGTCGGTCTCTTCGCCCGCGGTCTGCCTGGCGATCGCCTCCTTCAGCGCCTCCGCCGCCGCGCGCGGATCGTCGGCGGCGAGGGCGGTGAGATCCGTTTCCAGATAAGGGCTCAGCTGCACGAGCCCGTCCCGGATCTCGATCACGCGGCGGTAGTAGCGGCGGTGGACCGTGCGCGGGCGCCATCGCTCCCACGCTCCCTGCGGCGTGGTCCGGAGCACGATGTTCGGGTAGATCCCGGCCAGCGCGGTCCACAGCGGCGTGAGCTGGTCGTGGTGCAGCCGGTGCTGGCGACGGCGGCGCAGCGCGGCGAACCGCGCGCGGGCGCCGGGGTAGGTGATGCCGGCGAGGAACAGCACGATCCCGAGGAGCACCAACGGGACGGCGATGGTGAGCAGGAGCGGGATCGACGGCCCGAACGCCCAGGCGATCACGATGTAGAGCGCGCGGAAGACACTGCCCACCGAAAGGCTGATCAGCCCGGCGGCGCTGAGTTTCAGCCCGGTCCGCAGATGGCGGTCCGCGGTGCGGATGTACCGGAAGATCCACCAGGCGCAGGCGGACAGCCCGTAGATCAGGTACAGCCCGGCGCCGAGGTAGAACAGCGCCACGCCGGGCTCGTGCACGAGTTTCGGGCTCAGCGCGAGTCCGCGGGCTTCCGGTGGGGTGACGGCCATCGCGACCAGCATCAGCGCGATCGCGCCGGACAGCGGGAGCAGTTCGAACAGGACCCGCCCCGGCCTGCGCGGGCCCAGCGCGGAGCCGAGGAAGACGATCAGCAGCGCGCAGACCCCGACGGCGAGCAGGACGTTGTTGACCAGGCGCCCGGTGCCTCGGCCGGTCAGTCCGTCGAGCCAGCCGGAGATGACTTTCTGCTGGGCGAGGAAGGAACCGGCGACGCAGACGATCGTGATGGTGATCGCCCAGTTCGGCAGGACCCGGGGAGCCCGGTACGTCTGGTAGATCCGCCAGGCGAGCGCGGTCGCGAACAGCGCCATCGCCACGACGTTGAGAGGGGAGAACAGCGAGTTCACAGCCACCCTTGATGGTCGCCCAGCGCGCCTTGGACGCGGCGGACGTCATCGTCGTCGGCGCGACGGGGAATCGTGTAGTTCAAGACCGACGCCCATTCGAGGATGATGGTCGCCACGGTCTCGGCTTCCCATTCGTGCGCCTCATCGTAGGAGGTGCGGCGCAGCGCGCGATGGACGGCGTCGCCGTCGAGGCCGGGGGCCGGACCGCGCAGGAAGTCGGCGGGTTCGGCGTCGCCGCCGGGATGGTGATCGGCGAGCATGTGCCCGAGTTCGTGCAGGATGATGTGGTCCTGATGGGACTTCGTGGTCTCCTGCTGGAAGAAGATGTAGTCCGCCGAACCGGTGGCGATCCAGCAGCCGAACGGACCCGGGACCTCCAGCGGATACGGCATCAGCCGGATCGGCCTGCCGCGCTGCTCGCCGAGCCGCTCGCAGAGCACGCCGACGTCGAGCGGCGGCTCGATGTCGAGCTTGTTCAGCATCTTGCGGCAGCGTTTGCGGAGTTCCCGTTCCTTCATCGGCTCTCGCCCGGCTGGTCGCGCTCGGCGCGTTCGTAGCGTTCGACGAGTTCCAGCAGGTCCATGACCTGGCGGCGGCCTTGCGGGGAGAGTTCCTGCGCGCGCATGGCCATGAGTTTCGCCTCTCCGACGGGTTGTGCTTCCTGGTCTTCGAAGAAGTAGGTGATCGGGACCCCGAAGAGTCTGGCGAGGGCCTCGACGTAGTGGATCTTCGGGTTGATCCGCTTGCCCGTGGCGAGTTGCTGGAGATACGCGGGCGACATCGCCGGCCCGCCGGCGCGATCGATCGCCGCGGACAGCTCGCGATAGCTGTGCGGCGCGCCTTCGTCCGCGCGCGCCGAGTCGATCAGCGCACTCAATTTCTGTGCGAAGGTCTGGTACGGCGACATGATCCCCCCATCGGTTCCACAGCCCCGTTCTGTAGTCGGAGTGTAACGCGATACTGCCTGTCCGCAGCTGTTGACAGCACATGTATGCAGTGGTTTACAGTTGTCAAGCGGTTTCGTATCGAGTTCCGGCCTCTCGCTCCGGATTCCGTGCCCTGGGGGTGCACGGACAACGGAGTGAGAGGCGTTTTTCCGGGCGGGTGCACAAGATCGTGCCGGATGTAGTACGCTTGGGCAGCCAAGGTTGATCGCCGTCACGGCGAACCCTTGGCCTAGGCCTGTTGCCGGAGGTCGACCCCCAGGGCTTCCGGTGACAGGCCCCTTACTTTTTCCGCGCTTGGTCCTCTGGATGCGGTCGTTCGTATAGCCGACGCGTGCGGCGGTCAGGGCATCAGGGTGGCGGCCAGGGTGCCGCCCAGTTCGAAACAGGCTTCCAAATCCGCTTTGCCCGGTTCGCCCGTCACGAGCACCGGAGAAGCCGCGCTTTCCCAGCCGAGGCCCGTGGTGATGCCCTCGATCCCGCGCACGGTGCCCGCGGTGTCGTTGTTGCCGTGCACGAAGAACCCGAACGGGCGGCCCCGCGTGGAATCCAGGCACGGGTAGTAGACGGTGTCGAAGAAATGCTTCAGCGCGCCGGACATGTAGCCGAGATTCGCCGGTGTGCCGAGCAGGTAGCCGTCCGCTTCGAGGACGTCGGGCACCGTCGCGCCCAAGGCCGCGCGGCGCACGACGTCGACGCCCTCGATGTCGGGATGGTTCGCGCCGGAGAGCACGGCTTCGAACATCGCCCGCGTCGAGGGCGACGGCGTGTGGTGGACGATCAGCAGCTTGGGCATCGTCAGGCCAGACGAGCCTCGATGTCGGACCGCAGCACGGCCAGCCGGGCGTCCGCGGCGGTGCGCGCCTCGGCGAGACCGCCGGAAACCGGCTGCTTCACCTGCAGGTACGCCTTCAGCTTCGGCTCGGTCCCGGAAGGTCTGATCACGACGCGCAGACCTTCGCCGGTCAGGCGCAGGACGTCGGCGTCGGGCATCAGGTCCTCCATGGCGACTTCGATGCCGCCCAGGGACGCCGGGGGCTCGGCGCGCAGACCGGCCATCAGCTTCTCCCGCACCGCAAGGTCGGTGACCCGCAGCGAGACTTGATCCGTCACGTGCACGCCGTGCTTCACGGCCAGCTCGTCGAGGACGTCCAGCGGGCTACGGCCCGCCGCGCGCAAGGAAGCGGCCAGTCCCGCGGCGAGCACGGCGGCGGAGATGCCGTCCTTGTCGCGCACGAAACCGGGATTCACGCAAAGGCCGAGCGCCTCTTCGTAAGCGAAGACGAGTCCCTCGCCCGCGCGGACCAGCCATTTGAACCCGGTCAACGTCTCCGCGTACCGCGCGCCGAACTCCTTCGCGACCTCGCCGAGCATCGACGACGACACGATCGTGGTGGCCACCAGCGGGTCGTTCGTGTCCACAGTGGACAGAACGTGCCAGCCGAGCAGGACACCGGTCTCGTCACCCCGCAGCATCCGCCACGAACCGTCCCGTTCGCGGACGCCCAGCGCGCACCGGTCGGCGTCGGGATCGAGCGCGATCGCCAGATCGGCGTCCACTGCGGACGCCAGGGCGAGCAAAAGGTCCGTCGCGCCCGGTTCCTCCGGGTTCGGGAAAGCGACCGTCGGGAAGTCGGGATCCGGCGTGGACTGCTCGGCGACCAGGCTCGGCTCGGTGAAACCGGCGCGGTCGAACGCGGCGCGCAGGGTTTCGGCGCCGACGCCGTGCAGCGCCGTCGCGGCGACCTTGACGCCGCGTTCCGGGCCGCGCGGCAGAAGCGCGACCTTCGCGAGATACGCGTCCCGGAGTTCTTCGCCCAGGACCTCGGCGCCCGGCGCGCGCGGCACGCTGATCGCCGGGGGAGCGGCTTCGATGGCCGCCTCGATCAGGCCGTCCGACGGCGGGACGATCTGGCCGCCTGTCGCGTCGTAAAGCTTGTAGCCGTTGTCGGCCGGGGGATTGTGCGACGCGGTGATCTGAATGCCCGCGACCGCGCCGAGTTCCAGCACGGCGAACGCGAGTACCGGCGTGGGCAGCGGCCCCGGCAGGACCTTGACCGCGAAGCCGGCGGCCGTCAGCACCTCGGCGGAGGCCTTGGCGAAGGCCTCCGAACCGTGCCGCGCGTCGCGGCCGACCACCACGACCCCGCCCGAATGTCCTTGTGCGGTCAGCCAGTCCGCGACCCCGGCCGTCGTGCGGGTGACGACCGCGACGTTCATCCCGTTGGGGCCCGCGCGCACCGGGCCGCGCAGCCCGGCGGTGCCGAATTCGAGCGGTCCCGCCATCCGGTCCGCGAGGTCGGCTGCCGCGCCGGCTTCGCCGCCCATCGCGCGGGCGAGGATGTTCTGCAGCTCGACGCGGGAATCGTCGTCCGGGTCGTCGGCGATCCAGCGGAACGTCCGGTCCCGCAGCTCCGGGGTCAAGGAAGTCGTCACCGAGTCAGCCTACGGGTACGTTGGAGAGGGTGCGATTGATCTTCACTTCTCTGGTGAGTCATGGTCATCTCTATCCCCTACTACCGCTCGCCGTCGCCGCTCGCGACGCCGGGCACGACGTCCTGTTCGCCACCGGTGACGACATGCGGCCGGTCGTCGAAAAGGCCGGTCTGGCCTCGGAAAGCGCCGGATTCGGGATGCACGAGGCGTTCGCCTCGTTCTTCGGGTCCGATGCCCGGCCCCGGGCCGCGGACGGTCCGCCCGAGGAGTTTTATCCCGTTATCGGGCAAGTGTTCGGAAATGTGCTGCCGCGGCGGTTCCTCGCCGATCTGACGCCGTTGCTCGAACGGCATCGGCCGGATCTCGTCGTGTACGAAAGCGGCAACGCCGGTGGCGCCGTCGCCGCGCGGCTCGCCGGCATCCCCGCTATCGGGCACGGTTTCGGCCGGTTCTCGCCGGGCGAGGTCGTCGACGTCATCCAGGGCCGCCTCGCGGAATTCGCCGCGGAGGTCGGTTTCGAAGGCGTGGACCTGCCTTCGTTCGGCGACCCGGTCGTCGACATCTGCCCGGAATCGGTGCAGGCGCCGGACTTCCTGGCCGGTGCGAACCGGATCCCGTTGCGCCCCGTCGGCTGGGCCGAGCCCGGGGATCTCCCGGCGGGCGTGGCAGGCCGGGACAAGAGCCGCCCGCTGATCTACCTGACCCTGGGCACCGCGTTCGGGGACGAAGGCGTGCTCAAGCGGGCCATCGGCGGTCTGTCCCGGATCGACGCGGACGTCGTCGTCGCGGCCGGTCCGACGGTGGACCCGGCGGTGCTGGGCGACGTCCCGGACACTGTCCGCGTCGAGGCGTGGGTGCCGCAGGCCGAACTCCTGCCGCACGTCGACCTCGTGGTCCACCACGGCGGCAGCGGGACGACGCTGGGCGCTTTCGGCGCCGGGCTGCCGCAGCTGGTGCTTCCGCAGGGGGCGGATCAGTTCACGAACGCCGAGGCCGTCGCCGCCGCCGGGGTGGGCGCGCAGCTGATCGGGTCCGGCGCCACCGAGGACGCCATTCACGAGCAGGCACGGAAACTGCTCGCCGACGACACGGTTCTCGGCGCGGCGCGGAAACTCGCCGAAGAGGTCGCCGCAATGCCGTCTCCGGCGGAGGTCGCTCAGCGGCTTCCCGAGTTCGCCGGCTGAGTCTCCCCGGATGTCAGGAAAGGGTCTTTCAGGACGTTTTTCGTCCTGAAAGACCCTTTCCTGACACTTCTCAGGCGCGGGTGACGAGTTCCTTCAGGAGAGTGCCCATGCGGGTGGCCGACTGGCGTCCCGCTTCCAGGACCTCTTCGTGGTTCAGCGGTTCCCCGGTCATCCCGGCCGCCAGGTTGGTCACCAGCGAGAGCCCGAAGACCTCGACCCCGGCGGCGCGGGCGGCGATGGCCTCCAGCACCGTCGACATGCCGACGAGGTCGGCGCCGAGCGTCCGCAGCATGTGGATCTCCGCCGGGGTCTCGAAATGCGGCCCGGTGAGTCCCGCGTAGACGCCCTCTTCCAGCGATGGGTCGATCTCGCGCGCGAGGTCGCGCAGCCGCTTCGAGTAGAGGTCGGTCAGGTCGACGAAGTTCGCGCCGACGATCGGCGAGCGCGCGGTCAGGTTCAGGTGGTCGGAGATCAGCACCGGCTGTCCGACGCGGAAGCCCTCGCGCAGCCCGCCGGCCGCGTTGGTCAGCAGCACCGTCTTGGCGCCCGCCGCCGCGGCCGTGCGCACGTTGTGCACGACCGGGTCGATGCCCTTGCCCTCGTAGAAATGCGTGCGGCCCAGCATGATCAGCGCGCGCTTCTCGCCGACGCGGACCGACCGGGCGGTTCCCCCGTGCCCGACCGCGCCCGGCGCGACGAATCCGGGCAGTTCGCCCAGCGGGATCTCCGCCTCGGGCTCCCCGATGACGTCCGCCGCCGGGCGCCAGCCCGAACCGAGCACGACGGCGATGTCGTGCTTCTCGACGCCGGTGCGTTCGGCGATGGCGGCGGCCGCCGCGACCTCGTTCTCACTCATGCGACGAGCGTATCCGGACAGTTCGCACGAGCAGGAACGCCACCAGCCCGAACGGGGACAGGAAGATCGTCAGCGCCAGGATCGGCCCCGTCACCAGCGGATGGATCCGGTGTTCGCGGGATTCGAGGTACATCCACCGGGCGATGAACAGATCGAAGGCGATCAGGTGCGCCCAGATCGTGGCCGCCCCGTACGGGCTTCCGGTGAAGGCGCTGAGGACGTCCAGGTCCGGCCTGCTGACCGCCGTCCAGAGTTCGCCGAGGTGCGCGATGGCGAGCACGAAGTACGGGATCAACGGCAATAGCGGCACCCACGGCGAGGACATGATCCGGCGGGTCCAGGACCAGCCCGGCAGGAAGATCATCAGCAGCCAGAACGGCGTCGCCAGCGGGAAGGTCCAGGTGAACAGGGTCTCGACGCTCATCGGACGGAGGCCTCCAGTTCGCGCTCCTTCGCCGGCCGCCGGATCGCGATTAGCCCGCTAAAGACGACGCCCGCGATCAGGAGGGCGAAGGCGGTCAGCGTCTGGGAGTCGGGGGCGACGATGGACTGGCCGCGCAGCGCCTGCCAGGTGAGCAGGGCGAGAAGGCCCGCGTACCCGGCGCCGGCGATCAGCACCAGCCGCAGCCGGACGACGTCGTCGCGCAGCCGCGGGTAGCGCGCGGCCAGGACGCCGAGGGCGAGCGCGAGCAGCGGAAGCGCCTGGAGTCCGTGCAGGCCGAGGAAATGCGGGATCCGCAGGTCGCCGCCGACCGTGCTCCAGCCGAGGATCGGCAGGCCGGGGCCGCCGTCGGGGAGGCCGACGGTGTGCGCGCCGATCATCGCGGACTGGCCGGTCGCGTCGAGCAGGGCCTGCTGGTCCGGGGTCGGGCTGCTCATCAGCGTCGCCAGCGAGATCCCGATCATGCCGAGGATCGCGCCGATCCGGGCCGCCCACGTCGTCGCGCGGTCGGGGAGCCGGGTGAACAGGACGGCGATCGTCAGGACGAGGTTGACCGTCCACAGCACGGCGATCATTCCACCCATGACCTGGAAGATCGTGTTGTCCAGCGGGGTCGCGTTGTTGAAGTGGCTCGCGCGGACGCGGGAGGCCTGGAACACCACCAGCGCGTACTCGGCCGTGAAGATCGCGACGAGCACGTTCGTCAGCGCGCCCGCCGTCCGCCGGAACTTCGGCAGCAGCGAGACGAGCCAGCTCCAGCTGAAGAAGTACAGCGTGGCGGAGACGGCGAATTTGAACGGTTTCGCCCAGAGCGGCGCGCCGCCCAGCGTCCGCTGGTCGATCAGCATGGCCAGGACGCACAGCACGGTGATCACGGCGAAGGCCTGGGCGCAGCGATACGAACCGCGGTGCCAGGTGCGGGTTCTCTCACGGAGATCGGTCAAGATGGTCATGGTCCCTCCCAGAATGGATAGGCAAGCTCTCCGTTATGGGAAGCTAAACTATCCATCCTGAGAAGTCTTCAGGGATGACCCTGGAACCGTCCCCGAGATCGGAGAGCTCACACGTGCGGATGGCGGAGCTGAGCGAGAAGGCCGGGGTCCCGGTCGCCACGATCAAGTACTACCTGCGGGAAGGGCTGCTCCCGCCCGGTGAGCGGACCAGCCCCAACCAGGCGAAGTACGACCACGGGCACGTCCAGCGGATCAAGCTGATCAGGGCGCTGATGGACGTCGGCGGCCTCTCGCTCGCCACCGTCGGCGAGGTGCTCGCCGCGGTCGACGCCGGGGAGGCCAGCCCCCACCGCATCCTCGGCATCGCGCAGGAAGGCATCACGAGCTCCCGGCAGACCGTCGACGAGGAAAGCCGGGACTGGGCGCTCGCCACCGCCCGGGACCTGGCCGAGCGCCGCGACTGGCCCTGCAAGGACGACGACGACCCGATCATCCGGGCCCTCGTCGGCGTCCTGTGCACGATCCGGGACGTCGGGCACGGCTGGTACCTCGACAAACTCGACGACTACGCCGAGATCGCCGACCGGACCGCCGATCTGGACCTCGAAGGCATCGCCGGGATCGACTCGCTGGAACGGATGATCGAGATCGCCGTCGTCGAGACCGTGCTCGGCGACAGACTGCTCTCGGTGCTGCGCAGGCTGGCGCAGCAGCGGGCGTCGAAGGCGTACTTCGCGCGGCTAGCCGTCGACGAGGACTGAAGGCGCGATGCGGCGCGGTGGGTCGTGAGTGTTTTGGGTCGTTCTAACGACACTTTTCACTCACGACACCCGCACCGGCGCAGGCTGGGCTATCGACGAGAAGGTCGAAGGTGTCGTGTTCGGGTGAGTTGGGCGATCACGCGTGATCAGGCGGCGATCTCGCGTGATCAGAGACGGATCACGCGAGTCACGCCTTCGCGCACCTTAGGCTCAGACACGAGACCGCCTTGCCCTACCTCTCAAGAGAGCCGGCTCAGCCGTCGATGATCAGTGACAGCGCGACGGGCTCGAAGACCGCGGTCTTCGCCGAAGTCTCCTGCTCGATCGGCGAGGTCACCGAGAAGATCCACAGATCCGTGCCCCCGCTGAACAGATCCATGAACGTCGTGCGCCGCACGGTGTCGTTCGTGGTCTCCCTGGTCGCGGCGCCGCGCTCGGTCGTCCGGTACGCGTAGCGCATGCTGTTGTCGCCCCGGCCGGGCACGGGGGACGGGTCGCCGATCGGGTCGATGTCCGGATGCTGCGTCTTCAGCCAGCTGAAGTAGGCGGGCGGCGGGCTGTCGGCCAGGAAACCGCTCAGCCGCTCGATCCGGATGACCTGACGGCCATCGGGCGAGACGTACTGGACCACGGTGCTCGGCACGCCCTTGGTGATGTGCGGCGCGACGAACTTCTGCCAGCCTTCCGGGACACCGATGGTGAACCGGCCGCCCTTGATGCCGTTCACCGTGCTGGCGTCACCCTGTTGCGTGATCAGCTTCGGTGGCGGCTGCGTGACGATGGTGTCGCCCTGCCGGATCTCTTCTGGCGGCCGCAGATCCTGTCCACCGACCGTCCTGGCCAGCACGAACCCGCCGCCCGCCGCCAGCAGGAAGACGATCACCGACGCGAGCGCCAGCAGGACGATCGCCGCCGCGGACCGGCCCTGCGGGCGGGGCGGCACCGGGACGACGGTCGGCATCGGCGGGAGTTCGGCCGGCGGTGCGGCCGGTGGCGCGGGCGCCGCGGCGGACTGGTTCAGGAACGGCAGCGGACCGGGGTCGGCGGCGAGTTCGGAGCTCGTGCCCTCGCCCGGCTTCTCCGGCGCGACCGGCTTGATCACCTGGGTGTCGGTCGCGTCCAGGTGCGCGGTGGTCTTCTTGCCGTCGGGGGTGTGGAACAGCTCGGCGGGGAAGAGGTCGATCAGCGTCTTGGCCTGCAACGGGTACAGGCGGCGCCGCACCTCGCGCAGGGTGATCCGCTTCGACGGCTCCTTCTTCATGAGCGCGCCGATGACGTCGGCCAGCGGACCGGGGCCGGGCTTCGGCACCTTCCCGTTGACGACCTTGCCGACGGTTTCGAGCGGGTCGCCGTCGGCGTCGTAGGGCGGCGAGCCCTCGATGGCGGCGAACAGCGTCGCGCCGAGCCCCCACAGGTCGGCGGCGGGCACGACCGCGCCGCCCGAGGCGACTTCGGGCGCGATGTAGGCGGGGGAGCCGAGCATCATCCCGGTGCGGGTCATGGTGGCTTCGGAGACGTTGCGCGCGATGCCGAAGTCGGTGAGCTTGATCCGGCCGTCCCCGGCGACCAGGACGTTCCCCGGTTTGACGTCACGGTGGGTGATCCCGGCGGCGTGCGCGGCTTCGAGCGCGGAAGCCACCGCGATGCCGACGGCCGCCGCCTGCTCGACCGTCAGCGGCCCGTGGTCGCGCAGGATGTGCGCGAGGCTGCGCGACGGCAGCAGCTCCATGACGACGAAAGGCTCGTCGTTCTCGCGCGCGACGTCGTGCAGGATGATCACGTTCGGGTGACTCAGAACGGCGATCGCGCGGGCTTCGCGCAGGGTCCGTTCGCGCAGTTCGTCGGCCTGCGAGGTCGGGACGCCCGGCGGCATCCGCACCTCTTTGACCGCGACCGGGCGGTGCAGGAACTCGTCGTAGGCCGACCAGACGGTACCCATCGATCCCGAGCCGATCACCGAGCGCAACCGATATCGCCCGGCGACGACACGCTTCTCTTCGCCGGGGCTCTCGGGGGACTCGGTGGTGTCGGACGGCACGGCCCAATTGTGTCGTATGGCCGCGTGACGGCCCTATGCGCCGTCACCCTTCAGGCGCGACTAGCGTCACAGGTGGGTCCTCTTGAGGGCCGTTAGCATCGTTGGTTATGACGGAAGTGGCCGAGACGGAGTCAGTGCCGACCCCCGGTGGACACGCTGCGCCTGACGAGCTGAAGCTCGCGGCCGAGTTCCCGGAAGCGAGCCGGGAGCAGTGGCGGGAGCTCGTCGCCGGAGTGCTGCGCAAGAGCGGCGCCATCGACGAAGACTTCGACGGCCTGCCCGAAAGCAAGCTGGTCACCCGGACTTACGACGGCCTGGAGATCCAGCCGCTCTACACCGCCGACGACACGGTCGAGGGAACCGGCTTCCCCGGTCTTCCGCCGTTCGTGCGCGGCGCCCGGCCCGAAGGCCTGGTGACGACCGGCTGGGACATCCGCGCCCGGTACGCGCGCCGCGACGCCAAGGTCACCAACACCGCGATCCTCGCCGACCTCGAAGGCGGCGTCAGCTCGATCTGGCTGCGCGCCGGCGCGACCGGGGTTCCCGTCGCCGAGCTGGGCGACGCGCTGAACGAGGTCTACGTCGACCTGGCACCCGTCACCCTCGACGCGGGTGACGAGTACGAAGCCGCCGCGAACGAGCTGCTCACGCTCTTCGCCGAGCGCGAGATCCCGGCGAGCGCGGCCACCGCGACCCTCGGCGCCGACCCGATCGGACTGACCGCGCGCACCGGCACGGCGCATCCGCTCGCGCCCGCCGCGCATCTGGCGGCGCGGGTCGCGAAGAGTCACCCGAAGGTGCGGACGATCGTCGCGGACGGCTTGCCGTTCCACGAGGCGGGCGGCTCGGACGCGCAGGAGCTCGGCGCGACCATCGCGGCGGGCGTCGCGTACCTGCGGGCGCTCACCGAAGCGGGGCTGGACGTCGACACCGCGACCGGGCAGATCGAGTTCCGGCTCGCCGCCACGGCCGACCAGTTCCTCACGATCGCCAAGTTCCGCGCGGCGCGGCGCCTGTGGGCCCGGGTCACCGAGGTCTCCGGCGGGAAGGGGACCGGCATGCGGCAGCACGCGGTCACCTCGCCCGCGATGCTGACCCAGCGTGACCCGTGGGTGAACATGCTGCGGACCACGCTCGCCTGCTTCGGCGCCGGGGTCGGCGGCGCGGACGCGATCACCGTGCTCCCGTTCGACGCCGCGATCGGCCAGCCGGACGCGTTCTCCGCGCGGATCGCGCGCAACACGCACGCCGTCCTGCTGGAGGAGTCCAAACTGGCCGGGGTCATCGACCCGGCGGGCGGCTCCTGGTACGTCGAGAACCTCACCGACGAGCTGGCCAAGGCCGCGTGGAGCGAGTTCACCGCGATCGAGGCGGCGGGCGGGATCGAGGCCGAACTGGCCTCCGGCGCGCTCGCCGGACGCCTCGCCGAGACCTGGGAAAAGCGGTCGAAGCGGATCGGGACGCGTCGCGATCCGATCACCGGCGTCAGCGAATTCCCGAACCTGACCGAAAAGACCGTCGTGCGGGACGCCGTCGAAGACCAGCCGGGCGGCGGGCTGCCGCGGTACCGCTACGCCGGGGCCTTCGAGGCTCTGCGGGACCGGGCGGACGCGCATCCCGGCCGTCCCCGCGTCTTCCTCGCCACGCTCGGCCCGGTCGCGGCGCACACCGGGCGGGCGAGTTTCGCGGCGAACCTGTTCCAGGCGGGCGGGATCGAGGCCGTGAACCCCGGCGCCCCCGAAGACATCGTGGCGGAATTCCGCGCGAGCGGGACGACGATCGCCTGTCTCTGCGGGAGCAACACCTCCTACGCGGAGGAAGCCGACAGCGTCACGAAGGCGTTGAAGGAAGCCGGTGCCACGTCGGTGCTTCTCGCCGGGAAGCCCGGCGACCATCCGGACGTCACGGGCTACCTCTTCACCGGCTGCGACGCCCTCGAAGTCCTGACCGGCACGTTGAACGAGCTCGGAGTGCAGTGATGACCATCCCGAACTTCGCCGGAATCGAGCTGGGACAACCGGACCCGGCCGACCGTCCTCAATGGACCGAAGCGCTGCACGCCGCCACCGGCAAGGGCCCCGACGCGCTCGCGTGGGAGACACCGGAGGGCATCGGCGTCAAGCCGGTCTACACCGCCGACGATCTGTCCGGAGTGGACTTCCTCGGCACGTATCCCGGCGTCGCGCCGTACCTGCGCGGCCCGTACCCGACGATGTACGTCAACCAGCCGTGGACCATCCGCCAGTACGCGGGGTTCTCCACCGCCGAGGAGTCGAACGCCTTCTACCGCCGCAATCTCGCCGCCGGGCAGAAGGGCCTTTCGGTCGCCTTCGACCTCGCGACGCACCGCGGCTACGACTCCGACCACCCGCGCGTCGCCGGCGACGTCGGCATGGCGGGCGTCGCGATCGACTCGATCTACGACATGCGCCAGCTCTTCGACGGCATCCCGCTCGACAAGATGAGCGTTTCGATGACGATGAACGGCGCCGTCCTGCCGGTGCTCGCGCTCTACGTCGTCGCGGCCGAGGAACAAGGGGTGTCGCCGGACAAGCTGGCCGGGACCATCCAGAACGACATCCTCAAGGAGTTCATGGTCCGCAACACCTACATCTACCCGCCGCAGCCCTCGATGCGGATCATCTCGGACATCTTCTCGTTCACCTCGCGGAACATGCCGAAGTACAACTCGATCTCCATCTCCGGCTATCACATGCAGGAAGCCGGGGCGACCGCCGATCTGGAGCTGGCGTACACGCTCGCGGACGGCGTCGAGTACATCCGCGCCGGGGTCGAGGCCGGGCTCGACGTCGACAAGTTCGCGCCGCGCCTGTCCTTCTTCTGGGCGATCGGGATGAACTTCTTCATGGAGGTCGCGAAGCTCCGCGCGGCGCGCCTCCTCTGGGCGAAGCTGGTGAAGGGCTTCGAGCCCAAGTCGTCGAAGTCCCTGTCACTGCGCACGCATTCGCAGACCTCCGGCTGGTCGCTGACCGCGCAGGACGTCTACAACAACGTCGTCCGCACCTGCGTCGAGGCGATGGCCGCGACCCAGGGGCACACGCAGTCCCTGCACACCAACGCCCTCGACGAGGCGCTCGCGCTGCCGACGGACTTCTCCGCCCGCATCGCGCGGAACACGCAGTTGTTGCTGCAGCAGGAATCCGGCACCACGCGCGTCATCGACCCGTGGGGCGGCAGCGCGTTCGTCGAGAAGCTGACCTACGACCTCGCGCGCAAGGCGTGGGGCCACATCCGCGAGGTCGAGCAGGCGGGCGGGATGGCGAAGGCGATCGACGCCGGCATCCCGAAGCTGCGCATCGAGGAGGCCGCGGCGCGGACCCAGGCGCGGATCGACTCCGGCCGTCAGCCGGTGATCGGCGTGAACAAATACCAGGTCACGGACGACGAGCAGATCGACGTGCTCAAAGTCGACAACGCGGGCGTGCGCGCGCAGCAGCTGGAGAAGCTGCGGCGGCTGCGCGAAGAGCGCGACGAGGACGCGACGCAGGACGCGCTGCGGCGGCTCACCGCGGGTGCCGAGGCCGACGGCAACCTGCTCGCGCTGGCCATCGACGCCGCCAGGGCCAAGGCCACGGTCGGCGAGATCTCCGACTCGCTGGAGCGGATCTGGGGGCGCCACTCCGGCCAGATTCGTACGATCTCGGGTGTGTACCGCGAGGAGGTCGGCAAGGCCGAGAACGTCGAGCAGGCGCGCGAGCTGGTCGAGAAGTTCGCCGAGGAGGAAGGCCGCCGTCCCCGGATCCTGGTCGCGAAGATGGGCCAGGACGGCCACGACCGCGGCCAGAAGGTGATCGCGACCGGCTTCGCCGACATCGGGTTCGACGTCGACGTCGGCCCGCTGTTCTCCACGCCCGGCGAGGTCGCGCGGCAGGCGATCGAGGCGGACGTGCACGTGATCGGCGTTTCGTCGCTGGCCGCCGGGCACCTCTCGCTGGTCCCCGCGCTGCGCTCCGAGCTGGCCGAGCAGGGCCGCGAGGACATCATCGTCGTGGTCGGCGGCGTCATCCCGCCGCAGGACTACGAGGAACTGCGCGCGGCGGGCGCGGCCGCGATCTTCGGCCCCGGCACGGTCATCGCCGACGCGGCGATCGACCTGATCGGGCAGCTGACCGCACAGGAGTCCTGAGCGTTGCCGCGCAAGATCGACGTCGGGGCGCTGGCCAAGGGCGTCCTCGCGGGTGACCGCGGCCTGCTGTCGCGGGCGATCACGCTGGTCGAGTCCCACCGTGAGGACCACCGCGCGCAGGCGCAGGAGCTGCTGGTCGAGCTGCTCCCGCACGCGGGCGGCGCGCGGCGGGTCGGCATCACCGGCGTCCCCGGGGTCGGCAAGTCGACCTTCATCGACCAGCTCGGCACGGACCTGACCGAAGCCGGGCACAAGGTCGCCGTGCTCGCCGTCGACCCGTCGTCGACGCGGACCGGCGGCTCGATCCTGGGCGACAAGACCCGGATGGCGCGGCTCGCGGTGGACCCGAAGGCGTTCATCCGCCCTTCGCCGACTTCGGGCACGCTCGGCGGCGTCGCGCGGGCGACCCGCGAGACGATCGTGCTGATGGAAGCGGCCGGGTACGACATCGTGCTGGTCGAGACCGTCGGGGTCGGGCAGTCCGAGGTGACCGTGGCGAACATGGTCGACTGCTTCCTGTTCCTGACCCTGGCCCGCACCGGCGACCAGCTGCAGGGCATCAAGAAGGGTGTCCTCGAACTCGCCGACGTCATCGCGGTCAACAAGGCCGACGGCGACCACGAACGGGACGCGAAGCGCGCGGCCCGCGAACTGTCCGGCGCGCTGCGGATGATCTACGGCCGCGACGCCGAATGGACCCCGCCGGTGCTGACCTGCAGCGCGCTCACCGACGTGGGGCTCGACGAGGTGTGGGCCGAAATCGGCCGTCACCGCGACGTGCTGACCGCGTCCGGCGAACTCGACGGGCGGCGACGGCGGCAGCAGGTCGAGTGGACCTGGTCGATGGTCCGCGAACAGCTGCTCGGCCGCCTCGCGGCGCATCCGGACGTGCGAGCGGTCGTTCCGGACGTCGAACGGGCGGTCCGGGACGGTGAACTGACTCCCACGCTGGCCGCGCAACGGATTCTGGAGGCGTTCTCCGGTCCTCCGCGTGGCGGCTGACGCGGGAACGCGGCAGAGTGCAGAATCTAAGGTGCGCTCTGCCGACGAAAGGGAGTCATGCCTACAAGGTCTCGTCTCGGGCGGCTGGCCGGACTGGTCGCCGCCGGGCTGATCGTCTGCGCGCCCGCCGCGCAGGCCGGTGAGATCCAGGCGCCCGCGCCGGTGATCATGCAGGCGGGGGCGGTGCACGACGCGCTGCGGCAGCCCCCGCCGGGGCCGGTGCTCGACCCCGCCGAGACCGACAAGGCCAACAGCCAGGAGACCAAGAACAAGGTCATCGCGGGGATCGCCGCGGCGATCCTGCTCGGCCTGGTGATCCTCGGCCGTCGCTCGCGCTCCAAGAAAAAGAAGTCCTGAACCGCTACCCGTAAGTAGAAGGACTCTCCGCTTAGCCCGGGCCGAACTCCTCGCAGCCGTTCATCGCAGATCCACTACCGGCCATCTCCGGCTCGATCACTCGACGAGCGGCTTGTCATCTGCATGGTGCACGATCTATCGCAAATGCGTATCACAGATCGAACGGCACCCAGCGTGCCTTCAGCGACCACTCGTACGGTGGTAGACGAAGGTGACTGTGTCGCGGGAGGAGGTGCGGCGTGACTGTGCTCGATTCACGTCCGGACATTCCAGGCGACCCCGAGGGTCGCGTCGTTGCCCCTATAGAGGCGTCCACCGCGCTGATCTCCGAAGCTGGCGTCAGCATGGCACCTGTGCATGATCTGGGCGCCGGGCGCGGCCCTTTCTGGCTCGACGACTGGCTCCGCGCGAACGCCACCGACGTCCTCGCGTGGCGCCGGCACATCCACGCGCACCCGGAGCTCTCCCGCCACGAGTTCGCCACGACCGAGATGGTCATGTCCCTGCTCCGCTCGGTGGGGCTCAAGCCATGGGTGCTCCCTTCGGGCACCGGCGTGGTCTGCGACATCGGCAGCGGTGACCGCTGCGTCGCGCTCCGCGCCGACATGGACGCCCTGCCCCTGACCGAGGCCACCGGACTCCCGTACGCCTCCAAGACCGACGGCGCCGCGCACATGTGCGGGCACGACGCGCACACCGCGATCCTGCTGGGCGCGGCGCGGGCACTGGCCGGCGCGCCGGAACTGCCCGGCCGCGTGCGGCTGATCTTCCAGCCCGCCGAGGAGGTCATGCCCGGCGGCGCGCTGGACATGATCGCCGCCGGCGCGATGGAAGGCGTCGAGCGGATCTACGGGCTGCACTGCGACCCGCGGCTCGAGGTCGGCAAGGTCGGTCTGCGCCAAGGCGCGCTGACCTCCGCCGCCGACCTCATCGAACTGCGGCTCACCTCGCCGGGCGGGCACACCTCGCGGCCGCATCTGACCGCGGACCTGGTGCACGCGCTCGGCACGGTGATCACGTCGCTGCCCGCGGTGCTTTCGCGGCGCGTCGACCCCCGGTCCGGGACCGTCCTGGTCTGGGGCGCGGTGCACGCCGGGCAGGCCGCGAACGCCGTCCCGCAGGACGGCGTGCTGCGCGGCACGCTCCGGACCGCCGACCACGAGGTCTGGACGATGCTGGAGCCGCTCGTCGCGTCTTCGGTGGAGTCGCTGCTCGCGCCGACCGGCGTCGGGTTCTCCCTCGACTACCGCCGCGGTGTGCCGCCGGTCGTCTCCGACCCGGAGTCGCACGCGTTGATGCGGGCCGGCGTCGAAGCCGCGCTGGGCGAGGACGCCGTGGCCGGGACCGAGCAGTCGTCCGGTGGCGAGGACTTCGGGTGGTACCTGGAGCACGTCCAAGGCGCCTTCGCGCGTCTCGGTGTGTGGCCCGGTGAAGGCCCGATGGCCGACATCCACCGCCCGACCTTCACCCTCGACGAGCGTTCGCTCCTGTGCGGGGTCCGCACCCTGGTCCACACCGCCCTGGCCACCCTGGCCTGAGTTCCGCCCTCAAACACGCGAGTTCCGGCTTCAATCACGCCAGTCTCGTCTCTGTGCACGGATGTTCGCCCTATCGGGTCCGAACATCCGTGCACAGAGTTATCCACAGCTTGACCAAGTTATCCACAGCCGGCGAATGAGGCTCTTCCCAAGGTCGATTCGATCTTCGATTCTCGAAGGCGTGATCAACTGGGGAGGACGTCATGGGGCCGTCTCGCGTGGCGAGGCGGACAAGATCTTGGGGCGGCGAGCCGTCGTCGAAGGGCTGGCGCGTGGTGTGCTGGCACAGCCTTGGCGAGGTGTGGTCGTCCACGCGGCAGACCTGCTCAAGTTGCCGACACTGGCACAGGCGGCGCTGCTCGCGGTCGGACGGCCCGCAGTGCTTTCCGGCGCTACATCTCTTGCCCTGCATGGGATTTCGGTTGCCGATGGCACGACGGTTCACCTGACCGTCCCCTACTCGAGACGGGTCGAATCGAGGCCGGGACTCGTGGTGCACAGGGCGGAATTTCACCCGTCCGATGTACTCGAACTGGACGAGCTCCCTGTGTTCTCGTTGGATCGCGCGCTGGCCGACCACCTCTGCGACGGTGACGAGCGAACGGCGTTCGCCGCGCTCGAAGAGGCACTGCACAACCTCGCGCCGGACCACCGGGGAGTCCTGCGCGCCAATGTCCGGGATCGCCTCGTCGACCGTCGCGACCGGCGAGGTATCCACAGGGCGCAGATGCTGCTCGCGCTCGCTACCGGAGAGGCGGATTCGCCGTCGGAGAGCATCCTCCGCTTGATCGTCGTGGAGGCCGGGCTGCCGATACCGGTCGCCCAGTACGAGATCCACACCGTCGACGGGCGGAGGCTGTACGTACTCGACCTCGCGTGGCCCGAGCTGCGCATCGCCCTGGAGTACGACGGCTACGCCGCTCATGAGGGCAGGCAGGGCTACGACGCCGAGCGGGATGCCCGGATGGCGGCTCGCGGGTGGATCACGATCCGCGCGACGGCGGCGGATCTGCGGGATCCACGACGATTGATGGCGGAGTTGCGGGACGCGTTCGAGTGTCGCAAAGCGCGATTCGCGTGATTGAGGCCGGGATTCGCGTGATTGGAGGCGGAACTCGCGTGATCAGCCGGAGATGCCCTGGCAGGGGCGGGTGCGGAGCGCGTCGACGTAATCCGCGGGGGCTCCGGCCGTCTCGGCCGCGTCGGCCAGAACGCCCAGGTAGCGCGCAGACGGGAGACCGCCCTCGTAGGCGTCCAGGACGTACAGCCACGCCAGGACGGAACCGTCCATGGTCTGCACGCGGAGCCGGATCTTGGAGTGGATGCCCATCTCGCCGCCTTCCCAGCGGTCGAGGTTGGGTTCGTCCAGCGAGGTGACGTCGTACAGCACGACGAAGACCCGGGAGCCCGGGTCTTCGACGATGGTCGCCAGCGCGCCTTCCCAGCCGAGGTCTTCGCCGCCGAAGGTCAGCCTCCAGCCCTCCAGCCAGCCGGTGCCGGCCATGGGCGAGTGCGGAGCGCGCTCCAGCATCTGGGCGGGCTCCATATTGGATCCGTAAGCGGCATACAACGGCACGGTGACAGCGTAGCGACCCGCCGGTCACCCGGCTGGACGCACATGCCGTGTCCGGCCACTCAATCCGCCCAGCGGTCGCCCGCGTACGGTAAACGCAGTCACAGACACCGGTGCGAGGAGGAGACCAGTGACCAAGATCGTGATCATGGGCGGAGGCCCCGCCGGTTACGAAGCGGCACTGGTCGCGGCCCAGCACGGAGCCGACGTCACCATCGTCGAACGCGACGGCCTCGGCGGGGCTTGCGTGCTCTACGACTGCGTCCCCTCGAAGACGTTCATCGCCTCCTCCGGCGCGCTTGCGAACATGCACGACCTGCGCGAACTCGGCATCAACACCGACATGGCCGACACCAGCGTCGACCTGCCGACCGTCCACGGCCGGGTCAAGGGCCTCGCGCTCGCGCAGTCCGCCGACATCCGCGCCCGCGTCCAGCGCGAGGGCGTCCGCGTCGTCATCGGGCAGGCCCGGTTCGACGACGACGAGGCCGGTCTCGCCACGCACAAGGTCGCCGTCACCGCGATCGACGGGTCGACCGAGGTGCTCGACGCCGACGTCGTCCTCATCTCCACCGGCGCCACCCCGCGCGTGCTGCCCGGCGCGGTGCCGGACGGCGAGCGCATCCTCGACTGGCGTCAGCTCTACGACCTGCGCGAGCTGCCCGAGCACCTGGCCGTCATCGGTTCGGGTGTCACCGGCGCCGAATTCGCCTCCGCCTACACCGAGATGGGCGTCAAGGTCACCGTCGTCTCCAGCCGCGACCGCGTGCTCCCGCACGAGGACGCCGACGCCGCCGCGGTGCTCGAAGAGGTCTTCTCGCAGCGCGGCACCACGGTCGCCAAGCAGGCGCGCGCAGACAAGGTCGTGCGCACCGACAAGGGCGTCGAGATCCACCTCGCCGACGGCCGCGTGATCGAGGCCAGCCACGCGCTGATGACCGTCGGTTCGGTGCCCAACACCTCCGACATCGGCCTGGAGAAGGTCGGCATCGAGCCCGGCCCCGGCGGCTTCATCGGCGTCGACCGCGTTTCCCGCACCAGCGCGCCCGGCATCTACGCCGCAGGCGACTGCACCGGCGTGCTCATGCTCGCCTCCGTGGCCAGCATGCAGGGCCGCATCGCGATGTGGCACGCGCTCGGCGAGGGTGTCGCGCCGATCAAGCTCAAGACCGTCGCCGCCAACGTGTTCACCCACCCCGAGATCGCGACCGTCGGCATCAGCCAGCAGGCGATCGACTCGGGTGAGGTGCCCGCCCGCACCATCATGCTCCCGCTCGCGACGAACGCCCGCGCGAAGATGGAAGGTCTGCGACGCGGTTTCGTGAAGCTGTTCTGCCGCCCCGCCACCGGCGTGGTCGTCGGTGGGGTGGTCGTGGCGCCGACGGCGAGCGAACTCATCCTTCCCATCGCGCTCGCCGTCCAGAACCAGCTCACAGTGGAACACCTGGCACTGACATTTTCGGTGTACCCGTCGCTGTCGGGCTCGATCACCGAGGCGGGACGTCAGCTGATGCGTCACGACGACTTGGACTGATCTCCGCAAGGGAAGCAACCCTCGCGGGGGTGCCCGCGTCTAGCGCGTGTCGGTGTTTCGGTGACAGCTAGGGGTTTTTCGTGGTTCGCAGGGTTCGCAGGGGTGTCGTCGGAGTGCTGGCGATCGGCGCGGCGTTGCTGGCGGGTCCGTCGACCGGTCTCGCGCAGCAAACTCCGCGGCCCGACCCCGGCGGTGTCACGGTCCAGCTCAACGACAACACGGCCTACGATCTCGGTCTCGTCAACAAGTACGTGCACGGCGACTCCAACGTGGCACTGGCGCAGTGCCCCGGCGGCGAGGCCCTGAAGGCGCCGACGTCGACGACGTTCTCTTCGCCGGTGCTGACCATCGGGAAATACGACTACGGCCCGCTCATCGGCGTCCCGGCGAACGTCAGCGCCGAGGTCGAGCTCAAGGCGGGCACCGCGCCGGGCACCTACCCGCTGACCGTCGACTGCAACGGAAAGTCTTATACGGCAACGTTTTCCGTGCCCGCCCGGCAGGTGAGCGCGGTGCCGTCCGGGTCCGCGCACGCGGGTGACGGCAGTATGGCCTCCTGAATTCCCGTTCTTTCGAACCGCCCTCGGACCTGGTCCGGGGGCGGTTTTTTTCGTCCGGTTCCCGCTGCTCGATATCGCGACCTTTTCGTGATGAAACCAGGCAACCCGGCCACCGGTCGAGGCGTCATGAAGGTGTCGGAAAGAGAGAGAACCGCCACTGGGGGAACAGGGGTGCGGGCTGCTTCCTTTTCGATTCCCATCCACATTTCTTTTTCAGGGGTAATCCAATGAAGCGCACCATCATGCTCACCGCCGGGACCGTCGCCGGATTCCTTCTTCTCGCGCCGGGCGCCGCTTTGGCGACTTCTCCGACGGGCGTTCCGTCGCCTTCTTCTTCGTCGGCTTCGCCTTCTCCGTCCCCCTCGCCGTCGGCGTCCCCGACCGAGGACCCGGACGGCCCCGGCCCGCACGCGTCGCCGGTCGGGATCCTCAAGGCCCTGACCGTTTCGCCCGCCAAAGGCAAGCCCGGGGACAAGGTGAAGCTGGACTTCCAGTGCGCCACCCGCAACAACGAGTTCGGCCCGAAGGTCACTTCGGCGGCACTCACCGTCGACTCCGCCAACTCCATCGACTCCGCGAAGTGGTCGGCCACGGTCAAGGACGTCAAGCCGGGCAAATACCCGGTGACGCTGACCTGCTGGGGTCAGAAGTCGACGGTCACCTTCGAGGTGCTCGGCAAGAAGAACCAGGTCGCGAAGGTGCCGTCCGGTGCTCCGCAGACCGGCGGTGCCGACGGGCCCGCCGACTACTCCGGCGTGCTCGCGGCCGTCGGGGGCGGTCTCGCGCTGGTCGCGGGCGGTGCCGGGTTCGCGGCGTACCGTCGTCGTGCGGTGCGGGCGTAGGGATCGCGATCATTTCGTGACCCGAGTGGGCAACCGGCGGGTCGCGTGTGGCGTAAGGCAGGCGTGGGGTTAGACGACGAGCCGGTCCCGGTCTGGGGGCCGGGACCGGCTCCGTCGCCGCCACACCGTTTCACTACAGGGGTGAACATGAAGTCGACATGGTGGCGAGGGCGACAGGCGCTGCTGGCGCTGGCCGTCGTCCTGCTGGCCGTACTGGCGACGCTGGCGTTCGTGCTGTCCGGTCCGGGGGAGACCGGGCAGGCGGCGCCGCGGGGGGAAGCGAGCCAGGCGGAGACGCCGTCGGCCGAGCAGGGGGTGCCTGCCGACGGCGGGGCCGCCGTCGAGGGGATGCCGAAGGCCGATCCGGTCTCGATCGACGTGCCGAAGATCGAGGCGAAGTCCAGCCTGGTCCCGCTCGGGCTCAACGCGGACAACACCGTCGAGGTGCCGCCGGTGACCCAGCCGATGCAGGCTGGCTGGTACGAGAACGGGCCGACCCCGGGGGAGGTCGGGCCCTCGGTGATCCTCGGGCACGTGGACGGGAACAAGCAGAAGGGCATCTTCTTCCGGCTGAAGGAGCTCGCGCCCGGAGACAAGATCTCGATCGCCCGCAAGGACGGCACGACGGCCGAGTTCGCGGTCACGAAGGTCGATCGGGTGGCGAAGGACAAGTTCCCCACCGACGCCGTCTACGGCGACACCACCGAGCCGGAACTGCGCCTCATCACCTGCGGCGGCGTCTTCGACAAGGCGTCGCGCAACTATCTCGACAACATCATCGTTTTCGCCCGGCTGATCGCGAGGTGAGGTTCATGATCAAGCACCGGTCCGTGCTGGTGGCGTGCGGGATGGTCGTGGCCGCGCCGACGGTCGCGTACGCGCAGGAGGTCCCGGCCACGCCTCCCGCCCCGCCGGCGATCCAGTACCCGTTCGTCGCCGTTTCGCCGGCGAAGTCGCAAGCGGGCGAGGACGTCCTCGTCTCCGTCGGCTGCCCGGTCGCCGATCTCGGCGAGGTGAAATCGATGGTGCTGGACCGCGTCGGGGAATTCGAAATCACTTCGGAGGATCCGGTGATCCAAGGCGCCGTCGCGCATATCGGCGACGAGGCGCGTCCCGGCTTTTACGCGGTCACGGCGATCTGCAAGACGAAGACGGTGACGATCAATCTCGAAGTGGCGGCGGCGCCGATTCCGTCCTCGCCGGGTGAGCCGCCTCGACATTCTTCTTCGCCCAGTAAAATTGTTCCGCCGAAGTCTTCGGCCGTTCCGGCCGGGGCAGGATATCAGGTTTCGAAGATTCCGGTGGGCGCCCCGCAGACCGGCGGCGGGTGACGTGAAGGCCTCCTTCCCTACGCTCAAGGTAGGGAAGGAGGCCTTCACGGACCGCTTGCTCAGCAGATGAGGGTCAGTCTTCGCCCTCGACCCAGTCGAACGTCTTCGTGACGGCCTTCTTCCAGTTCCGGTACTCGGACTCGCGGCGGGCCTCGTCCATCGACGGGTCCCACTGCTTGTCCTGCGCCCAGTTGTTGCGGATGTCGTCTTCGCTCTTCCAGAAGCCCACCGCGAGACCGGCCGCGTAAGCCGCGCCCAGCGCGGTGGTCTCGTTGACCACCGGGCGGATCACGGGCACGCCGAGGATGTCGGCCTGGAACTGCATGAGCAGCTCGTTCACGACCATGCCGCCGTCGACCTTCAGCGACTTCAGCGGGACGCCGGAGTCGGCGTTCATCGCGTCGATCACCTCGCGCGACTGGAACGCCGTCGCCTCCAGGACCGCCCGCGAGATGTGCCCCTTGTTGACGAACCGGGTGAGGCCGACGATCGCGCCGCGGGCGTCGGAGCGCCAGTACGGCGCGAAGAGGCCCGAGAACGCCGGCACGAAGTACGCGCCACCGTTGTCCTCGACGCTGCGGGCGTGCTGCTCGACCTCGGCCGCGGAGCCGATCAGGCCGAGGTTGTCCCGCAGCCACTGCACGAGCGAACCGGTGACCGCGATCGAACCTTCGAGCGCGTAGACCGTGTCGTTCGAGCCGATCTTGTAGCAGACCGTGGTGAGCAGCCCGTTGTCCGACATGACCTTCTCGGTGCCGGTGTTGAGCAGCATGAAGTTGCCGGTGCCGTAGGTGTTCTTCGCTTCACCCGGCGAAAGACACGCCTGCCCGAAGGTCGCCGCCTGCTGGTCGCCCAGGATGCCCGAGATCGGGACCCCGGCCAGCGCGCCCTTCTCGCGGACCTTGCCGTAGGTCTCCGAGGACGACCGGATCTCCGGCAGCATCGACAGCGGGACCGTCATCTCCTCGGCGATCTCGGCGTCCCAGGCCAGCGTGTCGAGGTCCATCAGCATGGTCCGCGACGCGTTGGTCGGGTCGGTGACGTGCACGCCGCCGTCGACCCCGCCCGTCATGTTCCACAGCACCCAGGTGTCCATGTTGCCGAAGAGCAGGTCACCGGCTTCGGCCCGCGCGCGGGCGCCGTCAACGTTGTCGAGGATCCACTTGATCTTCGGTCCGGAGAAGTAGGTCGCCAGCGGCAGGCCCACCTTCGCGCGGTACCGCTCCTGCCCGCCACCGAGCGCGCCGAGGTCGCTGACGATCTTGTCGGTGCGGGTGTCCTGCCAGACGATCGCGTTGTACACCGGCTTGCCGGTGGTGCGGTCCCAGACCAGTGTGGTCTCGCGCTGGTTGGTGATGCCGACCGCGACGATGTCGCTCGCGACCAGATCGCCCTTGGCGAGCGCTCCCGCCGCGACGGCCCGCGTGTTCTCCCAGATCTCTTCGGCGTTGTGCTCGACCCAGCCCGCCTTCGGGAAGATCTGCTCGTGCTCCCGCTGGTCGACGGCGACCACCCGGCCGGAGTGGTCGAAGATCATGCAGCGGGTCGACGTGGTGCCCTGGTCGATCGCGGCTACGTACGAAGTCATCGATGAACTCCAGTCTCAGGTCAGGTTGTGGACGGCGAGGAACACGAGCGCGGCCAGGGTGCCGCCGACCAGCGGGCCGACGACGGGGACCCAGGAGTAGCCCCAGTTCGGGTTGGCCTTGTTCTTGATGGGCAGCAGGAACGCGTACGCGATGCGGGGGCCGAGGTCTCGGGCCGGGTTGATGGCGTAACCGGTCGGGCCACCGAGGGACTGGCCGATGACCAGCACGACGAACGCTACACCCGCGTAACCGAGCGCGGAGTTCCCGAAGTTCGGGGTGCCGCCGGACTCGGCGTAGACCGGGCTGAGCAGGATCCACGCGACCAGCACGAAGGTGCCGATGATCTCGGTGACCAGGTTCCACGCCTTGTTCGGGATCTGCGGCGCGGTCGAGAAGATGCCGAGCGTCTCGTCCCGGTTGGGATGGTCGTCGAACTGGAGCTTGTAGGCGGCCCAGCAGAGCACCGCGCCGAGGATCGCGCCGACCAGCTGCCCGGCGATGTAGATCGGGACGTCGCCCCATGCCGTCTTGTCCGCGATGGCGAGCCCCAGGGTCACCGCGGGGTTGAGGTGCGCCTGGCTCGGCGCGGCGATGCTGGCGCCGGCGAAGACCGCGAACCCCCAGCCGAGGGTGATCATCACGACGCCGCCGTTGTGGCCGTTGTTCTTCCGCAACACGTGGTTGGCGACCACGCCGTTACCCAACAGGATCAGGACCGCCGTTCCCAGCAACTCCCAGACGAATATGGCTCCTGCGCTCACCGCTGACCTCCACTGTGGACATACCGCATGGGACATTCCGCGCAGGGCCGAACACAGTGTGCTACGGCGCCTTTGCCGACCCACGTTCGTGGCACGTTACCGTCGCGTATTTGTTCCTTCCAGGCGTCGCGTGCACCAATCCTTTCAAGATCGACGAGGGTTACGCCACACGTGTCACCCGCATAACGGACCGGTCGCGGCCGATCGTGCGATGCTGGAGCCACAGCGGCACCAAGGAGGAATGTCACGTGGCAAGCTCTCAGCGCGAAGCCGAAAACAGCCCCGCCAGGCTGGGACCGCTCAAGCGGGAAGAGTCGTGGCAGCGGCTGGGTGCGGACAAGTTCGACCTCGTCGTCATCGGTGGCGGAGTGGTCGGTGCGGGCACCGCGCTCGACGCCGCCACGCGTGGTCTGCGAGTCGCCCTGGTCGAAGCGCGCGACCTCGCGTCGGGGACGTCGAGCCGGTCCAGCAAGCTTTTCCATGGCGGGCTCCGTTACCTCGAACAGCTGGAATTCGGTCTGGTGCGGGAAGCTCTGCGCGAACGCGAGCTCATGCTGACGACGATCGCGCCGCATCTGGTGAAGCCGGTCAGCTTCCTGTACCCGCTGACCCACCGCATCTGGGAACGTCCGTACACCGCGGCCGGCCTGCTGATGTACGACACGATGGGCGGCGCGCGGTCGGTCCCCGGGCAGAAACACCTGAGCCGCGCGGGCGCGCTGCGGATGGTCCCGGCGCTGAAGCGGTCCGCGTTGATCGGCGGGATCCGTTACTACGACGCGCAATCCGACGACGCGCGGCACACGATGACCGTCGCCCGCACCGCCGCGCACTACGGCGCCGTGGTGCGCACCTCGACCCAGGTGGTCGGGTTCCTCCGCGAGGCGGACCGCATTTCCGGCGTCCGCGTGCGCGACGTCGAGGACGGCCGCGAGACCGAGATCCACGCCTCCGCGGTGGTCAACTGCACCGGCGTGTGGACCGACGAGCTGCAGCGCCTTTCCGGTGGCCGCGGCCGGTTCCGCGTCCGCGCGAGCAAGGGCGTGCACATCGTCGTCCCGCGCGACCGGATCGTCTCGGAATCGGGCATGATCCTGCGCACCGAGAAGTCCGTGCTGTTCGTCATCCCGTGGCGCAACCACTGGATCGTCGGGACCACGGACACCGACTGGAACCTCGACCTCGCGCATCCCGCCGCGACGAAGCACGACATCGACTACCTCCTCGAACACGTCAACACCGTGCTCGCGACACCGCTGACGCACGACGACATCGAAGGGGTCTACGCGGGACTCCGGCCTTTGCTCGCCGGGGAAAGCGAAGAGACGTCGAAGCTTTCGCGTGAACACGCGGTCGCCAGGGTCGCGCCGGGACTGGTCGCGATCGCGGGCGGCAAGTACACGACGTACCGGGTGATGGCGGCCGACGCCGTCGACGCCGCGGCCGTCGACCTGCCCGGCAGGCCGCAATCGTCCATCACGGACAAGGTGCCGCTGCTGGGCGCCGACGGCTACCACGCGCTGGTGAACCAGGCCGACCACCTGGCCTCCGAGCACGGGCTGCACCCGTACCGCGTGCGTCACCTGCTCGACCGTTACGGCTCGATGGTGCACGAGGTCCTCGCGCTCGGCGAAGGGCGTCCGGAACTGCTGAAGCCGCTGGAGCACGCTCCGGACTATCTCGGCGTCGAGGTCGTCTACGCGGCCAGCCACGAAGGCGCGCTGCACCTGGAAGACGTCCTGGCGCGGCGGACGCGGATCTCGATCGAGTACGCGCACCGGGGTGTCGACTGCGCCGCTCAGGTCGCGACGCTGGTCGGCGAAGTGCTCGGCTGGTCGAAGGATCAAGAGAAGCGCGAGGTCGAGGTGTACACCGCGCGGGTCGACGCGGAGCGGGAGTCCCAGTCGCAGCCGAGCGACGAGGCCGCCGACGCGTTGCGCTCGGCCGCCCCGGAAGCCCGGACGGGGATCATCGAGCCGGTGAGTTGATCATCCCCGCCGCACGATGTGCCCTGCGCGCAGGAATCATTGCCTGATCGAGTGAATTTGGCATAGCGTCGGCCATCCCGACCGGAAGGTGGCCCAGTGGTTTTTCTCGACTCGTCGACGTGGACGGACCGGATCTTCGCCGGAGGCTCGTGGGTTCCCGGCACCGGCGGCACCCGGGACGTCACCGAGCCCGCGACCGGCGCGGTCTTGGGAAGCATCGGGATCGCCTCGGCCGGGGACGCCGCGAAAGCGGCGGAGACCGCGGCCGAGGCGCAGCGGGCCTGGGCGGCGACCCCGCACGTCCAGCGCGCCGCCGTGCTGCGCGAGGCGGCCCGGCTGTGGTCCGAGTACGCCGACGAGATCCGCTGGTGGAACGTCCGCGAGGTCGGCGCCGTGCCGGGGGTGGCGGGCTTTTCGCTGCACGTCGCGGAGCAGGAGTGCTACGAGGCGGCGGCGCTGCCCGCCCGTCCGTACGGCGAACTCCTGCCGAGTGAGGAACCGCGTCTTTCGATGGCGCGTCGCGTCCCGGCCGGGGTGGTCGCGGTCATCTCGCCGTTCAACATGCCGATCATCCTCGGCATCCGTTCGGTGGCCCCGGCACTCGCGCTGGGGAACGCGGTCATCCTGAAGCCGGACCCGCGCACCGCGGTCACCGGTGGCGTGGTGCTCGCGCGGATCTTCGAGGAAGCGGGTCTGCCGCCGGGCGTGCTGCAGATGCTGCCGGGCGGCGCGGACGTCGGCGAGACGCTGGTGACGCATCCGGCGGTCCGGGTCATCTCGTTCACCGGGTCGACCGGCGCCGGGCGCAAGGTCGGCGAACTCGCCGGAAAGCATCTGAAGCGGGCGCATCTGGAGCTGGGCGGGAACTCCGCGCTCATCGTGCTCGACGACGCCGACGTCGACGAAGCCGCCGGGGTCGCCGCGTTCGGGTCCTTCTTCCACCAGGGCCAGATCTGCATGACCACCGGGCGGCACCTGGTGCACGAGCGGCTCTACGACGATTTCGTCGAGCGGCTGGCGGCGAAGGCGGCCGCGTTGCGGGTCGGCGACCCGGCGCGGGACGAGGTCGCGCTCGGGCCGATCATCGACGCCGGGCAGCGGGACAAGATCCACGAGCTGGTCACGGCCAGTGTCTCGGCGGGGGCGCGGGTCGCCGCCGGCGCCGAGTACGACCGGCTGTTCTACTCCGCTACGGTGCTCGCCGACGTGCCGCCGACGGCGCCCGCGGTCGCCGAGGAGATCTTCGGCCCGGTCGCGCCGGTCGTCCGGTTCTCCGACGCGGAGGAGGCCATCCGCCTCGCGACGGCGAGCGAGTACGGGTTGTCGCTGGGGATCGTCACCCGCGATGTCCTCAAAGGACTGGAGCTGGCCGATCGCGTCCCGACCGGGATCGTGCACATCAACGACCAGACCGTCAGCGACGAGGCGAACAGCCCCTTCGGCGGCGTCGCCGCTTCAGGCACCGGAAGCCGTTTCGGCGGCGCTGCGGCGAACATCGAGGCGTTCACCGAGACCCGCTGGGTCACCGTCCGGAACCTGCCGCCGACCTACCCCTTCTGACCAGCCGGATCGCGTTTAGCCCGCTAAACGCGGGTCAGGCGGTGCGGCGCCAGCGGATGAGGCGTTCCCCGGTCGGGGCCGGGTCCAGCTCGGGCCCGACCAGGGTGAACCCGCATTTGCGGGCGACCGAGGCCGAGACCTCGTTCGTCTCTTCGTAGCGGTAGCTGACCTCGCGCAGGCCGAGCCCGCCGAAACCGAAGCGCAGGGCGGCGTTGAGCGCCGTGCTCGCGACGCCCTTGCCCCGCGACGCCGCGCGCACCCAGACCGACGCCTCCGCGTACCCGGCGTCGAGATCGAGATCCCGCAGGCCGACCTCGCCCAGCAGATCCCCGGTCGTCGGCTCGGCCACCGCCCAGGAACAGCGTTCGTCACCGGCCCACTGCGCCGCGCGCAACGCGACGTACTCGGTCGCCTCGGCGATGTCCCGCAGGCGGTAGTTCAGGACGTACTTGCGGTGCGTCGGATCGGCGAAGGCCGCGACCAGCGCCGGACGGTCGTCGAGGGCCTTGTCCGCCCGCAGCTGCCGCAAGTAGTACTCGCCCGCGTTGATCTCCACCGGTTCCACCCTTCGAGGGTAACCGGGCCGATCAGCGACGGCGGCTCATGATCAGCGCTACCGCCAAGGGGAGCAGGAAGACCAGGAACGTCCCGCGGGTGAAGAAGAACAGCGCGATCGCGACCGCCGCGGCGATCGGCACGGCGCTGGCGGTCAGCCATTTCGACGGCTGGACCTCGTTCTTCGCCGACGCCTGGGCGACGCCGGGCATCGGCGGCAAGGGGAGCAGGGCGCTGGGGCGGGGCGAGGGCAGGTCCGTGAACAGCGGTTCCAGGTCGCTCGCCAGCCGCGCGGCGCTGACCTTGGCCGATCGCGAACCGAACTCGTCGAGGTCGAGTCTGCCGGTGCGGACATGCTCTTCCAGCGCTTCGAGCGCGTCTTGGCGTTCGGCGTCGCTCAGCCGCATGTCCGGTCTCTCGGCACTCACGTCCCGAGTCTACGGGCGGATCAGCCGTCCAGTTCCCGTCGACGGCGCTTCGCGAGCTTCTTGTGGGAGTTCTCCCAGCCCTTGCCCCAGATGCCTTCGCCGACGGCGCTGATCCCGATCGGGATGGCGATCAACCACCAGCTGGCGCCGGTGCCGATGATGAACACGATGGTGGCGATGAACAGGAGCGGCAGGAGCGCGCCCATGACCCGCTGCGCCGGCGAGCTGCCCGCGAACGGCGAGGCCGGCTTCTCCGGTTCGCTCACGACCTTCTTGGGCACGTCGAACACCGGATGCGGTTCGGGCAGGTCGATGAAGACCTCGGACAGCTCACCGCGCGTCTTGGCCGCGGTGATCCGGGCGGACCGCTCCCCGAACTCGTCGATGTCGATCCTGCCCACGCTCATATGCTCGCCGAGCGCGGTCAGCGCGGACTCGCGATCCTGATCACTGATCCGCAGCTGCGGAGACGGAACCTCGCTCACCCTTCCGATGGTAGGCGGAGCGAGGGCCCGTCATCCACGACATTCGTCAGTCTTTCAGCTCGAACAGCTGGGTTCCCTGCGTCACAGCGGCGCCGACCTCGACCGCAAGGCCGGTCACGGTACCCGCTTTGTGCGCGGTGACCGGGTTCTCCATCTTCATGGCTTCGAGCACGACGACCAGTTCGCCCGCCTCGACCTGCTGGCCCTCTTCGACGGCGACCTTGACGATGGTGCCCTGCATCGGCGCGGTGACCGCGTCGCCGCTCACCGCGGCCTTGGTGCCGCCCGCGCGCTTGCGCGGCTTGGCCTTGACCGCCGTCCCGCCGCCACCGGCGTCGAGCGAGAACCCGCCGGGAAGCGACACTTCGAGACGACGGCCGCCGACCTCGACGACGACGTTCTGGCGGGCCTGCTCCTCTTCGGGCTCGGTCTCCGGTGCCACGAACGGCTCGATCTTGTTCTCGAACTCGGTCTCGATCCAGCGGGTGTGCACGCTGAACCCGTTCTCGTCGCCGATGAAGGCCGGGTCGTCCACGATCACGCGGTGGAACGGCAGGACCGTCGCCATCCCGTCGGCGACCATCTCGGCCAGCGCCCGGCGGCTGCGCTCGAGCGCGTTCTGCCGGTCCGAACCGGTGACGATCAGCTTCGCGAGCATCGAGTCGAACTGGCCGCCGATGACGCTGCCGGACTCGACGCCCGAATCGACCCGGACCCCCGGGCCGCTCGGCGCGACGAACTTCGTCACGGTGCCGGGCGCGGGCAGGAACCCCCGGCCGGCGTCCTCGCCGTTGATGCGGAATTCGATCGAGTGGCCGCGCGGTTCCGGATCCTCGGTGATGCGCAGCTTCTCGCCGCGCGCGATGCGGAACATCTCGCGCACGAGGTCGAGGCCCGTCGTCTCCTCGGAAACCGGGTGCTCGACCTGCAGCCGCGTGTTGACCTCGAGGAACGAGATCGTGCCGTCGACGGCGACGAGGTACTCGACGGTGCCCGCGCCGTAGTACCCGGCTTCCTTGCAGATCGCCTTCGCGGACTCGTGGATGCGCTTGCGCTGCTCGTCGGTCAGGTACGGCGCGGGCGCCTCTTCGACCAGCTTCTGGTGGCGGCGCTGCAGCGAGCAGTCGCGGGTGCCGACGACGATCGCGTTGCCGTGCTGGTCGGCGAGGACCTGGGCCTCGACGTGCCGCGGCTTGTCCAGGTAGCGCTCGACGAAGCATTCGCCGCGGCCGAAGGCGGAGATCGCCTCGCGCGTCGCGGATTCGAAGAGCTCCGGGATCTCCTCACGGGTGCGGGCTACCTTCAGGCCACGGCCGCCACCGCCGAACGCCGCCTTGATCGCGACCGGCAGGCCGTGCTCGTCGGCGAAGGCGACGATCTCGTCGGCGTTCTTGGCGGGGTCCTTCGTGCCGGGCACGAGCGGGGCGCCGGCGCGCAGCGCGATGTGGCGCGCGGTGACCTTGTCGCCGAGGTCGCGGATCGCCTGCGGGCTCGGCCCGATCCAGGTCAGCCCGGCGTCGATCACCGCCTGCGCGAAGTCCGCGTTCTCGGACAGGAAGCCGTAACCGGGGTGGACCGAGTCCGCGCCCGAGCGCTTGGCGGCGTCGAGCAGCTTGTCGAAGACGAGGTAGCTCTCGGCCGCGGTGGTGCCGCCGAGCGCGAAGGCCTCGTCGGCGAGGCGGACATGGGGTGCGTCACGATCCGGATCGGCGTAGACGGCCACGCTGGTCAGCCCGGCGTCCTTCGCCGCCCTGATCACCCGTACCGCGATTTCCCCGCGGTTCGCGATCAGGATCTTGGTCACCGGACCACCTGTGCCGGCCTGCTCGGTCACGCCGTACCTCCTGCGTTCGCACGTCGGGCCGCCCCGATGCGGCTCCGCAGCAGTTTACGGAAGTTCCCGCCCCGAATAATGAGAGCAAGGCCACCCGGTGACCATTGTTTATACCAGCGCTTCGCGGTGCCGCAGTTCTTCTGGAAGGTCGGAATCCAGCACGATCAGGTCGTACGGCTGGGTCTGGTAGACGCGGCCGAGGTGCTCCGCCTTGACCAGTGCCCACGGCTGGTGCGGGCCGCAGCACTCGACCAGGCGCTGAACCGAACTGAAGGCGACCAGCGCCATCCGGCCGTCCCTCGTCGCGCGGAGTTCGATCTCCGCACTCGTGAAGTCCTTCGGCTTTTTCGCCGTGGGGAGGAACAGGGCGTTGGGCAGTCCGGGGTTCGTCACAGGAACAACATAGACGTGCACTCTGCGCTAGATCACTTACGCTCTCGGATATGCGGACTCAGGAAGCGCGGGCGTCGCGATCCGTGCTGCTCACCGCGCTGCTGGCGGTGGTGGTGACGGCGGGCGTGATCGTGGCCGTCGTCCTGCTCCGCCCGAAGGCTCCGACGCTCGACGGACCGCCTGGTGGATACACGGTTCCCGAACCCGGACCCGCCACGCCCGGGGTCAACTGCGGGCACTCGGCCTGCCGGGAGATCGGCGCGATGACCGTCGGCGGCCTGCCCGTCGTGCTGCTGGCCGACGACGCGGGGAAGCAGGGCGTGGTCAAGATCGGGGCGGACACGGTGATCCCGCTGATGACCAATGACATGGGGGTCACCCTCAAGGGCGATTCTTTGCGCTGTGTCGACGGCGCGACGCCGGTCTGCCTGGTGCGCGGCGAAGCCAACGGCGGCTCGGCGGGCGAACTGTTCGTCGCGCGCGGCGGGATCTGGCGGGACACCGGGAAGCCGTACTTCTCCGACGCCGGCACGGTCGCGCTGAGCGACGTGACCGCCGACGGCGTCGCGGACGTCATCGTCGTGCGCCACGAATGCCCCGGCGCGCAATCCGGATCGGCCCGGTGCGCGGCGGCGCCCGTGCTCGCCGAGGTCTACGACGTCGGCCGCGGCTCGGTGGGCTGCACGCGGCGGTACACCTCGCCGTCGGAACTGAAGGGGTGGCCGGACGTGCGGCTCACGAAGGCCGACTTGCGCCCTTGCCCGGAGCGATAGCCCTCGGAGCGGTAGCAAGGGACCTTTGCTCACGTTAGTTAGCGTGCTAAGCAACGATAGCAAGGGTCCCTTGCTATCGCTTCTCTTAATGTTGAGAGAGGTGGAAGTCCGTGAAGGGGGCCTTGACTACCTTGAAGGTAGTGAAGGAGGCCTTCACGGACTCTGGGTCCCTCAAGGGGGCCTTCACGGACTGCGGCACCGCCCCAGGAACCTCAGGCGCCACAGAAACCCCATGCGTCACAGCGAGTGCGCGTGGAGGCCCCCTTCCTGGCGCCAGGAAGGGGGCCTCCACGCACTAAAAGAGAGCCGTCAGTCAGGCCCCAGCGGTAGCCGGTTCCTTAGCCGAAGCCGAAGAGCCAACAGCCGCTTCGCCGTCTTCAGTGGGCGAAGGGTCCGTCGGCGAGTTGAGCACATCGTCGTCCAGGATGCCTTCGCCGCGAGCGACGACGACCGGCACGACGATCTGCCCCGCGACGTTGGTCGCGGTCCGGATCATGTCCATGATCGGGTTCACCGAGTAGATCAGCGCGATGCCGAGCGCGACCTGCGCCGGGTCGAGTCCGATGACCGACGCGGTCAGGGTCAGCGCGGCCAGCCAGCCGGTGACGCCCGCGGTCGCCAGCGCGCCGAAGACCGCGGCCGCGACGATCCCGATGTACTGCCAGAAGCTCAGCGAAACACCGGACAGGTTCGCGATGAAGATCGCGCCGATCGCGGGGAACACCGCCGCGCAGCCGTCCATCTTCGTGGCGCTCGCCAGCGGCGTCGCGAAGCCCGCGTAGCCGGGCTGGACGCCCAGGTTCACCGCGGCCTGGCGGGTCAGGGGCAGGGTCGCGCCCGAGGACGACGACGCGAACGCGAACTGGATCGCCGTGCCCGCCTTGGAGAAGAACTTCAGCGGGCTGACCTTCGCCACGAACTGCAGCAGGATCGGGTAGACCACCAGCAGCACCAGGAAGCAGCCGACGTACACCGCGAGGGTGGCGGTGAACAGCGGCTTGAACAGCGAGTCACCGTAGGTCGACACGGCCTTGCCGATCAGGCCGATGATGCCGATCGGGGCCAGGCGCACGATCCAGCCGAGGTAGCGCTGGATGATTTCGAACACGCTGCTCGTGAAGTCGACGAACGGCTTCGCCTTGTCTCCGAGGCTGTAGGCGGCCGCGCCGATCAGGACGGCCAGGAACAGCACCTGAAGCGTCTCGCCCTCGGCGAAGGCGGTGAAGAAGTTCTTCGGCAGCAACCCGTTGATGAAGTCGCTCCACGAACCCCAGGTCGCCTTGGCGGCCTTGTCCGTGTTCTTCGCGGTCGCGGCGACGCCCTCGCCGAGGCCGCCGCTGCCCGGGTTGAACAGCTTCGCGACGGCGATGCCGATCAGCGACGCGATGAACGAGGTGATCGCGAACCACAGCACGGTCTTGCCGCCCAGCCGGGCGGCCTTCTTGCCGCCGCCGAGGTTGCGCAGGCTGCTGATGCCGACCACGATCGCCGTGAAGACCAGCGGGATCACCGCGATCTGCAGCAGCGTCGTGAAGATCGAGCCGATCTGGGCGAGCAGTTCGGTCAGCCAGCTCGCTTCGGTGCTCCTGGCTAGGACGCCGAGAAGGGCACCCACGACGAGCGAGCCGAGGACTGCCACCGCGAAGACTTTTGGCCTGGTGTAGGTCCGAATGAAAGACACGGGGCGACTCCGGTGCGTGAAAGTTTCCTGATTGGCCGAACGTGAAGAACGTTCGGCGAAGCAGGACTCTTCCGGATCACCCGATCGTGTGGGAGCTGTCTCAGGATGCGGGACGCGTCCAGAGATCGATGACACTCACGCCGACCTCGGTGAGCAAACGCCGGGTCAGCGGCAGGCTGATCCCGATGACACTCGAGAAATCACCGTCGATTCCCTCGATGAACCAGCCGCCGCGGCCGTCCAGCGTGAAGCCGCCGGCGACCTGAAGCGGCTCGCCGGAAGCGATGTATGCCTCGATCTCTTCCTGCGAAGGTGTGCCGAAACGAACAGTGGTGCCTTCGGTACCGGAGGCTTCCTTCGTCTTCTCGCCGTTCTCGACGCGGATGATCGAGTGCCCGGTGAGAAGTTCACCGGTCTTGCCCGCCATCGACGCCCAGCGTTCGCGCGCGGCCTCCGGCGTGTGCGGCTTCCCGACCATCTCGCCGTCGATCGACAGCATCGAATCGCAGCCCACGATGACCATGTCGGCGTGCCCGGCATGGTCGCCATGGATCCCGGCGAGCGTCTCGTGGACGGCTTCGGCCTTCGCGACGGCGAGCGCGCGGACCAGCTCCACCGGGGCCGGATCTGTCAGGGACGCGGCCACCGCGTCCTCGTCGACGCCGGAGACGACGACGCTCGGATCGAAGCCGGCCGAACGCAGGACACCGAGGCGGGCGGGGGACTGGGAAGCGAGGACGAAACGCACCATCGGAAGGTACTCGACGGCCCTCCGTTGCCCGATTGTGACCTGGAACACCCGAACGTGCGGTTAGTTTGTTGTGGCGCGCAACATATGGATGTTTCGAGCTACGGAGGAACCAATGTCGCCCCGCCTCCGCGTCAGAAGATCACTTCGCACGACGCAAACCACAGTGCTCGCAGGCCTGCTCGTGGCCGGTTCGGCCCTCGCGCCGATGGCGTCGGCCAGTCCAGGGCCGGTGTACAAGAACCCTCACGCTTCGACGTCCGCGCGGGTGAACGACCTGCTCAAGCGGATGAGCCTCGACGACAAGATCGGCCAGATGACGCAGGCCGAACGCGGCGCGGTCACCCCCGACCAGGCCGCCGCGCTCAAACTGGGATCCCTGTTGTCCGGCGGTGGCTCGGTGCCCGCCAGCAACACGCCCAACGGCTGGGCCGACATGGTCGACTCGTACCAGAAGGCGGCGGTTTCGACGCCGCTCGGCATTCCCACGCTGTACGGCGTCGACGCCGTGCACGGCCACAACAACGTCTACGGCGCGACGATCTTCCCGCACAACATCGGTCTGGGCGCCGCCAACAATCCGCGCCTGGTCGAGAAGATCGGCCGCGCGACGGCGCTGGAAGTCGCCGGAACCGGTCCGCGGTGGGACTTTTCGCCGTGCCTGTGCGTCGCCCGTGACGACCGTTGGGGCCGGACTTACGAATCCTTCGGCGAATCCCCGCGTGACGCCATCGCGAACGCGTCGGCCATCACCGGGCTCCAAGGGCGCGAGCTCGGGGAGAAGCCGGGTTCGGTGCTCGCGACGGCGAAGCACTACGTCGGCGACGGCGGGACGGCCAACGGCGTCGACCAGGGCAACGCCGCGATCAGCGAACGCGAACTGCGCCAGATCCACCTGCCGCCGTTCCGCGAGGCGATCGACCGCGGCGTCGGCTCGGTGATGATCTCGTTCTCCAGCTTCCAGGGGGTGCGCATGCACGCCCAGAAGTACCTGATCACCGACGTCCTCAAGAAGGAACTGCGGTTCCGGGGCCTGGTGATCTCGGACTACAACGCGATCAACCAGATCGACGGCAAGGAGGGCTTCACCCCCGAAGAGGTGCGGCTTTCGGTCAACGCGGGCATCGACATGTTCATGGTCCCGTGGGACGCGCCGCAGTTCATCTCCTACCTCAAGGCCGAGGTCGAGGCGGGCCGCGTCTCGCGCGACCGGATCGACGACGCGAACCGCCGGATCCTCGCGGAGAAGTTCGAGCTCGGCCTGTTCGAGCATCCGTACACCGACCGCTCGCTCCAGAAGACGTTCGGCGGCAAGGAACATCGCGAACTGGCCCGGCAGGCCGTCCGCGAATCCCAGGTGCTGCTGAAGAACGACGGTGTGCTGCCGCTGGCGAAGAAGGACAACAAGATCTTCGTCGCGGGCAAGAACGCGAACGACATCGGCAACCAGGCGGGCGGCTGGACGCTCACCTGGCAGGGCCAGAGCGGCCCGGTCATCCCGGGCACGACCATCCTCGACGGCCTGAAATCGGGCGCCGGGAAGGGAACCACGGTGACCTATGACCGTGCGGGTGAGGGAATCGACAAGAGCTACCGGGTCGCGGTCGCCGTGGTGGGCGAAACGCCGTACGCCGAGGGACAGGGAGACCGGCCGAACGGCTTCGGACTCGACGCGGAGGACCTCGCCACGATCGCCAAGCTGAAGGGGTCCGGGGTCCCGGTCGTCGTGGTGACCGTGTCGGGACGCCCGCTCGACATCGCTTCGCAGCTGCCGCAGTTCAACGGGCTCGTCGCCGCCTGGCTCCCTGGTAGCGAAGGCGCCGGTGTCGCCGATGTCCTTTACGGCGACTACAACCCGACCGGGAAGCTGACGTTCAGCTGGCCGTCCAGCGCGGCGCAGGAACCGGTGAACGTCGGTGACGGCAAGAAGGCGCTGTACCCGTACGGCTACGGCCTGCGGTACCGCCGGTAGGACCTCCGCCCTCCCGCGGATGAGAGGAACGGTCCTTTCCTTGCGAAATTCGCAAGGAAAGGACCGTTCATCAACGCTCGGCACCTGACACGTGGCAGGGTCAGGCGGCGCTGGTGACGGGTTCCGGAGAAGGTGACCGGTGAGCCCGCGGAACCGGGCGCCGCATGGTGAGCGCGGCCAGCACGCCCAGCACCAGCACCGCCGCCGGCAGCAGCAACGTCACTCTGGCGGCGTCGGTGAGTCCATTGTGGACGGCTTCGAGCGCGAGCCGCTGGGCTTGCTCGGCGACGCCGGACGGCAGGCCGGGCATCGTGGCGGGGCCGGAAGAACCGAACTCCCCGGTGGATTCCGCGGCCTTCGCGATGCCTTCCGCGAACGGCGCCCGGTACTGCTCCGGCAAGGCGTTCGCGGCGATCGCGGCCTCGTCGGCGATGGAAGCGCTGATCCGCGCCTGCAGCAGCACGCCGACGGCGGCACTGCCGAGTACCCCGCCGACCTGCCGGGCGGTGTTGAAGATGCCCGACGCGGTCCCGATGAGCCGCGGTTCGACCGAACTGATCGTCAGGTTGCTCATCGGCGCGAAGATGAACCCGATACCGACACCCGCCACCAGCAACGCCGGCGTCAGCGCCCACGCGTTCGCGCCGGCCCGGGCGATGATCGTGATCAGGACCATCCCCGCGCCCAGCGCGGTCAGCCCGATGATCAGCAGGATCTTGCCGTTGACCTTGTCCGAGGCGCGGCCGACGAACGGGCCGATCAGGCCGGCCAGCAACGACATCGGCGCGAACACCAGCCCGGACATCGTCGGCGATTCGCCCAGCACCGCCTGGATGTAGATCACCAGGGGCAGGAACATGCCGGTCATCGCGAAGCCGACGGTGACCGAGGTCAGCGTCCCGGCCGAGAAGTTGCGGTTCCCGAAAACGCTCAGCGGCACCAGCGGTTCCTCGCGGTTGAACCGTTGCCACACCACGAAAGCGACCAGCAGGGCGACACCGAAGCCGATGATCTCGAACACGGTGATCGGCCCGAACACCCGCTCCCAGTCGTAGTGCTGTCCATTTTGGACGCCGTAGACGACGCAGAACAGGCCCGCGCCGGAAAGCAGGATTCCCGGCACGTCGAAGGAATGCGAGTGCTTCGGCTGCCAGTCCGGCACCTTGAGCAGCGCCAGCGCCAGCGCGACCACACCGACCGGCAGGTTGACGAAGAAGATCCATTCCCAGCCGAGGTGGTCGACGAGCACGCCGCCGAGCACCGGCCCGACGATGGCCGCGATCCCGGCGACACCGCTCCAGAGGCCCATCGCGGGGCCGCGCTTCGACGGCGGGAACAGGTGGCTGATGAACGCCAGCGTCTGCGGCGTCATCAACGCGGCGCCGAGGCCCTGCACCGCGCGCGCGGCGATGAGCATCTCGACCGAGCCGGACAGGCCGCACCACAGCGAGGCCAGCGTGAACACCACGAGCCCGGCCAGGTAGACGCGCTTCGGTCCGAAGCGGTCACCGAGACGGCTGGCGAACAGCATCGGCACCGCGTAGGTGAGCAGATAGACGCTGATCACCCAGACGATGGCGTTCAACCCGGCGCCGAGTTCGCGCAGCATCGCGGGAATCGCGGTCGAGACGATCGTGGTGTCCAGCAGGATCATGAAGAAACCCAGGCACAGCGCGGAAAGCGCGGCCCAGGGACTAGCTTGTCTTGCGTTCATCGCTGTCTTCCTCGGTGACCAGGTTCAGGTGTGGCTTGCAGTGGCCCTGGAACCGGATGCGGCCGGATTCCAGGTCCTGGAGCAGTTTTCGGGTCCACTCGAGCTCGAAGGCCCGCCGCGCGGTGGCGTAGGACCAGTCGAGCCAATAGACCTCGGGGAGTTTGTGTTCGTTGACCAGGTTTTCGAGAAGGACCTGGTCGGAGGCGACGGAGGCCTGGAGCCGCAGCACGCGGTGCTTGAGCTGGGTGATCGACTTTTCCGCGCCCAGGTCGTCGATGACGGCGAGTGCGCTGAGGTACTCGGGGTACTCCTCGGCGGGAGTGGCCAGCATGTCCTGCGCGCGGTCGACGAACTCGTCGCGACCGGCCTCGGTCATCGCGTACACGGTGCGCTCGGGGCGCTTCCCGTCCCGTTGTGTCTCGACGGCTTCGACGAAACCGTTCTGTACCAAGCGATCCACCGTGTGGTACAGCGATCCGGCCTTCACCTTGACGCGAGTGCTGACGTACCGCTCCTTCATCAGCTGCGCCATCTCGTAGGGATGCATGGCCCGCTCGTGGAGGAGTTCCAGCACCGCCATGGCGAGCGGGGTGAGCTTCGCGGCCATGCATGTTCCTCTCGGGAGATTCCGTATCGATTATTCCGCGTGGACTATATGGCACGACGGGCGCCGTGCTCAAGTGATTCCGAGCCTTGCGTACACTGAGCGCAGATGCGTACAGTGTGCGCAAGACGAGAACAACGTACTCATAGGAAAGAGGAAAGAAGCATGACGAACTCCGTGACCTGGGACGTCGCGCGCTGGCAGGCCCGGTTGGACGAGCTTCGCGCCGTGCACCACGTTCCGGGCGCCGCGCTCGCCGTGCTCACGGGCGGCGAGATCCACGAGCTCGCGAGCGGCGTCCTGCACCGCGGCACCGGGGTCGAGACGACGACCGATTCGGTGTTCCAGCTCGGTTCGATCGCCAAGGTCTACACCGCCACCCTGATCATGCGGCTGGCCGAAGCGGGCGAACTGGACCTCGACGCGCCGGTCGTCGAGGTGCTGCCGGACTTCGAGACGATCGATCCCGAGGCCACCAAGACGATCACCACCCGGCAGTTGCTGAGCCACCTGAGCGGCCTCACCTGCGACTTCACCCTCGACACCGGCCGGGGTGACGACTGCATCGCCCGTTTCGTCGAGGCGAGCAAGGGTGTCGCGATGGACTGCCCGCCGGGGACCGCGGTCTCCTACAGCACCGTCGCCTACCAGGTGCTCGGCCGGATCGCCGAGGTGCTGACCGGATCGACCTGGGATCAGGCGCTGAAAGACCTGGTCTTCGCGCCGCTCGGGCTGAAACAGTCGATGACCCTGCCCGAAGAGGCGCTGAGTTTCCGCGCGGCGATGAGTCACCTCGGCGAACCGGGGCAGGATCCGGAGCCCGCCCCCGCGTGGGATCTGATGCCGCGTTCGGCGGGGCCGGGTGCGCGGGTCGTCGCCTCCGCCGGTGACGTCGTCCGGCTCGCGCGGATGCATCTCGACGGGGGTCTGGCGCCGGACGGGACCCGGGTCCTGGCACCGGAAACGGTCGAAGCCATGCAGCGCCGGGAAACCGACGTCCCCGACAAGTGGACGGTCAGCGCGGACGGCTGGGGGCTCGGCTGGACGCTCTACGACTGGGACGGCACGTCCGGCTTCGGGCACGACGGCGCGGCCATCGGGCAGTACGCCTACTTGCGGGTGATTCCGTCGGCCGGTGTGGCCGTCGCGCTGGTGACCAACGGCGGCGGTGCGCGGCAGCTTTACGCGGACCTGTTCCGGGAACTGCTCGGCGAATTCGCCGGCGTCCGGATGCCCGAGGCCTTCGCGCCGCCCGCGGAACCACCGGTCGTGGACATGAAGCGGTTCGCGGGTGTCTACCGGCGGGAAGGCGTGGTCATCACGGTGACGGAAGACCTGAAGCTGACGTATGCCTTCGTCGGCGGGATGGCGGACTACTCGCCGCCGCTGGACATGGTCCTGGTCCCCGTCACGGACACGGTCTTCGCCGCGGCAGGGGCCGGGCCGTCGTTCAGCGAAGACTGGATGCCTGTGGTGTTCTCGACGCTTTCGACCGGCGCCGAATGTGTTTACATCGGAATGCGTGCCGCGCCGAAAGACGCCTAATTCAGCGGTCTCGGACCGATTTCGCGTTCGAGGAAGCGGTGGTACTCGATCGCCGCGACGGAATTCTCGAGCTGTTCGAACGTCGGCGCGGGGAGCGCGCCGTTGAAGACGATCGTCAGGCTCTTCCGCGGGATGTTGATGACGTACGGATCGACGCCGAGGTCCTCGCAGTACTCGCGCAGGATCGCGGTCCAGTGGTCCAGATCCTCGTTCTCGCCGAGGTGTTCCCACCGGGCGACGATCCAGTTGCCGTTGATCAGCTGGCCCGCCATTTCCTGCGGATGGTGGACCATGTACGGCTCCGCGACGTCGTTCATCGACCGAGGTGATCGAGGAGCGCGGCGAAGGAGCGGGCCGGGAGCACCAGGATCGGCCGGGTCTCCTCCGGCAGAGCCCACTGTTTGGTGTCCCGGATGCCGACGAGGCCGGGCGCGCCGCCCACCTCGACACAGGCGTTCTCTTCCCAGTGCGTGTAGGTCGACTTGTGCCAGCCGGTCATGTTCTCGTGCCATGTGGTGGTCATAGGAGGGCCTTTCCCCAGTGACTGTTTCGGCAAGTAGACGGGTTGCGGCGCAGCAAGGTTGGCGAGATCGGGTGATCTGTCCCGGATGGTCGGTGAACGGCTCGGCCGATCGCGTTCGGCGCACGAAACGGGACTTTCACCGAAAGCCGCTTTACTCACGATGCACCCTCAGGGTGCATAGCGCAAAGGGTCTTTGGTCACCGAAGTGGTTCGACCGTGAGCTGTCGGTAGTCGGCCGCGATCCGCGCCAGATGCGAGCAGGCGACATCGTCGTAGGTGGCGTAGCGCTCGACTTCGGCGAAGTTCTTTTCGTAGTCGGCGACTTCGCGTTCGTCGGTGACGAGCGCGGTGGCCGTCTGCGTCCCGAGGAGCACCGCGCGGGAGTCGTAGATGTCGAAACCGTGGAGGACGGGGACCGACACCGCCGTGGTCCACGGGATCACGCCCAGCCGCACCCGGCCGCGGCACGACAGTTGGATGAGGTGGTCGAGCTGGGCCTGCATGGTCGTCGCCCCGCCCATGTTCCAGCGCAGGGCGCCTTCGGTCACCACGAAGTGGAACTCGCGGTTCGAGTCGAGGATCCGCTGGCGGTCCAGCCGGGCGTCGACGGTCTGGTCGCGTTCGGCGTCCGGCAGGGAGTCGCCGAACAACGCGGTGATGTAGGCGCGGGTCTGGAGCAGGCCGAACACGATGGTCGGCTGGAAACTCCGGATACGGGCGGACGCCGTCTCGATCTTGCCGATGCGCTGCTGCATCCGCCAGGCGCCGCGCTGGAAGACGACGCGGGCGGACGACGCCTCCTCGCGGAGGTCCCTGGTGATCGCGACCAGCGCCCGCCGGATCTTGGCGGGTGCCCGGTACGCGCGGCACAGCGCGACGACCTGGTCCTCGGTGGGCATGAAAGCGCCGGTCTCGACTCGTGAAACCTTCGACTGACTGAGGCTCGTGAGCCTGGCCGCTTCGGTTCCGGACAGCCCGGCGGCCTTGCGCAGACGGCGCAATTCGGCGGAAAGATGGTCTTGGTTCGTCACGCACGGCTTTCTGGGGCGATCGCGGATACCGAAGACCTGGCGAACCGGACGAGCCGGACTGCCAGATCTGCCACGATAACCCGCGAAGGCCCGTTCCGCGCCGTCAGCGGCGAAGCTGTCAGCGGGGAAGAGCCGAAGCCCGCCAAGCACCGTCGCCGGGAGCGAGCGGGGCCCGCACCAGCGACGCCTTGTCCGCCCACCACGAGTCCCGTTTCGGCGCCGGTTCCGGTGCCCGGGCGCTCGCCGCCGCCGCCACGACGGCGGTCAGCGCGGCGAGCTCGACGTCGCTCGGATCGCCCTTCACGACCCGCAGCAGCGGGGTTTCCGGCGCGCTCACAGCGGGATGTTCCCGTGCTTCTTGGGCGGCAGCGTCTCGCGTTTGCCCTGGAGCAGCGAGAGCGCCTTCGCGATGTGGCCGCGGGTGTGCGCGGGCACGATCACCGAGTCGACGTAACCGCGCTCGGCCGCCGCGTACGGGTTCAGGAGTGTGTCTTCGTACTCCTGGATCAGCTCGGCCCGCAGCGCGTCGACGTCCTTGCCGTCGGCGGCGGCCGCGGCGAGCGTCTTGCGGTGCACGATGTTCGCCGCGCCCTGCGCGCCCATGACCGCGACCTGCGCGGTCGGCCAGGCCAGGTTGACGTCCGCGCCGAGGTGCTTCGACCCCATGACGTCGTACGCGCCGCCGTACGCCTTGCGGGTGATGACGGTGACGAGCGGGACGGTCGCTTCGGCGTAGGCGTAGATCAGCTTCGCGCCGCGCCGGATGATGCCGTTCCACTCCTGGTCGGTGCCGGGCAGGAAGCCCGGGACGTCGACGAAGGTCAGCACGGGGATGTTGAACGCGTCGCAGGTGCGCACGAACCGAGCGGCCTTCTCGGACGCGTCGATGTCGAGGCAGCCGGCGAACTGGGTCGGCTGGTTCGCGACGATGCCGACGCTGCGCCCGTCCACCCGGCCGAAGCCGACCAGGATGTTGGGCGCGAACAGCTCGTGCACTTCGAGGAAGTCGCCGTCGTCGACGACGCGGTTGATGACCTCGTGCATGTCGTACGGCTGGTTCGGCGAGTCCGGGATCAGCGTGTCGAGCTCGCGGTCGGACTCGCTGACGTCGTCGAAGAACCCTCCGGGCGCCGCGTCGGTTTCGAAGAGCGGCGCTTCGGACAGGTTGTTCGCCGGGAGGAACGAGAGCAGCTCCTTGACGTAGGCGATGGCGTCCTCGTCGTCGGAACCGAGGTAGTGCGCGTTGCCCGAACGGGTGTTGTGCGTGCGCCCGCCGCCGAGTTCCTCGAAGGAGACCTCTTCGCCGGTCACGGTCTTCACGACGTCGGGGCCGGTGATGAACATGTGCGAGGTCTTGTCGACCATCACCACGAAGTCGGTCAGCGCGGGGGAGTAGACGTGCCCGCCCGCGTTGGCGCCCATGATCAGGGAGATCTGCGGGATGACGCCGGACGCCTTGACGTTGCGGTTGAAGATCTCGCCGTACAGCCCGAGCGAGACGACGCCTTCCTGGATGCGCGCGCCGCCGCCCTCGTTGATGCCGATGATCGGGCGGCCGGTCTTGATCGCCAGGTCCATCACCTTGACGATCTTTTCGCCGTACACCTCGCCGAGCGAGCCGCCGAAGACGGTGACGTCCTGGCTGAACACGCAGACCGGGCGGCCGTCGACGGTGCCGTAGCCGGTGACGACGCCGTCGCCGTAGGGACGGTTCTTCTCTTGGCCGAAGTTGACCGAGCGGTGCTTCGCCAGCTCGTCCAGCTCGACGAACGAGCCTTCGTCCAGCAGCAGGTCGATCCGCTCGCGGGCGGTCTTCTTGCCCTTGGCGTGCTGTTTCTCCACCGCCCTCGCGGAACCCGCGTGCACCGCCTCGTCGTACCGGCGGTACAGGTCGGCCAGCTTGCCGGCCGTGGTGTGGATGTCCGGTTCGTTCTCGGGCGGCGTCCCGAGCGGCTCCGTCGCACTGCTCATGAAACCGCAGCCTAGCTACTCGACGGTCACTTCGCGTGTGGCGTAGGCAACGTCCCACGTCAGGTGGAAGGGCGTAGGGGGTCGGGGAGGGAGGCGGCGGCCCCAGCTCGACCGACGCCCCACCCGCCGCGTCCCACTAGACCGACGCCCGGACCAGCCCGGACTCGTAGGCCGCGATCACCAGCTGCGCCCGGTCCCGGGCCGCGAGTTTGTGCAGGAGATGGCTGATGTGCGTCTTCACCGTCGCCAGCCCGAGGTGCAGGGACCCGGCGATCTCGTCGTTCGACAGGCCCCGCGCGATCAGGCCCAGGACCTCCCGCTCGCGCGTGGTGATGTTGTCGAGCGAGGCCGCGACGCGCTGGCCGGGTTCGGGCAGCCGGGCGAACTCGGCGATGAGCCTGCGCGTGATCGACGGGGCGAGCAGGCCTTCTCCAGCCGCGACGACCCGGATCGCGGTCAGCAGTTCGGCGGGCGGGGTGTCCTTCAGCAGGAATCCGCTCGCGCCCGCGCGCAGCGCCGAATAGACGTAGGCGTCGAGGTCGAAGGTCGTCAGCATCAGCACGTGGACGCCTTCGGTGGCGGGCGACGAGCAGATCCGCCGGGTCGCCTCGATCCCGTCCAGCTCCGGCATGCGGACGTCCATCAGCACGACGTCGGGGCGTTCCTTCTCGGCCAGGTCCGCCGCCTCCGCGCCGTCGCCCGCCTCCCCGACGACCTCCAGGTCCGGCGCGCTGTCGACGAGCACGCGGAAACTGCCGCGCAGCAGCGCCTGGTCGTCGGCGATCAGTACGCGGATCATCGCGTCCCCACTTCCTTGGCGGCGTACGGCAGCCGCGCGTGAACCCGGAATCCCCCAGCGGGCAAGGGCCCTGCCTCGAAGTCACCACCGTAGACCGCGACGCGTTCGCGCATGCCGATCAGACCGTGGCCGCCGACGGTCGCGGGCGAGCCCTCGCCGCGGCCGTCGTCGACGATCTCGACGCTGACCTCGCCTGGCTCCTCGGTGATCGTGATCCGGCAGGCCGAGGGCCCCGCGTGCTTCACGACGTTGGTCACCGCTTCCTGCGTGATGCGGTAGACGGAAAGCGCGACGCCTTCGGGAAGGTCGTCGATCAGCTCGCCGGTCAGCTCGACGCGCACCCCGGCCTGTCCGGCGCGTTCGGCCAGCGTCCGCAGGTCGGAGAGTTTCGGCGCGGGACCGAGCGCGGCCTCGGGCGTTCCGTCGCCGGAGCGCAGGACGCCGAGCATCCGCCGGAGCTCGACGAGGGTTTCGCGGCTGGTGAGTTCGATGACCCGCAACGCTTCCTGCGCTTCTTCGGGTTGTTCCCGGGCGACGTGGTTGCCGACGGCCGCCTTGACCGCGATCAGGCTCATGCTGTGCGCGACGACGTCGTGCATTTCACGGGCGATCCGCAGCCGTTCGTCGGAGACGGCCTGATTCGCCTGGGTTTCGGAGAGCTGGGCCAGGTTCGCGCGTCGTTGCCGCGTCATCCAGCCCAGTGCCCACGAGCCCGCCACCCCGCCGCCCGCGAAGGCCGTCGACGCGATCGTGTTCGGACCGAGCCGCAGGAGCTCGAAGATCATGACGACGACCAGGCCGAGGCCCATCGCGATCAGCGAGCGGGACCGGGGGTGCTCCAGCGCCACGGTGTACAGGGCGCATCCGGTGGCGAGGAGCGCGGCCGGGCCCAGCCCGTTGCCTGCGATCAGCGCCGGAACGAAGCTGCCCAGGCCGAGGCCGTAGGCGATCAGCGGCCGGTGGCGGCGCAGCGCGATCGCGAGACCGCTGGCGGCGACCGTCGCCCAGGCGAGCCACATCGGGATGGGGACGATGAACATCCAGGTGCCCGCCGACAGGTTCCCGCCGACGGCCACGACGAGGACCAACGCGAGGAGGGCGTCGATCGTGTTCGCGACGCGGCGGGAGAGCCCCGACGGTTGTTTCATACGGAAAACCTAGCCGGACGGACGAGCTGTCCGCGTCCGTCCGGCGGAGGTCAACCCCTGGGGGGAGATCAGCTTCCGTGCGCCGCCGCGAAGAACTCCTTCAGTTTCTCGCGCCAGCTTCGCAGCGCCTCGGGGACGACGTCGTCGTGTCCGGCCGGGACGGTCTGGGTCACCTCGACCATGGTGCCTTCGAGGTCGGAGTGGGTGAACTCCCAGCGGACGACGCCGCCCTGTGGCAGCGAGAACTCCAGTAGTCGCGGGGGTTCCTCGCGGATGATCGTGCCCGCGGCCTTCTCCGCGGCGAGCAGGGTCCAGACCTCGTCGAGGGGTTTCCAGACCAGGTCGCGGCGGAAGCGGATCACCTTGCCGTCGCCGGATTCCAGGACTTCGCCGTCCGCGAGCCCGAACTCCTCGACGTAGGCCTCGATCGGGCCGACCCAGTCCTTCGGCTGCTCGTGCTCTTCGCCGTCGAGCGACGCGGTGAGCGCGACGAGGCAGCTGTCCCAGCCCGCGGCGGTGCGGCCCGCCGCGATCCGGGCGATGGCGGGTTCGCCCCGGCCGAACGTATGCGTGAACAGCAGACGGCTGCCGTCACCGTCCGGGGTGATCTCCCAGCGCAGCACGTCCTCGTTCCAGCTGAACGCGAACAGGCGGGGTTCGTCGGCTTCGAGGACCTTGCCCGCCGTCGGGGTGTCTTCGCCCTCGAAGGTGAACTCGATCGTTCCGCCCGGTCGCAGGTCCACGGTGACCGCCGCGGGAAACCATTTCGCGAGTTCCGAGGGCGCGGTGATCGCTCGCCAGACGCGGTCCGGGCGGTGCGCGAGACGGCGTTCGATGCGCAGCGCGGGGCGCTCTCCGACGGTTTCCAACCGGGCGCGAGGGTTCACGGTTACCTCCTAATGTGCCTCCAAGGGAATATAACCACGACGTGATATTAGGTCAAACGCCGAGGTGGACGCCGAGGTCGCCCCGGCCGGGCGCGAACTCGTCGCGCAGGACCAGGTTGTCGTCGTAGTCGCCGCCGTTCTGGTGCCGGAACGGGATCGGGTCCTGAGTGGACAGTGTCCGCAGGCGCTCCCGCAGCGCCTCCGCGGCGGCGTCGTATTCCTCGGGCGACACGCGGTCGGCGCCGCAGATCGTCAACGGGGGAAGGACGGACATCCCGGCGTACCACAGGGTTCCGTGCTGCAACGGGAACAGGATCTCGGTGATCTCGCCGTTCACGCCGCGCGGTCCGATCGTGGCCTCCGGCGCGCCCGCGGTGAGCACGACCATGGCGCGTTTCCCGGCCAGCGTTCCTTCGCCATAGCGGGCAGTGCGGCCGTCCGGGCGTTGGACGCCATACGCGAATCCCTTGACGAAGACGCGATCGAACCAGCCTTTGAGGATGGCCGGCATTCCGTACCACCACAGGGGGAACTGGACGATCACCGTGTCCGCCCACGCCAGTTTTTCGTGCTCGGCGCGGATGTCCGCGCTGAGCTCGCCGCTCTTGAAGGCGTTCTTCGACGTCGAGCCGACGATCAGCCGGTCGCTTCCGGCGGCCGCGCCGAAGTCGTCGGAGTCGACCACGGGGTTCCATTTCATCGCGTACAGATCGGATTCCCGGACGTCGGCACCCTGCTCGCGAAGGGTGCGCACGCCCTCGTCGCGCAGCGAGCCGCCGAGGGACCGGGGTTCCGGGTGGGCGAAGATCCACAGCACGTTCATGTCCCCACCGTCGCGCGCCCCGGCGGCCGACGCGAGTGGCCCGATGGCCAACATGTGCAAGAATCAGGCCATGGGCTTTTTCGCGCGCCCCGGCCGTCATCGGGTCGCCGTGCTGGTCCGGCACGGGATGCTGGTGATGGAGCTGGGCATCGTCACCCGGCTGTTCGGCACGGCCAGATCGGCCGGCGGCGAGCCGCTGTACGAGGTCGTCACCTGCACGCCGGAGCCCGGGCAGATCCGGACCGACGCGGACGTCACCGTCTCGGTCCCGCTCGGTCCGGAGGTGCTGGCCGAGGCCGACACCGTCGTCATCCCGGCGTCGTCCACCGAGTACGAACCCTCGGGGCACGACCTCACCGAACCGCTCGCGCGGGCGCTGGAGCTGATCCGGCCGGACGCCCGGATCGCGTCGATCTGCACCGGCGCCTTCGTGCTCGCCGCCGCGGGCCTGCTCGACGGCCGGAAGGCGACCACGCACTGGCGCTCGGCGCTGGACTTCCAGGCGAAGTTCCCGAAGGTCGCGCTCGATCCCAACGTGCTCTACACCGACGACGGGAACGTGCTGACCGCGGCAGGCGTCGCCTCCGGGATCGACCTCTGCCTGCACATGATCCGGTGCGATCACGGCGCCGCCGTCGCGAACGAGGTCGCACGCGGCACGGTCGTCTCGCCGCATCGCGAGGGCGGGCAGGCGCAGTTCATCCGGCGGCCGGTGCCGGAACCGCAGTCGTCGTCGACGGCCGCGGCGCGGACATGGGCGCTGGAGAACCTCGACCGGCCGCTGACCTTGCGCGAACTCGCGGCCAAAGAGGCGATGAGCACGAGGACGTTCACCCGGCGCTTCCGCGACGAGGTCGGGATCTCGGCGTTGCAGTGGCTGACCCAGCAGCGGATCGAGCGGGCCCGCCAGCTGCTCGAAGAGACGGATCTGCCGGTGGACAAGGTTGCCGCCGAGGCGGGCTTCGGCACCGCCGCGTCGCTGCGCCAGCATCTGCAGGCGGCGCTGGGGGTCTCGCCGAGCGCGTACCGGAACACCTTCCGTGAGGCCGTCTAGAAGACGTCCAGTGAGCTGACCGACTGGTAACTTACCCGGAAATAAGTTCCGGAGGTGGTTGGTGAAGGCCCTCAAGTTCGCCGAACGGGTGCTGTTCGGCGCCGCCGCGATCGGCACGGTGTATTCGGCCAGGACGGGTAATCGGAAGCTGCAGCTGGCGGCCAAGCCCGCCGCCGTCCCGGTGCTCGCGTCCCGGGTCGCGCGGGCGCGCGGGCTCGCGCCGGGGGAGAAAGGCCTGCTCGTCGCCGCGCTGGTCGCTGCCGGGGCGGGCGACCACTTCATGGGCAGGTCCGACGAGGACGGCGAACTGATCAAGGGTGCGACGTCGTTCGGCGTGATGCAGGTGCTGTACTCCGTGCTGCTGTGGCGTCGCGGTGCTCGTCCGCGCGCCGCGACCGCGCCGCCCAGGCTCGGCGCGTGGGCGGCGGCCGCCGTCGCGATGGCGCTGCCGAAGCCGTCTCCGGTGTCTTCGGTGCTTTCGGTCTATGGGGGCCTGCTGAGCACGACGTCGACCCTCGCGGCCGACCCGGTGCTGGCGCCGAAAGCCAAGGTCGCGGGCGGCATGGTCGTCCCGTCGGGCGATCGCCGGACCTGGATCGCCGCCGGCGCGCTGCTGTTCTCCGCGTCCGACCTGGCGATCCTGATCCGCCGCGACTTCGTCACCAGCGAGCGGGTGCGGGCCAATCTGGAGACCTTCGTGCTGACGTCGTACCTCGCCTCGCAGTGGCTGCTCGTCGAAGGCATGACCGCGGAAAGTTAAGCATCTGCTTGACTATTGCTCGGCGTGGGCGGATAGTTAAGCATGTGCCTAACCAACGGATGGACCAGGTGTTCAAGGCGCTTTCCGACGGGACGCGCCGCGAAATGATCGAGCGCCTCACCCGGGGACCCGCCTCGGTAGGGGAACTCGCGCAGCCGTTGTCGATGTCGCTGCCCGCGGTGATGCAGCACCTCCAGGTGCTGGAGGCCTGCGGGCTCGTCCGGTCGGAAAAGGCAGGCCGCGTGCGGACCTGCCATCTCGAACCGGACGGTCTGCGGATGGCCGAGGACTGGCTCGGCGGGCAGCGCACCGGCTGGGAACACCGGCTCGACCGCCTTGGTGGCTTTCTGGAGTCCGACGAAGGGAAAAGGTCATGACCGTCAAACACGCCACTTTCACCCTCGAACGCGTCTACCCCGTGTCACCGGAACGCGTTTTCGCCGCCTGGTCCGACCCCGCCGCGAAAGCCGGCTGGTTCACCGTGCCCGGTGGCGGGCACACCCTGGACTTCCGCGTCGGCGGCCGCGAGATCACCACCGGTCCTCCCGGCGACGGGAAGGACATGGTCTTCGACGCGCGCTACGAGGACATCGCCGAGAACGAGCGGATCGTCTACTCGGGGACGCTCTCCGCGAAGGACGTCCTCGCGACCGTGTCGGTCACGACGGTGCTGCTCGAAGCCGAAGGCGACGGCACCCGGCTGACGCTGATCGAACAGGGCACTTTCCTCGACGGACAGGAAGAACCGAGCTGGCGGGAGCAGGGCACCGGAACCTGGCTCGACAACCTGGGGAAGGCTTTGTCGGCAGTATGAACACATGCTGACCGCTGAGCTGATCGTCGACAGCCATGTCCCGTCGCACCCCGCGCTCTCCCCGGACGGGAGGCGGATCGCCTACCAGGTCGAGAGCATCTCCAAGGGCGTCCCCGAGATCTGGCTCGCGGACGTCGACGGGAAGCCCGGGAAACTGGCCGACGGGTCGTCGCCGAAGTGGGCGTCGGAGTCCCTCTGCTTCCTGCGCGACGGCGAGGTCCACACGGTGGACGGCCCGTTGTTCACCTGGGGGAGTGAGATCACCGCGTTCCTCCCGATGCGCGATCGGATCGTGTTCATCGCCGAGGACGAGACGCCGGCCGCGGATATCTGGGTCTGGAGCGAAAGCCTCCGCCCGGCGCGGCTGCGGAGCTTCGATCCGCGGACCGGCGAGATCACCACACTGATCGAAGACCACGTGGTCGAGGCCGCCGGTCGTCAGGACGACAAGGCGGTCGCCGTCCTCACCTGGTCGACGCCCGAAATCGACCCCGGCGGGCTCGAACCCCGACTTTCCTTGCTGGACTTGGAATCCGGGGAGCGGCGGGATCTCGGGCGGACCGGGGTCGAGTCCAAGAGCCCGGTCTGGTGGCGGGGCGACGACGGCTGGCACGTCGCCTATATCGCGACCTCGGACATGGTGGGCGGCCATCTGGTCTTCGACGTTCCCGTGGAAACGGGGGAACATCGCGACCTGACACCGGGATCGGCCTGTCCGATCGGGCTCGCACAGGTCGATTCCGGCGCTCCGCTGGTGCTCGTCGCCGACGGTCTCGACACGGCGCTTCACCGGCTCGGGTCCGGTGAGGTGTCCTTGTGGCGCGGGCAAGCGGACGCGATCGCCTCGAACGGCGAGATCGTGGCGACCGTGCTGAGCACCGCTCATCGGCCGAAAGACGTCCACTGTGGACCTGTAGGCGGGGAGTTGACGCGAGTCAGCGACCTGGTGCCGGAATTCGCCGGTATCGCGTGGGGATCGCGGGAACGCTTGTCCTACAAGGCTTTCGATGGCCTCGACCTGGACGGGTTGCTCGTCCTGCCGCCGGGAAAGACGCGGGACGACGGACCTTTCTCCCTGATCACGATTCCGCACGGGGGACCGTACGACCGGTACGCGGACGGCCTCAGGCTCGGCTGGTTTCCGTCCGCGCAGTGGCTGGCGTCGGCGGGGCACGCCGTCTTCCTGCCGAATCCCCGTGGGGGACAAGGGCACGGCCGCGAATTCGCCGAGTCGGTCGGCGGACGGGTCGGCCTCGAAGAATGGCAGGACCTCGAAACCGGAATCGATCTCCTCGTCGCCGAAGGGGTCGCCGATCCGGCCCGGCTGGGGATCGCGGGCTGGAGTCACGGCGGGTTCACGACCGCCTGGGCGGTCGGGCAGACCGGCCGCTTCAAGGCGGCCCTGATGGGGGCCGGGATCTGCGACTGGGGGATGCTCGCCGCGACCGGCGAACTTGGTCCTTTCGAAGCCGCGTACGGCGGAAGCACCGGCTGGGAAGGAACGGGTCCGCACCGGCACGATCGGCTGAGCCCGATCTCCTACGCGTCGAAGATCGAGACTCCCGTGCTGATCGTGCACGGTGCGGAAGACACGAACGTCCCGTTGTCCCAGGCGGAATTCTTCCACCGGGCGCTACGCCACTTCGGCGTCGAACACGACCTCGTCGTCTACCCCGGCGAAGGGCATCGGATCCACCGGCGGGAGCACCAGCTGGATCTGCTTCGCCGCACCCGCGAGTGGTTCGCGCGGTTGCTTTAGCTCCAGTCGGTCTGCGGCTCGCCGGGGACGTGTGTGCCGAAGGTCCATTCGTAGCCTTCGAGGTCGTCGACGCGGAAGCGGTAGTTGCCCCATTCGGTGCTCTCGGGCTTCCAGACCGTCGTCGCGCCGGCTTCGACGGCGGAGGCGAAAACGGCGTCCACGGCCTCTTGCGTCGGAAGGCTGACGTAGAGGCCGTGGCCGACCGTTTCCCCCTTGCGGGTCGCGCGGTCGTAGTCCTCTTCCGCGCTGAACACGATGATGGACGCCCCGCCCAGCCGCAGTTCCGAATGCTGGATCAGGCCCTTGTCGTCCGGGTATTCCAGGACGGTTTCGAAGCCGAAGGCGTTTTCGAGCCAGCGGAGCGCCTTCGCGGCGTCGCGGTAGGCGAGGTAGGAGTGGAGAGCGGCGGGGCGTTCCTGGGTTTCGGTCATGGGCACAGCCTGGCAACCGATGCGGACAACCACGGTCCTCGATTCCTTTCGGTGTCATCGGATCAGGCGGATGGCGAGTACGGCGATGAGCGCGCTGGAGGTGAGCGCGGTCGCCAGCCGTCCTCGACGTCCGGTCAACGCTTTGCCCAGCACCGCGCCGCCGCCCGCGAGGAGCAGTTGCCAGCTGGCCGACGCCGCGAACGCGGCGGCCACGAAGACCACGTGTTCCGATGTGGTCGCGGCGGCCATGTCCTCGCTGCCGAGCACGAGCGCGGTGAAGTAGATGACCGTGGTCGGGTTCAGCAGCGTGATCCCGAGCAGGCTCGCGTAGGCCTTCAGCGGTCCGATCGCGGCAGGCTCGGTCGCCGCGGGTTTCGCCGAGTCGCGGAAATTCCGGATACCGGTGATTCCTATGTGGACGGACAGTGCGAGGAGCACCGCGACCGAAATCCAGCGCAACGGTTCGGCGATCGGTTGGATGATCCGGACGAGACCGCCGCCGCCGAGCACCGCGATCAGGGCGTAGAGGCCGTCGGCCGTGGCGACGCCCAACGCGGCGTACGCGCCGATCTTGAGTCCTGCGCGAGCCGTCAGCACCACGAGATAGGTGCCGACCGCGCCCACCGGGATGGCGATGCCATAGCCGGCGAGCAGGCCCGCGACGAGCGCGGCGCTCACGGTCGGACTGGTGCCGGCCTCCGCCAGGACGTCTTCTGCTGCTGCGCCCGCACCCGTCGGACGACGGTGGGCGACGGCAGGAAGGCGAGGGTCGATGTCATGGGCGGAAGGATGCGAACGGACGGCCCCGGGCGCAACACAATTACCGCGTGACCGAACACCGCACTCGCGTGATCAGAGCCGGAACTCGCGTGATCGGACGCCGCACACCGAGTTTCCGCTTCCAATCACGCGAGTCGCGTACTCAATCACGCGAGTTACGCGCTCAATCACGCGAGTCGCGTGCCTGATCACACGGCGGCCGTCTCCAGCACGGCGTCCAGCTCGGCCAGCAGCCGCGCCTTCGGCTTGGCTCCGACGGTCGTCCACACAGGACCGCCGTTGCGGAAGAGGATCAGCGTCGGCAGGGACATGACCTGGTAGTCCCTTGCCGTGAGCGGGTTCTCGTCGGAGTTGAGCTTGCGGATGATCAGCGCGTCGGCGCGTTCTTCGGCGATCTCGGCGAGCACCGGCACGATCATGTGGCAGGGCGGGCACCACTGCGCCCAGAAGTCCACCAGGACGGGCTTGTCCTGGTCCAGGACCAGTTCGCGGAAGGTTTCGTCGGTGACGACGGAAAGGGACATTCAGGTCTCCTCGGTTCGCGGCACGACGACGCACGGTCCCGGCGGGGTCTTCAAGGCGCCCGCCAGCTTGGTCAGCAGGCCGTCCCGCACGTCGTTGAGCCTGGCAAGACAGGCGTCCACCTCGGCGAGTTTGCGTTGGTAGACCTCGATCGAATCGGCGCACGAGTCGCCGGTCTCGTGCCCGGCGCGCAGGCATGCGACGAACGGCCTGGTGTCCTCCAGACTGAGCCCGACCGCTTGCAGGGTCAGGATCTCGTTCACCAGGCGGTAGTCGTCCTCGTCGTACTCCCGGTACCCGTTCGACGCGCGCCGGGCGTCGAGAAGTCCTTGTGACTCATAGAAACGCAGCGCGCGCGTGGTGGTCCCGGTCCGCGCGGCGAGTTCACCGATCCGCATGGTCCGAGCGTAAACCTTGCCCTTGACGTCAAGGCAAAACTCACTCGTCGAGATCGACCCGGATGCTGAGCAGATCCGTGCCGATCGCCTGCACGGCGGCGCTGTTGAACCGGGGGAGGGCCTTCAGCCGGGCGCGCGGGTCGTCGCCCGGGAGCAGGTGCGCCGTACCGCTGTGCCACTGGCCCTTGAGCCGGACTCGGACGCGCGGATCGGCCTGGATGTTGCGGACGTACTGCGACTTCTCGCCGAACTCCGACACGATCCAGAACTCGCGGCCCACCTTGCGGCCGCCGATCGGCGTCCGCCGGGGTTCCCCGGACTTGCGGCCGGTGGTCTCCAGGAGCGGCTGGTTCGGCAAGCGGCCGAGGATCGGGTTGCCCACGTGGCGCTGGAAGGTCGTGGCCACCCGGTGCTTGATCTCGTGATAGCGCGACATGGGTCCAGGGTGCCCTACGCTCGGCCGATGGTGAACGAGTCCGACGTGGACCTGGGGGACGGGACCACCCTGCACGCGTACGACACCGGCGGCACGGGACCGGTGGTGTTCTGGCATCACGGGACCCCGAACATCGGCGCCCCGCCGTCACCGTTGTTCCCGGCCGCCGAACGGCTCGGACTGAGGTGGGTCTCCTACGACCGGCCCGGTTACGGCGGTTCGTCTCCGCGTCCTGGCCGGGATGTCGCGTCGGCGGCATCCGATGTCGAGAAGGTCGCCGACGCCCTGGAAATCGAGCGATTCGCCGTATTCGGGCATTCCGGTGGGGGACCACACGCGTTCGCGTGCGCGGCCCTGCTGCCGGAGCGAGTTCCGGCCGTGGTCGGCGTCGCGAGCATCGCTCCGTACTCCGACAGCTGGGACTGGTTCGCGGGAATGAGCGCGGCCGGAGTCGGCTCGCTGTCGGCGGCCTTGGCGGGACGGGAAGAGAAGGAACGCCACGAGGCGGCGGCTGAGTACGACGCGGAGATGTTCACCCCGTCGGATCACGCGGCCTTGGCGGGTGCCTGGAAGTGGCTCCTCGACGTCGTCGGCCCCGCTCTCGAAGGCGGCCCTGGCGCGCTGATCGACGACGATCTCGCGTACGTCGCGCCTTGGGGATTCCAGAGCCGTCCGACGTCAAGGCGCCGGTCTTGCTCGTGCACGGCGGCGCCGACCGGATCGCGCCCGTCGGGCACGGGGAGTGGCTCGCACGGCAGTGCGCCACGGCCGAGGCGCGCGTGTTTCCCGACGACGGGCACATCTCGGTGCTCCGCCACGCGGAAGCCGCCCTCGACTGGCTGGCCGGTCACCTGTGACCTGGCAAGGGAGGCGTCGGTGCGGGTGGTGGGGGGGGGGGGGGTTGTGGTGCCACAACCACCCACCACCCCCCCCCACGACCAGCTAAGCCGCGGGCCGTCCGGCGCCGGTGTAGTCGTCGCCCTTCGAGTGATAGGTGTGGATCTGGATCGCCTGACCCTCGGTGGGCGCGTTGATCATCAGGCCGTTCCCGAGGTACAGCCCGACGTGGTGGATCCGCGTCGCCGGGTTCCCGTAGAACACGAGATCGCCGAGCTTAGGTTCGCCGGGCACCTGCGTCAGCGATCGGAACTGGCTGTCCGCGGTCCGCGGGAGCGCGACCCCGGCTTCGTCGTAGGACGCCTTCGTCAGCCCGGAGCAGTCGAAGCCCGCCGCGCCCGCCTCCGGCCCGTTGCCGCCCCACACGTACGGGAGCCCCAGCTGGCCGAGGGCGAACCGGGTCGCCTTCACCGCCGGGGTCGAGGACTGCGCCGGGTCGAGCGACAGGGTCGCGTACAGCTGGGCGTTGCCCAGGACGCGCTGGCGGAACAGTTCGGCCTCGTTGCCCTTGGCGCCCTGGTAGCCGGCGATCGCCTTCCACCAGCCGTTGCCGCCGCCGAGGTCGGCCCCGGAGGAGCACAGCGCGCGACCGGCGGCGACCGAAGCGGAGTCGGGGTCGGTGAGCGCGGGCTTCGAGATCCCGGGGATCGACGCGCCGTGCTTCTTCCACTGCTGAGCCGAAAGGCCGAGCGGGTTGTCCCCGCCGCGTCCGTGGTTCGAGCTCGCCGCGCCGACGCCGGCCAGCGTGACCCAGGAAAGGTGGCAGTTCGGCTGCTCGCCGCGCAGCGCCAGCTCGCCGTTCGCGTAGCCGATGAGCGACTTCGCGGGGATGTCGAGCGGCCCGGCGAGCTTCTCGGCCCACTCTTCGAGCGGCCGGACGCCCTTCGGGGTCTCCTGCGCCTTGACCGGCGCGCTGACTTCGAGGACCGACGGACCCGCGCCGCCGCCGACCGTGGCCGGATCCTGTTTGGCGGCCGGGACGGGCACCGGCTGGTTCCCGTCGGCGGGCGCCGGATCGTTGCCGCCCGCGAGCAGCCAGCCCGCCGTCGCGAGCCCCGCGACCAGTGGGAGCGCGACCAGGCCACGCATCGCCACGCCGTGCGCCCACGACTTCTTCGGGCTGGTTTCGGGCGCGCTCGGGGCTGACTCGGGCTCGGTCACGCCGTCCAGGTTATTGGAGACCACCTCTGCGTAACGAGCGAACGCCTTGCACGTTAGGGGGACTCTCATATTCTGGGCAGATGAGTGAGACGGGAGCGCTCGACGCCGAGCGTCTGAGTGCCGCGCTGTCCGGCCGGTACGCCGCGATCCAGGTCGTGGCGAGCACCGGGTCCACCAACGCCGACCTGCGGGAATCCGCCGCGAAGGGGGCTGAGGACCGCACAGTGCTGATCGCCGAAGAGCAGACGGCCGGGGTCGGCCGCCGCGCGCGGCAGTGGTCCTCGCCGAAGGGATCGGGCCTCTACGTCAGCGTCCTGCTGCGTCCGGCCGGGGTCCCGTTCGCCAATTTGGGTTCACTTTCCGTGGTCGCGGGACTCGCGGTCCGGGAGGTCGCCGAGAGCCTGGGCGTCGACGCCGTCCTCAAATGGCCGAACGACGTCCTCGCCGGTCCGGAACGCGCCAAATGCGCGGGCATCCTCGCGGAGGCCGTCGCCGGTGACGAGACCACCGTGATCCTGGGCATCGGCCTGAACGTGCTGCCGCTCGGCGAGAACGTCCCGGCCGGGCCCGGTGGCCTGCCCGCGACCTCGCTGGCGGAGCAGGGGGCGACGGACACCGACCGCGCCGAGATCGCGACCCGCCTGCTCACCGGATTCGCCGAACTCGAGAACCGCTGGCGGGTCGCCGGCGGGTCGCTGGCCGAGGCGGGGCTGCTCGGGGACTACCGGCGGCACTGCGCCACCCTGGGCCAGGACGTCGAGGTCCAGCTGCCCGACGGTTCGGCGCTGACCGGCCGCGCCGCCGACATCGATCCGGCGGGCCAGCTCCAGGTCGACGTTCCCGGTGGTGAGCGGTACACGGTGTTCGCCGGGGACGTCGTCCACGTGCGGCCCGCCGGGGCCTGATCCGTGCGGTGTGTTTTGCGGCGTCCGGTCTTCCACCGGGACCGTTCGCCGGTACGGTGAGCTCACCAGCGTCGAACACACTTTGGGAGCGTCCGTCGTGGCCTATCCGGACGATTTGCTCAGCGAGAACGAGCACGTCGTGGTGCACAGTCACCCGCATTTCAAGATGCTGATCTTCCCCTTCCTCGCGTTGATCGTCACGCTCGGACTGGGGATCTGGCTGGCCGTCATCGCGAAGGACGCGACGGCCCCGTGGGACCTCGTCTCCGAGATCGCGATCGCCGCCGTCGGGCTCGGGCTCGTCGTGTGGCTCTTCCTGGCGCCGTTCGTCCGCTGGCGCACGACGCACTTCATCGTGACCACGGACAGGCTGATCGCCCGTGAAGGTGTGCTCAAGCGGACCGGGATCGACATCCCGATGTCGCGGATCAACAGCGTCCAGTTCGAGCACGGACTGCTGGACCGCGTGTTCGGCTGCGGCACGCTGGTGATCGAGTCCGCTTCGGACGAACCGCTGAAGTTCGACGACATCCCCAAGGTCGAGCGCGTGCACACGGTCATCTACCGGGAAGTCAACGACAACCCGTACGACGACTACGCGCCGCCCGCCGGGGCGCCGCAGCAGACCGAACCGCTTCCTCCGCAAGGCCCCCCGCCGCGCGGAAACCGGCGTCGTTGATGGGCACGCGAGAGCTGGGACTGCCCGACCGCGTCCCGTCCGCCGCGGCCCTGCCGGAGCGCGTGACGATCTGGGAGGTCGGCCCGCGAGACGGCCTCCAGAACGAGAAAGCCATCGTCCCGGTCGAGGTCAAACTCGAATTCCTGGACAAACTCGCCGATTCCGGGCTGACCACACTCGAAGCGACCAGTTTCGTGAGCCCGAAATGGGTGCCGCAGCTGGCCGACGCCGAGCAGCTCCTCGCCGGGCTCGACAAGCGCGAAGGCGTCCGTTATCCGGTGCTCGTCCCGAACGAGCGCGGGCTGGACAGGGCGCTGGAGGCCGGGGTTTCGCATATCGCGATCTTCGCCAGCGCCACCGAGACCTTCGCCAAGAAGAACCTCAACTCGACGGTCGACGACCAGTTCGCGATGTTCGAGCCGGTCGTCACCCGGGCGCGCGCCGAAGGTCTCGACGTCCGCGGGTACGTGTCGATGTGCTTCGGTGATCCGTGGGAGGGCGCCGTCCCGGCCGAGCAGGTCGCCGGAGTGGGCAAACGGCTCCTGGACCTGGGCTGCTCGCAGCTCTCGCTCGGCGACACCATCGGCGTCGCCACGGCGGGGCAGGTCGAGGCGCTGATCGGGCAGTTCCCCGACGTCGGCACGCTGGCCGTCCATTTCCACGACACCTACGGCCAGGCGCTCGCGAACACGCTGGCCGCCCTTCGCTGCGGCGTGTCCACTGTGGACTCTTCGGCCGGTGGGCTGGGCGGCTGCCCGTACGCCGAATCGGCCACGGGCAACCTCGCCACCGAAGACCTGGTGTGGATGCTCGACGGCCTGGGTGTCGAAACCGGCGTCGACCTCGACGCGCTGGTGGCGACGAGCAAGTGGATGGCAGGGAAGCTCGGCAGGCCCAGCCCGTCCCGGGTGGTCAACGCGCTCGCCGGCTGAGGTCCACGCGCTTTCGGGTATCCGCCGACGAGGACACCGGTCGGCGCTAAGGTCGTAACGCGTCCTGTCCGCTGCCTCCCCCGATCACGGTGGGATCGATTCCTTGGGGGAGGTGCGGTGACCGATCCGAGCGAGGCCGGAACGGGCCCGATCCGGCTGCCCGCCGACTACGACGCCCCGACACCACCTCACGGGGTGCGCGCCTCCTACGCGCCTTCGCCGTGGCCGCCCGCGGTGGCGCCGCTGAGGGTGCCTTTCCCGCAGCCGCGGCCCGTCCCTCCGCCTCCTGTTCCCGCCGCTCCGCCGCCGATGGGGGCTTTGCGGACCGAGCGGGAGAGCGTGATCGCGCTGTTCCTCGTGCACATGTTCCCGATCGGGCATCTCCCGGTCGCGATGGGGAAACCCGCGCGGCAGTTGCCGCTGCCCGACGGCGGTTCCGGCCCGCAGGATCACCCCGAGGCGGGTGTGCTGGACGACCTGGACGCGTTGTCGCACGTCAGCAGCGGTTTCCGGCGCTCGCCGACGACTCCGGCCGCCGCCGCGCCGCCCGAGCTGACCCGGGGACACGACCCGTGGGGCGGAGAGTCCTCAGAGGACTGGCGAGAGCGTTTCGTCGGCGGAACGGGCTATCTGTGGCCTCCCGGTGAAGGCGGCATCGACCCGGCGACGCCGGTGATGCTTGACGTCGGCACCCATCTCGACCGCTTCGGGGATCAGAACGGCCGGGTTTTCGCGGAGGACGCGACAGTGTTCGCGATGCGCTCGCTGCCGCCGGACCGGATCGGCGGGTACCGGCGCTACCGTGTCGTCCGGCCGCTGCCGGTCTGGCGTTCGGTGACCGCCGAATGGTTCGGCCAGCCGGGCGGCGGGGTGCGTTTTCGCGCGGTGCTGGGCGCGGATGAGCTCGTCACGCTGGGTTTCCTGGCGGACGTCACGGGGGAGGTTCGGTGAACACGGGGACGATCCTGCGGTGGCTGGCGGCGCTGGGCGTGCCCGCCGAGGTGGTCTCGGTCGGCGCGGAGACCGACAACGCCTGGTGCCTCATGCGAACCGGGGAAGACGGGGCCGAGCCCGCTTGGGAGGTCTTCTGGCGTGAGCAGGGCAACCGGTACGACTGGGCACGGTTCACCAGCGAACAGGTCGCCTGCCACTACCTCTTCGGGCGCCTCGCGTGGTCTCAGGTCGCGCGAGGCGCCGTCGGACTCCTCCCCGGAGCGCAGTGACTCAGCGTTTCAGGATGGCCAGCACCTCGTCGTGGAGCAGGCCGTTCGTCGAGAGCGCCGAGCCGTTGTCGTAGCGCGCTTCGCCGCCGAGGTCGCTGAAGCGGCCGCCGGCTTCGGTGATCAGCACCTGCGCCGCCGCGACGTCCCACGGGTTCACGACGCACTCCGCGGTGACGTCGAGCGCGCCCTCCGCGACCAGGCAGTGGTGCCAGAAGTCGCCGAAAGCGCGGCTTTCCCAGCACGCGTTGACGAGGTCGAGGTACTTCTCCCGCGAGTGGTACTCCACCCACGAGTTCAGGTCCGTTGTGGACAGATACGCGTCTTCGAGCGACGCGACCTTCGACACCGAGATGCGGCGCTCCCCGGCGGAGTCGCTCATCCAGGCGCCGTCCCCGGTGGCGGCCCACCAGCGGCGGCCGAGCAGCGGCGCGCTGATCATGCCCACCACGGGCGTCCCGTCCTCGACCAGGGCGATCAGCGTCGCCCAGACCGGGACGCCGCGCAGGAAGTTCTTGGTCCCGTCGATCGGGTCGAGGACCCAGGCGCGGCCGGTCGCGGCCGAACCGCCGCGTTCCTCGCCGAGGACCGCGTCTTCCGGCCGGTCTGTGGCGAGGATCGCACGGATGGCGTCTTCGACGGCGGTGTCGGCGTCGGTGACCGGGGTCCGGTCGGGTTTGCGTTCCACGGCCAGGTCGAGCGCGCGGAAGCGGGCGGTGGTGATGGCGTCGGCGGCGTCGGCCAGCCGGGTGGCGAGTTCCAGATCATTCTCGTAGCCAGGCACGGTCACGATGCTTTCACGCCCGGCAGTCGTAGAGTTGGCCAGGTGAGCATGGTGCTACTCGCCGAGGACGACCCGGCCATCGCCGATCCGCTTTCCCGAGCGCTCCAGCGAGAGGGGTACGAAGTGCGTGTCGTCGGCGACGGGCCCGCCGCCCTCGACGCGACCGAGAGCGACCGCGTGGATCTGCTGGTCCTCGATCTCGGCCTGCCCGGCATGGACGGCCTCGAGGTCTGCCGCCGCCTGCGCGCCAGCGGCACCGAGGTCCCGGTGCTGATGCTGACCGCGCGCACGGACGAGGTCGATTTCGTGGTCGGCCTCGACGCCGGCGCCGACGACTACGTCGCCAAACCGTTCCGGCTCGCCGAACTGCTGGCCCGCATCCGGGCGCTGCTCCGCCGCCGCGCGCCCGAAGTGCTGGAAGCCGGGGGAGTGCGGATGGACCTCGGTGCCCGGATGGTCACCGTGGACCTGCACGAGGTGCAGCTGGCGAACAAGGAGTTCGAGCTGCTGCGGGTGCTGATGAGCCGCGCGGGCCAGGTGGTCAGCCGCGACGAGATCCTCGCCGAGGTGTGGAACGACCTCGAATCGAAGACTTCGAAGACACTCGACATGCACATGTCCTGGCTGCGCCGGAAGCTCGCCATCGCGGCCGACGAAGCGGCGGGGCGGACCGGCAAGACCGGCGGCAACGGCGACGGCGAACGGCGGATAGCCACCGTCCGCGGCGTCGGTTTCCGGTTCAACGCGGAATAGCATGCGCCGCCGCATCCTCCTGGCGATCCTGCTCGCCGTCGCGGTCACCGCCGCGGTGCTCGGCATCCCGCTGGGGATCACCGCCTGGCAGCTGGTCGAGAACCTCAACCGCGAGAACCTGGCGTCCTCGGCGCGGGGGATCGCGGCGACGCTGGACAACGAGATAGCCGTCGGCCAGCCGATCAACCTCGACCTGGTGCGGGTGGCCGTCCCGCAGGGCGGGTTGCTGACCGTCCGCGCGCAGGGGCAGATCGAGAAGCGGTACGGCTCCGATCCGGGCTCCGACGTCGTGTCCGAGAAAGCGCCGATCGCGTTGCACGGCGAGGTCGAACTGGCCATGCCCGCCGGGCCGATGCGCACCCGCCAGACCCAGGTGACGCTGCTCGTGGTGCTGCTGGTCGTGCTGTCGGTGGGCACCGGGACGGTCGTGGCGACCGTGACCGCGCGACGGCTCGCGAAACCGCTGAGACACGTCGCCGATCGCGCGGTCAAACTCGGCGGCGGCGATTTCCGGCCGGATCCGAAACGCTACGGCGTCGGCGAACTCGACATGGTCGCCGAAGCCCTCGACGCGTCCGGCACGGCGCTCGCTCAGCTCGTCCAGCGGGAACGTCAGCTCGTCGGCGACGTTTCGCATCAGCTGCGAAGCCGGTTGACCGCGTTGCAACTGCGGCTCGAACCGCTCACCGTCCACCCGGATCAGGACGTCGTCGACGAGGCGAAGGCCGCGCAGGAACAGGCGGACCGGCTGGCCGAGGCGCTCGACGAACTGCTCGCCGCCGCACGGGCGGCACGCGAGGTCGGCGCGGAACCGGTGAATCTGCCGGAAATGCTTCCCGAGATTTCGGAGGAATGGCGACAGCTGCTACGCGCCGAAGGCAGGCATCTGCGGCTTCGCGTCACTGACGGACTGCGCGCGAGGGCGACACCAGGTCGTCTGCGCGAGGTCGTCGGCGTCCTGCTCGACAACGCCTTGCGCCATGGCGCGGGAACGGTCACGCTCGCCGCCCGGCGCGGCGAAACGGAGGCCACCGTCGTCATCGAGGTCGCCGACACCGGATCGGGCGTCCCCGACGAACTGGCGCCGCACATCTTCGAACGCGGATTCTCCGGTGGCGGCTCGACCGGCGTCGGGCTCGCCCTCGCCCGCGCGCTCATCGAGGCCGACGGCGGACGGCTGGAGCTGTCGAGCAAACAGCCCGCGGTGTTCAGCCTGTTCCTGAAGGTCCCGAGGCCGGGCGATGTGGCCGAAGTGCGCTGGCCCGCCGAGCGGGTCCCCAGGTGAGACGCTTCGCCCCGCACGGCGCCGTGCGGGGCGAAGCGTCTCACGGTGTCAGATCAAACCCTCACGAAGGGCGTAAGCCACCGCGTGCGACCGGTTCCGGAGCTGGAACCGGTTGGTCACGTCGTGCAGGATGCTCTTCACCGTGCGCTGCGAATAACAGAGCTGGTCGGCGATCTCCTGTGTCGAGAACCCCGACGCGACCAGCTTGAGCACCTCGGTCTCCCGGCTGCTCATGCCGCCGAGATGCAGGCCGCGCGGCTGCAGGACCTGACGTTGCAGCCGTGAGACCCGGTGCAGGAGCCTGCCGAGCAGGTCGGGCGGGAGCGCGCCTTCCCCGGCGGCGGCCGCCTTGATCAGCCGGACCAGGACGTCGGCGCCCGCCTCCGAGCGTCGGGCGACGGCGCAGACGCCGTGCTCGATGGCGTTGAGGATCTCGTTGTCGTCGACCTCGCCCGCGATGAGGACGATGCGGGTGAATCCCTGGTGGTGCAGCGCGGACAACAGTTGCGTCATGGCCTCGTCGAGCCGATCGGTGACCAGGAGGGCCACCATGCCCGGGTCGGCGGTCTCCCCGTCCACCAGCCAGACGTCGTCACGGGAGCGGAGCGTCATGCAGACGCCGTTGTGCAGGATCGGATCGGTGGCGCGGACGACCACCGGTGTCCTGTTCGGTTCGAACATGTGATTCCCATTCCCCTCGAACTGTGCGAGGGCCCCACCCCTCGCACCCCGACCCACCCTGCCGGGTGAGGTGTCCCGAGCGCATGGGACTCCGGTCCCGAAATTGCCCGAAAAGCCGCCCCGATCGGGGTCGATTTTTCAACGGCCCGCTCTTCAGCGGCCCAACCCGGCTTCGCGGGCGCGCACGATGGCCTCCGCGCGATCGGCGACGTGGAGTTTGCTGAAGACGTTGGAGATGTGGTTCCGCACGGTCTTCGGGCTGAGACAAAGGGTGCCGGCGATGACGGCGTTGCTGTGGCCGCAGGCGATGAGTGAGAGGACCTCTCGTTCGCGGACGGTCAATTCCGGGAACACGGTGTCCGCGTTCGGTTGCGTTCGGTTGAAGAAACCGAGGACCCGCGTCGCGATATCAGGTCCGAAGATCGCTTCGCGACTCGCGACGGCGTGAACGGCGCGGATGATTTCGTCGGGTTCCGCGTCTTTCAGCAGATATCCGCGGGCTCCGGCGCGCATCGCGGAGAAAACGGATTCGCTTTCGTCCGCCATCGTCAGCATGAGCACGCCGACACCGGGCTGTTCGGCGACGATGTGCCGGGTCGCTTCGGCGCCGCTGATGTCGGGCAGGTGCAGGTCCATGACCACGACGTCGGGTCCGAGCGCGCTCGCCGCGCTGATCGCGTGCGCCCCGCTCGACGCTTCGCCGACGACGTCGACCTGGGGCTCGTTGGCGAGCAGCGTGCAGACCCCGAACCGGAACAGCGGATGGTCGTCGACCACGAGCACGCGCAGGCGTTCGTTCATACGGACTCCCCCTGTCTCCCCGACGCGGCACGTTAGCGAGAGGGCCGGTCGCGGACAACGCGTGGTCCGGACAGCGGACCGGCGTGAATTAAACGCCTGATGAGTGTCGCGTATCGCGGGGATCCGCCCAAGTCATTAACCCTTTCGGCCCAGGCGGGGGAGCAAGGGACCTTTGCTCACGTTGGTTAGCGTGCTAACGAACGATAGCAAGGGTCCCTTGCTATCGTTTCTCTCGATGTTGAGATAAGCGGAAGTCCGTGAAGGCCTCCTTCACTACCCTGAAGGTAGTGAAGGAGGCCTTCACGGACTCTGGGTCCCTCAAGGGGCCCTTCACGGAACGCCGATGGCCTGCGAGCCGCAGGTCAGGTGCAGGTCAGGCGAAGGCGCCGGCGTGCTCGCGAGCCCAGTCGCCGAACGTCAGCGGCGCCCGGCCGAGGAGGTCGCGAACGGTGTCGAACACGATCTCCTCGTTCCCGGCGGACTGCCGTTTGAGCTCGAACATCCCGTCGATCGCCGAAGCGGGCCAGCCGAAGCCGAGCATCCGCGCGCGGGCGTCGGCTTCGGGCTCTTCGACGTAGGTCAGCCGTCGGCCGAGAGTGTCGCCGAGGATCTCGACCTGCCGCCGCGTCGTCAGCGCTTCGCCGCCGGTGATCGGGTACGTCTTGCCCCCGTGGCCGTCGGTCGTCAGCACCGTCGCGGCCACGGCGGCGATGTCGCGGACGTGCACCAGCGCGGACGCCGGATCGCCTTCGGGGACCCGGACGACGCCGTCGCCGCGCACAGCGTGCAGCCAGGTGAACCGGTTGTCCATGAACGTGCCGGGACGCAGGATCGTCCAGTCCGGCTCTGCCTCGCGCACGGCCTGCTCGGCTTCGGTGTGTACCAGGGAGATCGGATCGGTCTGTCCGAAGTGGACTCCGGTGGTGGAGAGCTTGACGACGTGCGCGACGTCGGCGGCGGCCTTCAGCACGGCGCGTTCCTGGGCGAGCGGGTCCGAGCCGTGGCCGGAGGTCAGGACGAAGACGCGCTCGACGCCGTCGAGCAGCGCGGGGTCGAAAGCGTCGAGATCGCCGACGGCGACTTCGGCGCGCGGGTCGATCCGGGCGCGGGCGGGGTCACGGGTCAGAGCGCGTACACGGGCGCCCTTGTCCAGCAGCGCGGGGACGAGTTCGCGGCCGATCTTGCCGGTGGAACCGAGAACGAGAATCATCGAAAGAACTCCTCAGTGGTTGCGCCGCAACGAAACGCGCGGCAGGAAGAGGGCGGCGGCGAGGCCGATCACCAGGGCGGGGACCATCACCCAGAACACGCCGTCGAGCGCGGACGCGTACCCGGCGGGACTGTCGGTGTCGAACGAATTCGTGAACACTGCGCCGAAAACGGTCAGTCCGGCCGTGGTGCCGAGGGAGCGCAGGAAGCCGACGGTCGCGGACACCGCGCCGAGGTCGGTCCGGGCGACGTTCTGTTGTGCCGCCATGGAAAGCACCTGCATGTTGAGCCCGGCCGCCGCGCCGAACACGACGAGATAGCCGACGACGAGCGGCAGCGGCGTGGTTTCGTCCATTGTGGACATCGCGAGCGCGGCGGCGAGGCCGAGGGTCATGCTGAGGATCGGCGCCCAGCGATACGCGCCGGTCTTGGCGATGACCCGGCCCGCGACCATCGACGCCGCGGCGACCGCGAGCGTCATGGGCAGCAGGAGGAGTCCGGCTTCCGAAGGCCCGGCGCCACCCGCGGTCTGCAGGAAGAGCGCCAGGTAGTTGACCGAACCCAGGAAGACGAACCCGGCCGCGACACTGGCCAGCACGCTCAGGCTGAACATCCTGACGCGGAACAGCCGGAGCGGGATGACCGGTTCGGCCGCCCGGCGTTCGATGAGCAGGAAGGCGACGAGCAACACCGCGCCGATCGACGCCGACCAAGGCGTCGCCAGGGTCAGGCCGACGATCGCGCCGGAAAGGACGACGATGCCCGCGAAATCGAACGGCGCGGACGTCCGGCGTCGTTCGAGCCGCAGGAATCGCGCGACGACGACGAGCGCGGCCAGTCCGATCGGCACGTTGAGCGCGAAGATCGAGCGCCAGCCCGCGAGATCGGTCAGCACGCCGCCGACGACCGGGCCCGTCAGCGAGGACCCGGCGAAACAGATCGAGAACCAGGCGAAATAGCGGGCGCCTTCGCGGCCGGGGAACAGTTCGCCGATGATCGCGGCGACCGCGACGAACAAGCCGCCGGAGCCGACGCCCTGGAGGACGCGGGCGGCGATCAGCAACGGCATCGTCGGCGCGAGCGCGCAGGCGAGGGAGCCGAGGACGAACAGCGTGATCGCGACGGCGACGACGCGTTTGCGGCCGAAGAGGTCGCCGAGCTTTCCGTAGACGGGCGCGCTGACGCTGCCCGCCAGCAGGTACGCGGTGGTGACCCAGGCGAACGACGTGGCGCCGCCGAGTTCGGCGACCATCCGCGGCAGGGCGGTCGCGACGACCTGGGCGTCGAGCATCGCCAGGAAAACGGCGGCGAACAGCCCGACGAGGGCAAGGGTGTTTCGGGCGCGCGGAGGCACGCCGAGAGTGGTGCTCAAGAAAAGGATCCGTTCACTGGAAGAAACGAGGGAACGCGAAGGACGCGGAGCGCTGCTCCGCATCCCCGCCAAGACGGGAAAAGGCTCAACCGTCATCCGAACCGGATGCGGTCCTCTTCGCGCTTGGCGATCACCTCGAATTCGTCCCGCTCGACCGTGCGAACCCGGTCGGCGTCATCAGTGAAGGAACGTTGACATGGATGACTCTAGGCAATCACATGTCTTTTAACAAGTACTTATCGGAGGGGAACGACGTCGTCGTCCGGCTCGTCGCTGTCCCGGCGGCGTTCGCCCAGCTCGTCGGGGAAGACCCACTTCTTGAAACCCCAGAAACGGAAGAACATCGCCAGGAACATGCCGATGATCGAGCCGCTCGTGAAGTCCGCGACCTCCTGGACCAACCGGGTCACGTGCGGCACTTCGAGATCGAAGATGTACCGCGACGTGTAGAGCGGGATCAGGTTCACCACCACGGCGATCCCGCTGATCACGAAGAAGAGCGCCGCCTCGTGATGCCGCTCGCGGCCGCCGCGGGTCCGGAAGGACCATTCGCGGTTGAGGATGTAGGACACGATCGTCGCGACGATGATCGCGATCGCCTTCGCGGTGGTCGGCTTCGATTCCAGCACGCTGAGTTTCAGCAGGTACCAGACGCCGTTGTCGACGAGGAACGTGGTGCCGCCCACGATCGCGAACTTCAGCAGCTCGCGGTGCTTGATCAGCACCGATCGGAGCGGCTCGGGCGTCCGGGAAAGGACGGATTCGACCACGGTCACCCGACCAGTCTAATTCGCGCGGGCCGCCGAATGGGCCGGGAGGGGATGGACAGCGCGTTATATGACCCTTTGGGCGGTTTCAGGATCAGGCCGCGGGTTCCTCGGGGAGGTCGGCCACGTCCTGCCGCTCGCCCCGCACCAGACGCGGTCGCGCGTCGGCGACCGGGAAGACCCATTTCTTGAACGACCACCAGCGGAAAGCCGTGCCGAGCAGGGTCCCGATGATCGCGCCGCTGACGAAATCGGCGATCTCCTGCGTCAGCAGCCCGACGTGCGGCTGTTCCAGATCGAGTACGTGCCGCGAGATCAGCTGCGGAAGCGCGTTGAGACCGAGCGCGATCGCGCTGAGCAGAAAGAACAGCGCCGCCTCGTGGGCGCGCTCGCGACCGCCGCGGAAACGAAAGGACCATTCACGGTTCGCGACGTAGGAGAAAACGGTCGCGACCAGCACGCCGATCATCAGCGCGGTCACCGGTTTGTCGGTCAGCACGGTGAATTTCAGCCCGTAGTTGACCGTCATCGTGATGACGAAACTCGCGCCCCCGACCACGGCGAAACGCAGTAACTCCCGGTGCCTCCCCAGCATGCGGGCACGCTACTCGAAGATCCGGTCCACCACTCCGTTGGGCCGCGTGGTCGGCTTGGACTTGCCCGGCCGCGGCGGCGCGCTCGTGGTCGCGGCAGGCGGCGTGGACTCCTGCTTCGCAGGCTCCGACGAGGTCGCGGACGGCGAAGTCTTCTTCGTCGGCGAAGGCCACCCAGGTCGTCCCGGCTTGGGGTCTTGCGAGGTGGACGGTGGCTTCGAAGTGACCGAAGGCAGCGAAGGCGCCGTGGTCGGCGGAAGCAGCGCGTTGTCGTCGTCACACCAGTGACCCCAGCAGTCGAAATAGACCCGCGCGGGCACCGCCTGCGCGGTGCCGAGGGTGGCGTTCACCGTCAAGGGGACGTTCTGCGGAGGGCGACTCTTCAGCTGTGCCGTCAGATAAGCCTTGCCGCCCGGGGCCAGCGAGCCGCGCGAAGTGCATGACGCCCCTTCGCCGGTCGGAGTGCACCGGATGCCGGACCAGCTCCAGGAGAAGAGCAGGCGCTGGTCGAGGGTGATCGTCACCGGCTTCGCCGACTCGCCCGTGTTCGTCACGGTCACCTGCACCAGCGGATGGCGGTTCCAGGGGTACATCGAGACGAGATCGGTCTTGGCCGAGAGCGTGAGCGCGTCCTGCGGCGGCTTCGGCTTCGGCACCTTGACCTTCACCGCGACCGACACCTGGATCTGCGCGCCCGCCGTCACCGAACCGGTCACCGTGCTGCCGTCCGTGGCCGTTTCGTCGGCGAGCAGCCGGAACTTCAGCACCGCGGACTGTCCCGGTTCGAGGCCGGTACCGGTCTTGCAGGTCACCGTGCCGGTGCCACCGGGGCAGCTCACCGCGATCGGGGCCGGTCCCTGTTGCCGGAAACCGTTGACGCCCATCGCGCCACCGCCGCCGGCGGCGGGAACGGCGCTCACGCCCTTCGGCAGGTTCAGGGAAACCGCCACGGGCTCGGACTTCGATCCGCCGTCGTTGCGGACTGTGATCGGCAGGTCGGCGGCCTCGCCGGGCTTGAGCTGGACACCGCCCGGCGGGGTCGACGCCGTCATCGCCGGAGGCGCCGGGATCACCGGTGAAGAAGCGGGCGGCTCGGCGGGCGGTGGCTGCTGCGGAGGAGTCGGCTGGGCGGGCGGCGGCTGTTCCGCGGGCGGAGCGGGCGGCGGCACCGGCTTTGGGGGCGGGGCCACCGGAGGAACGGCAGGCGGGTTCACCGGAGTGGGAGCCGGTGCCACGGCGGGCGGCGGGACGGCCGCGGCCGCCGGGATCTCCTGGGTGCCGCCACCGGCGGCGAGCGCCACCGCGACGGCGGCGACGATGGCCGCGCCCGATCCGGCCACGGTGGCGAACTGGCGCGGTCCGGCCGCGGCGGCACCGGCGGCGCCGCCCGAGTTCGAACCCGCCGCACCGGCCGCGGCGGCCGAAGTCGTGCCCGCGGTGACGGCCGCCCCGGCCGCGGTGGCCGCGGCCGCCTTGCCCGCCCCGGCCGTGGCCAGGTAACCGAGAGCCGCGCCACCGAGCACGATCGGCGCGATGATCCCGCGCAGACCGGTGTTGACGTCGGCCAGCTCCGCGGCCAGCGCGCGGCACTTCTCGCATTCGTCCAGGTGGCTCTCCACCTGGGCGCGTTCACGTTTGGACAACCCGTCGCGGGTCCACGCGCCGAGCTTGTCCGCGCTCGCGCGGCAGCGTTCGGCGGAGTTCTCGGCCAGGTGGACCTGCAGATACGCCTGCCGCAGGCCCTCACGGGCGCGGTAGGCGAGCGCGGAGACGCCGTTCGCGGTCAGCCCCAGCAGCGGTGCGACCTCGGCGGGGGTCTGCCCCTCGATCTCGGTGTGCCACAGCACCGCCTGCCAGCGTTCGGGCAGCCGGGCGAACGCCTTCGCGGCGAGCGTGCGCTCGAGCCCGGCGACGGCGGTGTCGGAGAAAGGGACCGTCAGCGCTTCGCCGACGGCGCCGCCGACGTCGGACATGTCCTCGTTCAGGTCGACGCGCTTGTCCTTGCGCGTCTTGTCGTAGGCGGTGTGCCGGAGCGCTGTCAGCAGGTACGCGCGGAAAGCGGCGTCGGGGCCCTTGCCGCCGCGCAGCGTGTCCAGCACCTTCGCGAAGGCTTCCGAAACGAGGTCGTCGGCTTCGGAACTCGAACGGGCGAGCTGGCGGGCGAGATTGTGGGCCGCGCCGGCGTGACGTTCGTAGAGCGTTCCGTAAGACGCGATCTTCCCGTCACGCACCTCGGCGATCAGCTCGGCGTCACTCTTACCGGAGAGATCGGCGGGAACGGTGGACACGGGACTCCTTCATCATGCGGGTTAGGCGGGTCTACTCTTCCTAACGCCCGAACACGCTCAGTGTGACGGACCGGGCGACGCACGTCACCTCGCGGCCCTGCCGATGACCCGGAGAGCCCAACACCTTCACCCGTGACGGGTTACCGAAGAGTTCGGAAAGATCCTTGGAAAACGCCGTCACGCACGGCGTGGACCGGCGTCCCCACCGTGAAGCGATCGCAAGATCGAAAAGATCCGGAACGGAAGGGGCGGTGGGCAGTGGACGTACCGGCGACTGGTGCGCCCGACGGGCAAGCCGCCTGGAACCGGTTCGAACGAGATCGCTCTCTTCGCGCCCTGCGGGCCCGCTGGCGGACGGCCAGTCTGGCCGCGGGCTGGCGTTTCCCCAGCGACTGGGGCCTCCCCGAGGTCGACGCCGTCTGCGCCGCGGTGATCAAGAACGGCCGGGTCGCCTCCGCGGAGGTGGCGGAAACCGCGCTCGCGGGACTCGGCCGGGCGCGCGCCGCGGCGGGTGCCGGGCTGGCGGAGACGCTCGCGGACCTCGCGGCGTTGCACGCCGTGCTCGCCGACCCGGACGCGGTCGACGGGTTCGTCGCACCGGATGTCGACACCACGCCTTCCCGGTTACTCCGGGTGACCGCGCTGGCTTGGGCGGACGTCGCGACCGATCAGCTCGTGAACACCGAGGTCACCGAACCGCTCACCGGACTGCCCACCGCCGCGTACCTGAGGACCCGGTTGAGTGAGCTGTACCGCCAGGCCCGCCGTGACGAACGGCCGGTCGCGGACGTGTACACCCTGCTCGTGGTCTCGATGGACTTCAGTTCGGTCGCGGGCTGGCCCCGGCTGACCGGGATGATCCTGGTCGCGGACGCGCTGAAGCAGGTGTTCGACGGCGGGGAGAGCGTCGCGTCGCTCGGGCCGTCCGTCGCGGGCGCGCTGGTGTCGAAGGACGCGAGGCTCGCTTCGTCCGGCGTCGCGCTGCGAAGGGCGCTCAACGAGCGGCTTTCGGTGGACGCCCAGTTGCGGGACACCGGCCGTCCGCAGATCTCGGCCGTCCGGCTCCCGGCGACCTACGACCAGGCGTGCGATCTCCTCGGTTCCCTCGCGCGGTCCTGAGCCGGGTTATCGCAAGACGTTCTCCAGGTCACGGCGACCCTGCGGACCAGCGACGACCCGGTTCATGATTTCCTGTTTGCGTGACCCGGACTGTTCCCGCCGACACCAACGGCGACGTTACGGCGAGCCGACCGCAGCATCGTCTGTCGTTGCGGAGGTCGCTCGCCCGCTTGTCCGTCCGGCCGAGGTCGATCCTGATCCTGTCGGTGATCCCGCTGGTCGCGATCGGTTTCGGTATCTGGGGCTGGCAGCACGACTGGGTGCTCGGCGTGGACAGCGCGGTGTATCGCGCCGGTGCCGAGACACTGCTCAACGGCGATCCGCTGTACGACGCGAACACCCTTCCGGTGGAACCGTGGTGGGCGCTGCTGCCGTTCACCTACCCGCCGACGGCGGCATTGCTGTTCATCCCGCTCGCGCTGGTCCCGACGCAGGTCGCCTGGGGGCTCCTGACCGCGGTCTCGCTGCTCGCGCTGGCGCTGTGCGTCCGGATCGCCATCGGCGCGCTGCCGAAGCCCTCGACCGACGGTCCCCGCTGGTGGGCCTCGCCCGCCCGGTCCACCATCGCGTTCTTCCTGGTCTTCCTCGGCCTCGAACCGGTGTGGCGCACGATCTTCCTCGGCCAGATCAACATCATCCTGATGGCGCTGGTGATGCTCGACATCCTGGTCATCGGGGCCAGGGGCAGCCGCTGGGGCGGGGTGCTCGTCGGCGTCGCGGCCGCGGTCAAGCTCACCCCGATCGTCTTCCTGGGGCATCTGTTCATCACCGGCCGCCGGATGGACGCCGTCCGCGGGCTCATCACGTTCATCGTGATGCAGGGCCTGATGTTCCTGATCATCCCGCACGACGCGGCCCGGTACTGGACCTACACGCTGCCCGACACCGGCCGCATCGGCCCGGTGCACTGGGCGGGCAACCAGTCGCTGAACGCGCTGATGAACCGCTTCACCGAGCTCGCGCCCTGGGCGTCGAAGGCGGCGATGGGGATCGGCGCGCTGCTCGCGATCCCGGCGATCTGGCTGGTCCTGCGGTTCCACCGCAAGGGGCAGGCGCTCGCGGCGATGCTGGTGACGGCGTTCTGGATCCTGCTGATCTCGCCGATCTCCTGGACCCACCACTGGGTGTGGGTGGCGCCGCTGGTCGTCCTGCTGGTCTCGCGCCTGCCGAAGACCACGCCCGCCACCGCCTGGAAACGCTGGCTCGGCACCTTCGCGGTGTTCTTCGTCTTCATCAGTTGCGTGCTGCTGATCCTGCCGAACGGCCGCAACGTCGAGCTGCACTGGAAGGTGTGGCAGAACATCCTCGGCAGCGCGTACATCTTCATGCCGCTGGTGCTGGCGCTCGCGCTGGCCGGACGCTGGTGGTACCTGCGCCGCAAGCAGGGCTCGGGGGACGAAGAAAAACATGCTGAAGTCGCGTCCGGCGGCTGAGCCCCGGTTCGTCGGGGTCACGCTGGCGGGCGCGCTCGCGCTGGCGATGCTCGCGCTGGGCGTCGTCGCCTGGCTCGGCGAATGGCACCTGGGGGCGGACAGCGCCGTCTACCGCGCCGGCGCCCTCACGCTGCTGAAGGGCGAACCGCTCTACACGCGCGAAGCGCTGACGACGCTGCCGCCGTGGGTGCTGCTGCCGTTCACCTACACCCCGGCCGCGGCGCCGCTGTTCCTGCCGCTCGCGATCGTCCCGGCGGGGCTGACCTGGGGCGTCGCCGGCGCGCTCTCCCTGGTCTGCCTGAGCGTCGTGATCTCGGTGGTCGCCCGCGCCTGCGGCGCCCCGATCACCCGATGGTGGGTTCTGCCGCTGGCCACGGCGGGCGCGCTGGCGCTGGAGCCGGTCTGGAAGACGATCTTCCTCGGGCAGATCAACCTGATTCTGATGGCGCTGATCGTCCTCGACGTCCTGGTGCTTTCGGCGCGCGGCTCGCGCTGGGCCGGGGTCCTGATCGGGATCTCGGCCGCGATCAAGCTGACGCCGTTGATCTTCGTGCCGCATCTGCTGTTCACCGGCCGCTGGAAGGACGCGCTGCGCGCGCTCGGCACGTTCGCCGGGCTCGAAGCCGTGATGTTCGCGGTGATCCCCGGCGACGCCGTCCAGTTCTGGACCGAGTCGGCGACCGACCCCAGCCGGGTCGGCTCCGTGCACTGGATCTTCAACCAGTCACTCAACGGCCTGGTGACCCGCGCTTCGGAACTCGCGCCTTGGTCACTGACGGTGGCCATCGCGATCGCCGCCGTCCTGGCCGTCCCCGCCGTCTGGCTGGTCGTGCGCCTGCACCGCCGCGGCGACGCGGTCGGCGCGCTGCTGGTGACCGCGTTCTACGGGCTGCTGGTCTCGCCGGTGTCGTGGTCACACCACTGGGTGTGGACGGTGCCGTTGCTCGTCCTGCTCGTCATCCGCCGGTCGTGGGTTCCGGCCGCGGGCGTCGCGGTGCTGTTCGCGAGCGGCGTGATCATGTTCGTGCCCAACGGCGGGGTGACCGAGTTCGGCTGGGGACCGGGCTGGTCGCTGCTGGGCAACGTCTACGTCCTCACCGCTGCGATCGCCATCACAGGCCTGGCCGTGCGGGAGCTGCGACGCGGGTCCGCCCAGGTCGCGACGGTGGCGGCCAAGTAATCTGCTCCCTGTTATGGACAAACGAACCGGTCTTCCGATCGTGGGCATGGTGGGCGGCGGACAGCTGGCCAGGATGACCCACCAGGCGGCGATCTCCCTCGGCCAGTCCCTGCGCGTGCTGGCCGCCGGGGAGAACGAATCCGCCGGCCTCGTCGCGGGCGAGGTCGTGCACGGCCACCACACCGACCTCGAAGCGCTGCGCTCGTTCGCCGCCGGGGTCGACGTGCTGACCTTCGACCACGAGCACGTTCCCGGCGAGCACCTGCTGACGCTCGCGATGGAAGGCGTCACCATCCGGCCCGATCCGGCCGCGTTGTCGATGGCGCAGAACAAGCTCGTCATGCGCGAGATGATGGCCGGACTGGAGATCCCCGGCCCGGACTTCGCCGAAGTGTCCTCTGTGGACGATGTAATCTCTTTCGCCGACAAGCACTCCTGGCCGGTGGTGCTCAAGGCGGCGCAGGGCGGCTACGACGGCCGCGGGGTCTGGATGCTCGACACCGCGCAGCACGCGCGCGAGACCGTCCCCGAACTGCTCGACGCCGGAACTCCTTTGCTGGTCGAGGAAAAGGTCGTCATGCGGCGCGAACTGTCCGCGCTGGTGGCCCGGTCCCCGTTCGGGCAGGGCGCGGCGTGGCCGGTCGTGGAGACCGTGCAGTCCGGCGGGATCAACACCGAGGTGCTCGCCCCGGCGCCGGGGCTGAGCGTCGAGCGCACGCAGGAGGCGCAGGACCTCGCGCTGCGGATCGCGGCCACCCTGAACGTGACCGGGCTGCTCGCCGTCGAGCTGTTCGAGACCGACGAAGGCCTCCTGGTCAACGAACTCGCCATGCGCCCGCACAACTCGGGACACTGGACACAGGACGGCTCGCGGACGTCGCAGTTCGAGCAGCACCTGCGGGCCGTGCTCGACTACCCGCTCGGGCTGACCGACCTGATCGCCCCCGCCTGTGTCATGGCGAACGTCCTCGGCGCTCCCGAGGCGCCGGAGATGGGGCCGGACGAGCGGCTGCACCACCTGTTCGCGCGGTACCCCGACATCCGCGTCCACCTGTACGGCAAGGGCGAACGTCCCGGCCGCAAACTCGGCCACGTCAACCTCGTGGGCGAACGCATGGAGGAGTTGCGCGACCGCGCGCTGCTCGCCGCGCACTGGCTTTCCCACGCCGTCTGGCTCGACGGCTACGAGATCCACTAGGAGTAGGAATGTCGCCGCAGGTTGGCCTGATCATGGGCAGCGATTCGGACTGGCCGACGATGGAAGCGGCCGGGCAGGCGCTGGCCGAGTTCGGTGTCGAATACGAGGTCGGTGTCTACTCGGCGCACCGTACTCCGCAACGGATGCTTGACTACGCGACTTCGGCCGCTTCGCGCGGCGTGCGTGCGATCATCGCGGGCGCGGGCGGTGCCGCGCACCTGCCGGGCATGGTCGCCTCGGCGACGGTGCTGCCGGTGATCGGGGTGCCGGTGCCGCTGAAGTACCTCGACGGCATGGACTCGTTGCTGTCAATCGTGCAGATGCCGGCGGGCGTCCCGGTCGCGACCGTTTCCGTCGGCGGGGCACGGAACGCCGGACTGCTCGCGGTCCGCATCCTCGCCGCGTCCGACGAGGGGCTGCAGGCGAAGATGGCGCAGTTCCAGGCGGATCTCGCGCAGCTCGTGCTCGACAAGGACGCGGCCCTGCGCAAACGCGTCGAAGGCTGACGCATTTCGTCCTCTGAATGCGCCGGAACCACTTGCGGACGTAGATCGTCACAGTAGGGTGTCGGGTGGGCACTGCCGGTCAGAATGGCCGGTAGTGGAGGAGGGGACATGATGGTTGGTTTCGTGGTGCGCTCATGACGGCACCGAACAGACTGCGCGCTCTGCGCGAAAAGGCCGCGGACCTGGATACTCGGCTGGCCGCCGCCAGATATGCCGGCCGATCCGCCGACGGCCTGATCGCGGCTACGGTAACCGGACGAGGACGGCTGGTCGATCTCCGCATCGACGATGCCGCGCTGAGCGGTGTTCGCAGGCCCGAACTGGGGGTCGGCATCGTGGTGGCCGTCCAAGCGGCTCGTAACGCGGCGCTGGAGGCATCCGGTCCCGAAGTGAACGCTCTATTCGGTACGCGGCCCAGCTCGCATCCTGGCGTTTCCCGGGACAGAGCCGATCATGCAAGTCCGAGGCCGACGCCAAGGTCGGCTCGTGACGAAGCCGATTACGAGGAAAACTTCGACGAGGTCGACTTTCTTTCCGACGAGGAGGACGACCGCCGGTGAACACCTACGACAGGCTCTACAACCTGGCCAAAGAGATCGATGCCAGTGTCATCGCCACGGAGCAGGCCGCTGAAAGCGGCCGCAGATCGCCTTTGATCAAGAACATCGGCGCCGGCCTGGGGACCGTAACCGTGGCGGGCTCAGGTTCCCTGTTGTCGATCGATTTGAATCGCGATGCGGTGGGAACACAGACTGGCGCCAGTCTGGCCGGACACGTCCTGCGAGCCATTAACGACGCGGAGCACGCTGCGTCCGTCAGGCAGGACGCGATGATCGCAGAAGCATCGAGGAGAGTGGAAAGTTGACGTTGTCCAATCCTCTGGGCTCCAGTGATTCCGGCTATGAGGTCTACCCGGAATCACTGCGTAATGCGACAGAAGGCATCTATCATGCCGGTGGAGTTCTCCGCGATTTCGCCGATCGCGATTTGAATGACTTGTATCTCGGCCCGAATGACGTGGGAATGCTGGGCGAACGGGTGGATATCGCTGGAGCCTTCGCCAGGATGATCGCGGATATGCAGGACAAGAGCAGGAGGAACTTCGAACGCTTGATGGCGCTCGGCGGCGCGATGGACAAGGCTGCCGACTATTACGACGCCCAGGATGACGAGTACTACAAGCGGCTGCGCGATCTTGAGAAGGGCGGAAACTGAAAATGACCTCTACTATCGGTTCTCCGCCGGAATATCCGCAGGTTGCGGACGCGAAGATTCGCGAATTCGCGAATCTTCCCTTTATCGGTCGCCCGGACATCTTGCATCTGCTGGACGATGTTCGTGACAAGCTTCTGGGTAATCCCAATCGAATGCAAGAGATGATTCACCGATTCGCGACGAGCAGGGCGATGCGCGATGCCTACGATGATGTCGGCAAGGCGGTGCAGTCTCTGGCCGGCACCTGGTCGGGTCGTGCTGCGGATCAGTTCACCACTTACGCCTCCAGCGTGACCAATTCCCTTGAGAAGGAGCAGGAAGCCGTCGCGAGTGTATCCGAGGTGCTGTCGGATGTGCGACAAATCATTGTCGAGACATACGCCAAGGCCATCGAATTTCTTGGAACCTGCGCCGGGCGACTCGCGACCATTGATGTGAAAGCGCTGCTCGCGGCGGTCGCCTCAGTGGTTCCCGGTCTCAATGCCATCATGTGGTCCGACGTCATCGACACCATCATCGAAGCGTTCGGGACATTGGTGGAAAGCTTCGTTGGATTGCTCGCGTCTGCCGCAGAGCAAATGGGTAAGTTTTTCGGTGCGGCAGTTGGATTCGAGCAGATCGGTACCAACTTCATTGAAATTCCCGACCTGCCTTCGAATTCCGGTATGGACAATCAGAAACAGTGGAAGATCGAACCTGATGCCGTTCCAGAGTAAAGGAATCACCGTGCGTTCGACGTACTTGGCCGGCGCGATCTTCTTGGCGGCGTCCTTGGCTGCGGGCTGCGGCATCGGGAAGTCAAAGCCGCTCCTCGATGACCGGCCTGCGGCTGCCCGTGTCGGTGACGTGATTCCGGCTACTCCGGTGCGGGATCCGCTGCCTCTGGATTCTTTCAAGTTGAATCCCTGCGATGCCCTGAAGCGCACGGACGTCGCCGCGCTGATCGCTGATCCGCCGGAGGATGTGCGATCGGAGTCGTACAGCATCGGGTACGACCGCGCCTGTAAGTGGGACAAATCGCGAGCTGGTTCGTTGGTGGTCGGAATCCCGGACGCGGCAACGGGGAACTTCAGCGACCGGATCACTCGGCGGAGCGAAGATCCGGCGAAGTTTTCCCACTGGCGGGAGTTGTCGATCAGCGGTCTTCCCGCGGTCGAACAGGTCGGGAACCCGCCGGTCTTCGAGTACAACGGCTCCACGCTCAAGGCCTGCACCGTCGAGGTCGGAGTCACGGACACCGAACTGCTGGAGTTCCGGTACTCCCAGGTCAACGACGCCAAGTCGCAGTATTGGGGCGACGATCGGTGCGCGGCGGCGCTCAAGGCCGCGGAGTTCGTGATCGGCAACCTCCGCGGTCGCTGAGCGTCAGTCGGCGAGCTGCTTTCGCAGCTCCAGCTTGAGTACCTTCCCCGCCGCCGAAACCGGGATCTGGTCGACGAAGTGGATCGCCCGCAGCCGTTTGTACGGCAGCACGCGGGCGCCGACGGCCTCCAGGAGCTGCTCGGCCGTGACGTTCTCGTCGCTGCGGACCACGAACGCGACCGGCAGTTCGCCGACCTCGGTGTCCGGTTTGCCGACGACGGCCGCGGCGGTGACGCCGGGCAGGGTGATCAGCAGCTCTTCGAGTTCGCGCGGGAAGACGTTGTATCCCTTGTACAGCAGCATGTCCTTCTTGCGGTCCACAATGGACAGGTAGCCGTCCTCGTCGAGGAGGCCGATGTCGCCGGTGTGCAGCCAGCCGTCGACGAGCGCGGACGCGGTTTCCTCGGGGCGGTTGCGGTAGCCGGTCATCACCTGCGGGCCGCGCAGGCACACCTCGCCGCTTTCCCCGGCGGGCAAAGGATCTCCGCCGCCTTCGGCCGAGACGATCTTGACCTCGGTGTCGGGCAGCGGCAGTCCGACCGACCCGACCTTCCTGACGGCGGAGCGATAGGACGGCGCGATGACGGCGCCCATGGTGACCTCGGTCAGGCCGTAGCCCTCGATGATGAGCACGCCGGGGAAGCGGTTCCGCAGGGCGCGGATCATCTCGTGGTTCATCGGCGCCGCGCCGGAACCGATGGTCAGTACCGAAGACAGGTCGGCTGTGTGAAACTCGGGGCAGGCGAGCAGTGCGGCGAACAGCGCGGGCGCGCCGCCGATGGTGGTGACCCGCAGTAGCTCGGCGTCGGCGACGTACGCGGCCGGGTCGAAGCGGTCGTGCAGGACGATGGTGCCGCCGTCGAGCAGCGGCACGTTGAGCGCGGCGATGGTCCCCATCGCGTGGAACCACGGCGTCAGGTTGAGGGCGATCCCGCTGCCGATCCGGGACGGCCATTCGTCCGGATCGCCGAATTGCTCGACGATCACCTCGCCCGAGGCGTCGACGGCGGGGATCGCGCCCAGCCGGTAGCAGGAACTTTGCAGGCTGTTGACCACGACGTTCCGGTGCGGCAGGCAGACACCCTTCGATCGTCCGGTGGTGCCGCCGGTGTACGCCAGATGGGCGAGGTCGCGGTAGATGTCGATCTCCACGTCCGGCCGCTGGTCGGAGTGACCGGAATGGAACTCCGTGAACTCGACCTCGCCCTCGGCCAGACCCTCGGGCGGGTGAACAACGATGCTCAGCCGGACCGAGGTCCGGTCACGGACGGACGCCAGCACGCGGGCGACCGGGCCGACCGTGACGGCGGCGACGGCGCCGGCGTCGGCCAGCTGGAAGGCGAGGTCGTCCGGCGGGAGCAGGGGATTCGCCGGGCTGAAGGTGGCACCCGCGAGCAGCGTCCCGTAGTACGCGATCGGGTACGCCAGACAGTTCGGCAGGTGGAGCGCCACGACGTCGCCCCGGCCGATGCCCTCGGCACGCAGGGCGTTCGCGAACCGGCAGGCTGCGCTGTACGTCTCGGCGAAGGTGAGGCTGCGGTCTCCGTGGGCGAAGGCCGTGCGGGAGCCCCAGCGGGCAGCGGCTCCGGCCAGTACCGAGCCGACGGGGACCTCGGGATAGTCGAGCGACCGGGGGAACGGGGTGAGCTGCATCACCCGAACGTACGGACTTTGCGGTCAAAGACACAAGCGCTCGCGATGTCGCACGATGTGAACGAGCGCTAACATCGGACAAACTCCCAAACGCGCTTAGAAGAGGTGACGAAGGTGTCTGACGGCCCGGGTCTGTACCAGCTTGCCGAGGAGCACGAGGAGCTGCGGGCCGCGGTGCGTGCCCTCGCGGAGAAGGAGATCGAGCCGTACGCGGCCGAGGTCGACGAGGACGAGCGCTACCCGATCGAGGCGTACAACGCGCTGGTCAAGTCGGGTTTCAACGCCGTCCACATCGAAGAGGCCTACGACGGCCAGGGCGCGGACGCCATCGCCGCCTGCATCGTGATCGAAGAGGTCGCGCGCGTCGACGCGTCGGCGTCGCTGATCCCGGCGGTCAACAAGCTGGGCACGGTGCCGATCATCCTTTCGGCGTCGGAAGACCTCAAGAAGCTCGTCCTGCCTTCGATCGCCTCCGGTGAGGCCTCGGCGTCCTACGCGCTTTCGGAGCGCGAAGCCGGCTCGGACACCGCCTCGATGCGCACCCGCGCGAAGCTCGACGGCGACCACTGGGTGCTGAACGGCACCAAGTGCTGGATCACCAACGCGGGTGAATCGTCCTGGTACACCGTGATGGCGGTGACCGACCCCGAGGCCGAGAAGAAGGCCAACGGCATCTCCGCGTTCGTCGTGCACAAGGACGACCCCGGCTTCACCGTCGGCTCGAAGGAGCGGAAGCTCGGCATCAAGGGCTCGCCGACCCGCGAGATCCACTTCGAGAACTGCACCATCCCGGCCGACCGCATCATCGGCGAGCCCGGCACCGGCCTGAAGACCGCGCTGCGTACCCTCGACCACACCCGCCCGACCATCGGCGCGCAGGCGCTGGGCATCGCGCAGGGCGCGCTCGACGCGGCCGTCGCGTACGTCAAGGAGCGCAAGCAGTTCGGCAAGTCGATCTCGGAGTTCCAGGGCGTCCAGTTCATGCTGGCCGACATGGGCATCAAGATCGAGGCCGCCCGGAACCTCGTCTACGCCTCCGCCGCGGCGACCGAGCGTGGCGACAAGCGCGGCGGCTACGTGGCCGCGGCCGCGAAGGCGTACGCGTCGGACATCGCGATGCAGGTCACGACGGACGCGGTGCAGCTCTTCGGTGGCGCGGGCTACACGCGCGACTTCCCGGTGGAGCGCATGATGCGCGACGCGAAAATCACCCAGATCTACGAAGGCACCAACCAGATCCAGCGCATGGTCATGGCGCGCGCCCTGCTCAAGGGCTGAGTCTGCCTAAGTACATGAAGGCCCCCTTCCTTGCGCCAGGCGCAAGGAAGGGGGCCTTCATGTATCTGGGGCCGCCGCGACCGGAGGACGAATCGAGCGCGCACCCGTGATCAGACGGCGAACTCGCGTGATTGAACGGCGAACACGTGTGTGGAGTTGCCCCTGTGGTGCGGACACCTTGATTCCAGACAGTGGTCTGGAGGGAGGATGTCCTGGTGTCTCGTTCGAAGTATCCGGAGCAGTTC